>JANNKR010000310.1:0-15955 GCA_031396395.1 Betaproteobacteria bacterium
GGCGCTGGCGGCAAGCCCCTGGCATCGGTACACGATGGCGGCAGAGCGCCGATTGTTTGCCAGTCCGCGCCTGCAACGCGTCATCTGCATTTCGCACATGGTGCAAACCGAGATACACGAACGCTTCGGTTTGCCGCGCGAGCGCCTGCCGGTCATCTACAACGCGATCGACCCGGCCGTGTTCAACCCATCCCTGGCCCGGCATCGCGAGGCGGTCCGCCGCCGCCACGGCATTGCCACCGATGCGGTCGTGTTCCTGCTGGTGGGTTCCGGCTATGCGCGCAAGGGGGTCGGACGCGCCATCGAAGCGCTGGCGCGGCTGCCCGCGGGCGCGCACCTCTTGGTCGTGGGCCGCGACCGGTCACCCGCCAGCTATGCGACGCTGGCACGGCGCCTGGGCGTCGGCGATCGCGTGACCTTTGCCGGCGCGCAGACGGATCCCAAGCCGTACTACGGTGCCGCGGATGCATTCGCGCTGCCCACGCTGTACGACGCGCTGTCGAACGCGGTGCTGGAGGCCATGGCCTGCGGGCTTCCGGTGGTCACCAGCGATCATTGCGGTGCGGGTGAACTCGTGACCGCCCATGGCGCAGGATCGGTTTGCGGCGCCCGGGACATCGAAGCGATCGCCCAGCGGATGGCGGCCCTGCTCGACCCCGCCGCCCGGGCCGAGGCCGCCGCGGGCGCCCTGGCGGCCGTGCGGCCACTTACGCCCGACGCCATGGCGCAACGCCTGACGGCGCTGTACACGGAACTGCTCGCCCTGCGGGCGTGAGCGCGGCGGGCCTCGCGCGCTGCGCTATACTCGGCGCCGATCTTTCATTGCGCGTACAGCGGCTCGAGGCATCCGGCTAGAGCCCGCCAGGCGCCCACTCCCCCGAGACATGTCGAAGTCGGGCCTTCACCTTTACTCCCGTCTGGCCCGCTATATCCGGCCCTATCGCTGGGCGTTCGGCGTGGCCGTGTTCGGCATGGTCATCGTCGCCGCCGGCGACCTGCTGCTGGCATGGCTCGTCATCCCGATCGTCCGCAATTTCGAATCGCCGGACCCACTGGCCACCAAATGGCTGCCGCTGACGATCGTCGGGGTGTTCCTGCTGCGTGGCGTCGGCGCCTACATCTCCGAGTACGGCATGGGCTGGACGGGGTACCGGGTCGTGTTCGACCTGCGCCGCGAACTGATCGACAAGCTGCTGAAGCTCCCCACCCCGTACTACGACACCAACGCCGCCGGGATGATCCAGTCGAAGATTTCCTTCGATGCGCACCAACTCGCCTCGGCCGCCTCCGGCGCCCTCACCAATGCGATCCGGTCCACGCTGACGATCACGGTCAGCTTCGGATACCTGATGTGGCTCAACTGGAAGCTGACGCTGCTGACGTTCATCGTGGTGCCCATCGTCGGCATCGTGATCCGGTACTTCAGCCGGCGACTGCGCCGCATCGCCCGCGATATCCAGGATCGGTCGGGGTCGATGTCGCAGGTGCTGGAGGAGCTGATCAACGGACACCGCGTGGTGCGCATTTTCGGCGGCGAGGACTATGAACGCGATCGCGCGGTGGCGGCGGCCAACCACCTGCGCAACTCGATGACCAAGGAATCGTCGGCGACGGCGGCCAGCTCGCCGCTGACGGTGTTCTTCGCGGCCTGCGCCGTGGGTTCGATCGTGTGGATCGCGCTGCAGCAGAACGAGGGGGGCCGCTTCGACTTCGCCTTGTTCATGTCCTATGTGGTCGCGCTGCTGACGCTCCTCGAGCGGCTGAAGGGACTGTCCGGCATCAACGCGGCGATCCAGCGCGGGCTCGCGGCGTCCGAAAGCATCTTCGGCCTCCTCGATCACGAGGAGGAAGCGGACACCGGCACCGTGGCGCTCGATCGGTGCCGCGGTGAAGTGCGCTTCGAGCGATTGTCGCTGCGCTACGGCGGCAATGAAAGCGAAGCACTGTCGGACATCACGCTGACCGTGACACCCGGCGAAACGGTCGCGCTGGTGGGTGCCTCCGGCAGCGGCAAGACGTCGCTCGTCAACCTCGTGCCCCGGTTCTACGAGCCGACGGCGGGGCGCCTGTTCATCGACGGCCACGACGTCACCACGCTGACGCTCAAGAGCCTGCGCGCGCAGATTGCAATGGTGTCGCAGGACGTGCTGCTGTTCAACGACACCGTTGCGGCCAATATCGCCTATGGCGCGATGGCGGGCGCCAGTCGCGAAGAGGTCGAGCGCGCGGCCGCAGCCGCCCATGCGCTCGACTTCATCCGCGCCATGCCGGAAGGATTCGACACGATGGTCGGCGAGCATGGCGTTCGCCTCTCGGGTGGCCAGCGGCAGCGCGTCGCGATCGCGCGCGCAATCCTGAAAAATGCGCCGCTGCTGATTCTCGATGAAGCGACATCGGCGCTCGATTCGGAGTCGGAGCGGCAGGTACAGGCGGCGCTCGAAACGCTGATGCATGGCCGCACGACGATCGTCATCGCGCACCGGCTGTCGACGATCGAGGGCGCCGACCGGATCGTGGTGCTCGAAGGCGGCCGGATCGCCGAAACAGGCACCCACGTCGCGCTGCTTGCGGCCGATGGCGTATACGCGCGCCTCCACCGCATCCAGTTCGCTCCGGCGGCGCTGCAGGAGCCCGACGCGACGCTCGTCGCAGCGCCGTGAGCCATCCGTTCGACAACGTGCGCGCCACGTTGGTGACGGCGTGGCATGACGCCGCGATCGACGCTGCCGGCTCGCCGGCGCCGATGGCCGCCGACGACTTGTGGACCTTGATCGCAACCAACCATCGCTGCAACCGTGATCTCTGGGCACAGGAGGACGCGGCACGCCGCGTGGACGTGCCGGCAGAGGCCATCGCCGGCAACAAGCGCGCGATCGACGGCCTGAACCAGCGCCGCAACGATGCGGTGGAGCGGATTGACGAGGTCCTTCTCGCGCGGATCGCCGGCGTCACGGCGGGAACCGATGCGTGGCACAACTCGGAAACCGCGGGCGCGATGATCGACCGCCTGTCGATCCTGGCGCTGAAGGTGCGGCATATGGGCAATGAGGCCGCGCGCATTGACGCCACCGCCGAGCATCGCGCCGCCTGCGCGGCAAAGCTCGAGCGGCTGCACGCTCAACGCGGGGATCTCGGACGCTGTCTCGACACGCTGCTCGATCGCGCCAGCGATGGGCGCGCGTTCTGGCGCGTGTACCGTCAGTTCAAGATGTACAACGACCCGACCCTCAACCCCGAACTGTATCGGCGCGCGAAGCGCGATTCATAGCCACGGCGCGAGTTTGGTCTGGTATTCGTCGGTGGACGTTGCCGGGCGTCGTTTGCTGGTCGTGGCGTGACGGGGCGCGCGTTTCACCTGGGGATGGCGCGGGGTGTACGTTTCGTCGTGGGGCTGGGTCTACTGTTCGGCGGGGGGCGGGACGGGGCGAGCCGCCTGGCGCGGGCTTCGTCGCCGCAAGCGTTTGTTCAGGCGCGGGTAGCAAAAAAAGGGGATGGTCAAAACACGACCATCCGCTTTTTTGCCGCCTGCGCCCGGAACACGCGGCCCCAAGGCGCCCGCGCCAGGCGGCTCGCCCCGCCCCGTGCGTTATGCGTGGCAAAAGACAGACCGGATGTCGCCGCGATGCGTGGTGCGTGGCAACGGCGCATCGGACGGCGCCGCGATGCGTGGTACGTCGCAACGACAAACCGGACGGCGCCGCGATACGCCCGTAGGCGAGGCTTCAGCCTCGCGCAACGCAACGGCAACGGGCAGGGGTCCGTAATCGCCATTGCCCTTGCCGTGCATCCGGCCGTCGTCTCCACCGCCCCGCGCGGCCCCCCGCTCGCCGCGACGACCGCCGGTCACCGCCATACTCGCGCAACCTCGCCCACCGGATGCCAGCACTGCGTGGCCGATCGCAGCCAGCGGCCGATGCAATGCTACGCATCGAACACGCCAAGACTTTCGATCGCGGTACGCACTGCGTCGACCTCGATGGCTTCCATGCAGCGCGGCCGTGCGCATTGTCCCGGCGCATCGCCGAAGAGACGTTCGCACCGCCGCGCCCACGGGACTTCGCGAAAGAACTGGATGGTCTGGTCGCGGCACGGGAACGCATCGACGGTCACCGCACGCCCCGGCATGGCGGCGAAATACTCGCCGGGGCCGCAGATCAGCGCCGAACCCGGACCGAACAACGTCACCGTGGGCACGCCGGCGATCCGGCCGAGATGTGCGATGCCGGTGTCGGGACACACGAGCAGGCGCGCCCCTGCCAGCCCGTTCCAGAGCGCGGCCAACGACAGCGTGCCCAGGATTCGGGCCCGCGCCGAGCCGTCATCGATCGCGTCGACGGTCGCCGACTCGCCGGGTCCCGCGCTCCACACCACGCGCATGCCGCGAGTTTCCAGCCAGCCGGCCAATGCGCGCCAGCGCTCCGGGGGCCACAGCTTCAACCGCGAACTTGCGCCCACGTGCAACACGGCGCAGTTCGGTCCGAAGTCCGGCACCCCGGATGCCGCCGGGGCGCGCCAGTCCGCGACGCCAAAGGCCGGCGGCGGTGGCCCCGCAACCAGCCCGGCCGCAGTTTCGCAGAACGCGGTGGGCACGGTCGAGTAGGCCAGCAATTCATCGACCGGCCAGTTCTTGTGCACGGGACGATCGCCCGCCAGCCCGACGACCCAGCGGGCGCCGATCGCGCGGGCGAGCCACGACCAGCGATTGTCGGCCGGGAGAATCGCGAGATCGAAGCGGGGCTGACGCAGCAGGGGCCAGAAGGTCGCGAGATCGCGCGGATCGAATTCGTGCGCGACGACGCCGAACGGCCGCGCTGCATACAACGGTGCACACGCGCGTGGCGCCGTCATCACGATCGTCGCGGACGGATATACGGCGCGCAGCTTGGCCAGCAGCGCGGTCAGCATCAGCGTATCGCCAAGGAGCAAGTGATGCAGCACCAGGATCCGCTGCGGCGCGAGCGGCCGACGACGATGGAAGCCCCATCGGGCCAGCGCCAGCGCCACGCTCGCAAAGCGCAGCGGCCCGCGACTACCCGCCAATGGCGGCCTCGGCGGCAAGCTGGCGCAGGCTTTCGTCCAGGATCACGAGCGACAGCACCTGCTCGGCCAATCCGGGCGTGTGTCGATAGGCCGCCACGATCGCCGCGGTTCCCGCCGCGACGATCTGCCCACCGGTCAGGCTTTCGAGCGACGCAGCGAGCAGCGGCAGTCGTTCCGCGAGATCGCCGTCGAGCCAGTCGCGAAGTGGCGGGTTGAAGCCGCGTTTCTTGCGCGTGAAGGCGCCGAGGCGGTCCAGTTCCGGCGCCAATGCGGCCAGAAAGTGCTTGGGTGGCGTGGTGAAGCGCTGCGCAGGCGGCAACGCGATGATGGCTTCGACGAAGCGATGATCCAGCAGCGGCGCTCTCAGTTCCAGGCCATGCGCCATCGTCATCAGGTCGGCTTTGCGCAGCACGTATTCCGGCAGATAGTTGGCAAAGTCCCACCGCAGCAGCCGGTCTTCGCGCGTTGTCGGGGCGAGATCGGGGGCCCGCCAGTAGTGCGCGGGCAATGCCGGCATGGCCGGTTGCAACAAGCGCCGCTGGTTGGGCGTAAGCCCCGAGAACCGCAGCGCATAGGCGTCCTCCCACGACAGCGACAATTCGCCGGCGATCTTGCGCCAGCCCTTCGCATGGGCATCGGGCAGCGTCGGGAGCGGCAACCTGAATCTGCCGCGCCACGCGTTGCGCAGGTGCTTGCCAATCCGCTTGTAGCCGGCAAAGAGTTCGTCGCCGCCATCGCCACCCAGCACCACCTTGACATGCGGCACCGTGCCTCGCGCCAGGTACCAGGTCGGAAACGACGACGGGTCGGCGAACGGTTCGTCGAGCGCGGCCACGATGCGCGCAAAATCGCGCCCCAGCGTGGTCGGCACCGCGATGCTCTCGTTGGCGAGGCCAAGCGCATCCGCGGTGGTCCGCGCTTCCGTGCTTTCGTCGAACGAAGATCCGGGGAACGCCGCCGAAAACGATGTGAGTCCGGAGTGACCGGTGGCGGCAAGGCGGCAGGCGATCGTGCCGGAGTCGATGCCACCGGAGAGAAAAATGCCAAGCGGCCGATCGGCCACCAATCGCAACTCGATGGCCTCGTCGAGCAGGCCCGCGTAGTCGGCCGTGGGCACCGCCTGCGGCGACCACCAGCGATGTTCGGCCAGCGTGCCCTCGTCGAGCGAATATTCAAGGCGATGCCCATTGGGCAAGCGCGCAATGTTCGCGAATATCGTGCGCGGGGCCGGGACATAGCGATGCGCCAGGTACGCGTCAATGGAGGCCGGCGCCAGTCCGCGTGCTTCGCGCGGCAGCCAGGGCAGTACGCTGCGCACGGTCGAACCGAAGGCCAGCGCGCCGTCGCGATGCGCGTAAACCAGTGGCTTCAACCCCAGCCGGTCGCGAACAAGGTGCACCCGCTTCGTCCGAAAATCCAGCAGCGCAAAGGCAAACATGCCGCGCAGGCGCGGCAGCAACCCTTCGATGCCCCATGCCTCGTAGCCGCGCAGGATGAATTCGGTGTCGGAGCGCGTGCGAAAGCGCGCGCCGCGCGCCTGCAACGCCTGGGCGTCGTCCTTCCACCCGTAGACTTCGCCGTTGTAGCAGATCCATACCGCACCATCCTCGGTGCCGAACGGCTGGTCGGCTTCCGGCCGCGGATCGATGATCGACAATCGCGCATGCACCAGGCCGTGCGGCGCAACCGCGGCATCCGGCAGGCGGGTGCCGTCGGCGGCGAACGTGGTCAAGTGCTGCGCATCGGGCCCGCGATTGGCAAGCGCCGCCATCATCCGTGCACGAACATCAGGCCCGGTGGGCCGGCCAAAGTGACCACCGATGCCGCACATCAGGTTGGCCTCCCGGCCACGCGTTCGAACACGCGTTCCATCCCGTCGAGCATGCCGTCGATGCCGAAGTTGGCCTGCGCATAGGCCTGCGCCGCGGCACCCATCCGGTGGCGCAGGCCCGCATCGTTCATCAGCCGCCCCATGGCCTGCACGAGCGCGGGAACATCGTGCGGCGGCACCAGGAAGCCGGTCTCCCCATCGCGAACCGCCTCGCTGATCGCGCCGATGGTGGTCGACACCACCGGCAAGCCGCACGCCGCCGCCTGCATCAGGCTCTGCGGCACGCCTTCGTCGCCCCAGGATGGCAGTACCGCGATGTCCGCGCAGGCGAACCACCCCGGCACGTCATCCTGATTGCCGGCGAACCGGATATCGCCGGACAAACCCATGCTTGCGACCCGCGCCTCGAGATGGGCGCGACGCGGACCGTCGCCGATGATCAGCAGTTGCCAGCCTGGAACCTGCGCCCGCAACTGCGTCCAGGCATCCAGCAGTTCATCGTGCCCCTTCCAGTCACGCAGCGTGGCCAGGATGGCGACCGCAGGTCGTGCGTCGACACGATGCACGGCGCGCGCGGCGGCCCGATCAAGCGGCCGGAAGTGCGCGAGGTCGATGCCGGTGCGCACGGAGGTGATCCGCGCAGGATCGAGGCCGTTGTCGCGCACGAGCTGGGACTTCAACGCCTCGCCGGTCACCACGATCTCGGCAGTCGCCGTGGCATAGAGCCAGCGCGTGGTCCGCGAGGTATTCACCGGTGTCGACACGTGTCGCGTGCGCACGACCGGCGGCATCCCGCCGCGCGTGATCCGTGCCAGCGCCACCAGCCACGCATCAGTGGAACTGTGCGTGTTGATCACGTCGAAATCACGTCCGTGGCGACCAAGCCAATCGCGCACGGCGATGAGTCCGGGCAGCTTCTTCGCTTCGATCGGCAGTCCGGCAACCGGGAGCCCGCGCGCGCGCGCCGCGGGCAGGATGTCGGCCGAATTCGCGGTCACCAGATGCACGCGATGGCCACGCCGCGCCATGCCCTGCATTTCGGTGAGGATGCGGATTTCCTGTCCGCCCCACCCGACCGACGACTCGGTATGCAGGATGGACAACGGCTTCATCGGCATGTCCAGTCGGGCGCGTAGCGCGCAAACCAGCGCTCGAGGATCAGCAGTGCCCAGAGCCGCCCGGCGTGATTGCGTCGACCGTCGCGATGTTCAGCCAGCAAACGCGGCAGCGCGCCTTCGGCAAACAGACCCCGGCGGGCGAGCCCCTGCGCGCCCAGGAGCCGGTCCAGCTCGCCTTCAAGGCGGCCAGCGAGCCACTCCGACAGCGGCATGACGAAACCCTGCTTGCCCCGGTGCACGATCTCGGGCGGCAGGCGCCGCTCGGCGATGCGTTTCAGGATGTGCTTGTGGGTCTTGCCGCGGATCTTCTGGATCGGGTCGAGCCGCGCGCAGAACTCGACGAAGCGATGATCAAGGTACGGCACGCGGGCCTCGAGCGAATGCGTCATCGTCGCGCGATCCACCTTGGTGAGGAGATCATCGGGCAACCACAATTGCGTGTCGACATGCAGCAGGCGGTCGAGATACGGCGCGTCACCCGCTGCCGCGAAGGCTGCGGCGGCGAAGTCGCCCACATCTGGCGCCGTTGCCGTCGCCGCCAGAAATGCCGGGCTCAACAGCCCGCGGTGTTGCTCCACGTCGAACACATTGGCAATGGTACGGTAGCGTCGCTCCAGCGGCTCCACCATGTTGCGCAGCAGCCGATCACGGCGCAGCGCGACCGGAAGTCCGCGCACCAGCGCCGGCAGCGGCGAGGCAGGATGCGCAAGCCAGCGCAGGAAGCGCTCTTCCCGCACGCGCTTGCGATAATTCGAATAGCCGCCGAAGACCTCGTCTGCGCCCTCGCCGGTCAGCACCACGGTCACCTCGCGCCGCGCGAAGCCCGAGAGCAGCATCGTCGGCAGCGCCGCCTGATCGGCGAAGGGCTCGTCGAAGACATCCATCCACCGGTCGAAACTGTCCAGCACATGATCGGGCGAGAGCATCAGCACGTGATGACGAGCGCCGATGTGCTTCGCGACGGCGGCGGCCTCGCGATGTTCGCTGACGGCCACGCCGCCTTCAAAGCCGATGTTGAACGTATCGATCGGCCCGCCGGTGAGTTCCGCCATCAGCGCCGCAATCAGGCCGGAGTCGATGCCGCCGCTGACGAACGCGCCGAGCGGCACATCGGCCACCAGCATGCCCTGAACGGAGGTGCGCAGCTGCGCCTCCAGCGCGGCCTCCGCATCGGCATCCGACAGCGCGAGCTTGTTCGTGTAGTCCGGACTCCAGTAGCGCGCGATGGCGGGCTTTCCGCGCTCGAGCCTCAGCGTGTGCGCCGGCGGCAGCTTCCTGATCTGCTGGTAGATGGAATGCGGCGCCGGAATGAACTGGCATTCGAGGTAGAGCTTCAATGCCCCGGCGTCGATGTCGGTGCCAACGGCTGGGTGGGCCAGCACGGCCTTCAGTTCCGAGCCGAAGACGAACGTGCGCCCGTCCCAGGCGTAGTGCAGCGGCTTCACGCCAAGATGATCGCGGGCAATGAACAACACCTGGGTTCGCGCATCCCATAATGCAAATGCGAACATGCCGCGCAGATGTTCCACCACGCGCTCGCCCCACGCAAGCCATCCGGCGAGCAGAACTTCGGTGTCCCCGGCAGTGCGAAAAACATAGCCACTACCGGCAAGTTCCGCGCGCAGTTCGCGAAAATTGTAGATTTCGCCGTTGAAGACGACACCGACGTTGCCGTCGGCGGTAACCATCGGCTGCGGGCTGCCCTCGATGTCGATCACGGAGAGGCGGCGATGTCCAAGATGGGCGGGGCCCGCCGACCAGAACCCCTCGCCATCCGGTCCGCGATGCGCAAGCGAACGCGTCATCGCCGCCAGCGTGCCGGGCGCGAACGCATTGGAACTGACGAAACCCGCGATGCCGCACATGGAAGGGTCGTTAGCGTTGCGCTTTCCGGCGCAAGCGGGGGTGCGAAACGAGGCCCGCGGCGAGTGTTCGAAGGCCGCGACTTGCGCGCTGAACGAAGCGGTCGCGCGGCGCGAAGTCTACCCGAAATCCGCAGCGCCTTGGGTTGCGCCTCGCGCGGCGCACGGCCTATACTTCCACCGTTGTGCTGTCGCTTCGAGCACCCGGTGTCTGCTCGCCGGTTGCGTCAGGCAAGCGCACTGCGGACGCGTTGCGCGTCCATTACACCTGCCGCGCATGTGCATCGCGTCCCCGCCCCGCCCCCTTTCGCTGATACCGATGATCCGGACCCGAGCCCCGCGATGAGGTTGCGCACCCGTGGCCTCTTCAGCATTCGACGACTGCGTCGCGCAGTCGCGGACCGACTGTACGGCACGCCCTTCGACCGTGCGCTCGCCCTTGCCGAAAGGTCGGGCCAGCGCGAGTTCGTGTTCGGCTGGAACCGCGGCCTGGGTGACATCGCGCTGGGTCTCGTCCCGCTGTTCGCCCGCATCCGGGCACGCTTTCCGGGCAGCCGCATCGTCCTCGTCACGCGTCCCGATCTCGCCGACATGGCGGCGCTGGCCGCCGTCGACGATGTCGTCGTCGTGGCCGGCCTCGCGCGCGACCAGCCGCTTGACCCGTTGCGCGTCGCCCGCGCGCAGGGTATCGCCTTCCAGGGCGCGCCTGCAGTGTTCGCTGACCCGGATCCCACAAGATGGCTCGACGGGAAGCGCACGACCTTTCCTCCCCGGCTGGCATGGAGTCCCTCGCTCGACGCGCTGGCAGCGCGCTTCGAGATTGCGGACAGGGGCGGCATCATCATCGGCGCCCACGTCAATTCGGAGACGGCCCAGTACTACGGCTACATCAAGGACTGGCCCGACGCGTCGTGGCGCGAACTGATTGCACGCTTTCCCGCGGAGCGCGGCGTGCACTGGATACTCTTCGGCAACGCACCTTCGTCGAGTTTCGATTGCGCCAATGTCACCGATCTGCGCGGCCGGACCACGCTGCTCGAACTGCTCGCGGTGGTGCGAGTGCGATGCCGGATCCTGCTCGCCCCCGACAGCGGGATACTCACCGCGGTCTACTATCTCGATGGCGAGCAGCCGCTCGACGTGATTTCCCTGTGGTCGGATCCGCGCCAGGGCATCCTGAAACAAGGCTGCGTGTCGCCCAACCCGGCGCTGCATCACCAGGCGCTCGTCGGCGACCGGGACGATGTCCGGTCGCTGCGTGTGGCCGAGGTCGAGGACGCGCTTGCCGCCGGGATTGCCGCAGCGGCTCGCCAAGGTGCGCCGGAAGTGGCTCATGCGGGCTGAACCGCGCCGCAACCCGCTGCGCAGTCCCGGCCGGGCAGCGCAATGGCGGGCCACCACCTTCGCGGTGCTGCGCTTCGGCCTGCTGTTCTGGGCAGCGCTCTACCTGGTGTTGATCGTGATGACCGGCCACACCTATTTTCGGTCGGTGGCGTTTGCAATGGCGCTCGCGCTTGCCGTATGGCTGGTGCTGGGTGCCATCTTTTCCGACGGCGAGGCCATTCCACTGCCCCCGGTGACTTTGCTGGCGGCCATTGCAGCCTGGTCGGGCTGGTCAGCGGCATCGTTGTTGTGGTCGATTCATCCGGGGTTCTCGGCCGCGGAACTGGGTACCGAGATCGGCTGGGGACTCTGCACCATGCTGATTTTCCACGTCGCCGCGCGTTCCGGCCTGGCGGTGCGGACGCTGGTGCTGGCGACCCTGGGCGTGGGCGTCGTGCTCAGCGTGCTCGCGATCGCGGCGCTCGTTGGTGACGGCAGCAACGGGCTCGAGTCCGTCCTCTCCCGCCGCCATGGCGGCGCCGGCGCGTTCTCGACCTACCTAGTGCTCGCGGTTCCGCTGCTGCCATTGCTGCTCGCACCGCCCCCAACCGGATTCGGCGCCCGCCCGCTGCCGTTGCTGGCCGCCGGCGTTATCTTCGTGCTGATGCTGATCGCAGCCAAAGCCACCGAAAACCGGATGGTCTGGGTAGCCTTTGCAGTCGGCTTCGTCGTGGCGGCGGTACTGGCGGCCTGGCGCTGGCGCGGCCGGCTTCGTCGTGCGCCATGGCGCTGGGTCATGGTGCTGACGCTGTTGCTGGCGATACTCCTGGCGTTGTTCGTCGACGCCGTAGGTCATCGGGCCCGCAGCGATTTCGCGCCCAGCGCGGCGGTGACACGAACCTTCACCGACGACCCCCGGTTCGCATTGTGGCAGCACACGTTCCAGCGCATCGGCGAGCGGCCGTGGCTTGGCTTCGGCTACGGCAAGTCGATCCTGCGCGACGAATTGCGCAGCGAACTCGGCGATCCGCTGCTGGCGCACGCCCACAACATCTTCGTGAGTCAATGGCTGCAAACCGGCGCGATCGGCGTGCTGCTTCTGGTGGCGTTGCTCGGCGCCATGGCCTGGCAATACGGGCGCTTCCTGCGCATGGACGACGCGACGATGGCGACACTGGGCCTGGTCGGCCTGGTCTTGCTGGTCTCGTTTCTCGTGAAGAACATCACCGACGATTTTCTGGTGCGACCGAACAGCAAGGAATTCTGGGCGCTGAACGCGATGCTGATCGGATGGGGCATCCGCCGCTCCGCTATGGTCGATGCTCGGCGGATCACGACGGTGCTGCGCGCAGGCCGCTAGCCCGGCGACGGAACCGACTCAGCGCCGGCGCGGCGCGCGCAGCGGCAGCGGTTTCGTGTCCTCCCGGCCGGACGGCGCCGACGTCGGAATGGACGCAACCGGGGCACCGGCCGGGGGCATGTACTCGGGAATCCAGGTCTTGAGCCGCGCGCGCACCTGCGCATCGTCGGCTGCGCGGTCGCTTTCGCACCACGTCACCATCTGCCCCACGGCATCGTGATTGGCGGCGCGCGCCTGCGCGATGCGCAGCTTCGGGTGCGGCGTGGGCTTGGTTTCCTCCTCGACCGCGAGCAATTCTTCGAAGAGCTTCTCACCGGGTCGCAGTCCCGTGAACACCACGGCGATCTTGTCGGGGTCGGCCCCGGAGAGCTTGATCATGTCCCGCGCGAGGTCGACGATGCGCACGGGCTCGCCCATGTCGAGCACGAGAATCTCGCCCCCACGGCCCTGCAACCCGGCCTGCAGCAGGAGCTGCGTCGCCTCGGACAGCGACATGAAGTAGCGGGTGATTTCCGGGTGGGTGACGGTGACCGGACCGCCGCGCGCGATCTGCTCGCGAAAACGCGGAATTACGCTGCCCGCGCTGCCGAAGACATTGCCGAAGCGCACCAGCACGAACTGCGTGACGCCGCCCTGCAGGCACTGGCAGACGATTTCGGCCAGGCGCTTCGTCGCGCCCATCACGTTGGTGGGATTGACGGCCTTGTCCGAGGACACCAGCACGAACTTCTCGACCCGCGCGGACACGGCGGCACGGGCGAGCACCCAGGTGCCATAGGCGTTGTTGCGCACGGCCTGCCAGGCGTTGGTTTCCTCCATCAGCGGCACGTGCTTGTACGCGCCGGCATGGAAGATCACGCTGGGCTTCTCGCGCGCCAGCAAATCCTCCACCAGCGCCACGTGCTTGACGTCACCCACGACCGAAACCAGCGGCAGCTGCAGGAACGAATCGGTCAGCGCAGTCCGGATTTCGTAGAGCGCCGCCTCGGAGATGTCGAACAGCACCAGGCGCGCCGGCCGGAACCGCGCGATCTGGTGGCACAGCTCGGCGCCGATCGAACCGCCCGCGCCCGTGACCATCACGACGCGATTGCCCAGCCACTCGCCAAGTCCCGCGCTGTCGAGCACCACGGGGTCGCGCCCGAGCAGGTCATCCAGTTCGACGTTGCGGATCGTGGTCAGCGCCAGGCGGCCGCTGATCAGGTCGTCGTAGGAAGGCACGGTCAACGCCTCGACGCCCGCCGCGGCGCAGATCTCCGCCACGCGCCGGCGCACGACGTGATTGGCCGCCGGCAGCGCAAGGATCACCTTGCGCACGCCGAAGCGATCAGCCCATGCGGGCAGTTCGGCAATCGGGCCCAGCACGCTCAGGTTGCGCACCAGGCGGCCCTGCTTCGCCTTGTTGTCGTCGAGCAATCCGACCACCCGCCATTGCCGGCTGCGCGTCAGGTCCTTGGCGAGCCTGGCCCCGGCCTCGCCTGCACCGATGATCAGCACCGGCTCGCCCAGCGCCTCGAGCGGGCTGTACAGCCGGTGCTCCTTCCAGACGCGGTACGCGAAACGGCTGCCCGCCATCAGGAAGATCAGCACCACCGGATAGAGGATGAGCACGCTGCGCGGGACCACGGCCTGCAATTGCAGCATGACCAGAACGACCGGCACCAGGACGGCGCCGAGCCCCGCCGCGAGCAGGATGCGCTGCAGGTCGACCATGCTGGCAAAACGCCACAACCCGCGATACAGGCCAAGCGCCAGAAAGATCAGTGCCTGCAATGGGAGGATCCAGGCCAGCGTCCACCACATGTCGGCCTGATAGGGCTCCTTCAAGTCGAGGTTGAAGCGGAGCCAGTACAGCGCGGTCCATGCGAGCGCCGCCGCACATACGTCGTGGGTGAAGGCAAGGACGGCGCGCCAGTGGTTGCGGTTGTTCATGGATGGCCGATGGATTTCCTGTGCCAATGATAATCAATTGCCGCGAACGGAACCGCCAGAATCGCGCACCAGACCAGCACCACGCGCCAACCCCACGCCGGCGCGACCTCAGCACAAATCACCGCGCTGATGCTCGTGCCGAGCATCAGCGCGGCATAAACTGCCAGCGTTCCCCGATGTCCCGCGCCCAGCTGGTGCAGCCGCTGGTAATAGTGGCTTTTGTGTCCTTCCCACCAGCGCTCGCCCGCCCAGGCCCGCCGCAGCAGCGTGAGCGAAGCATCGGCAATGAAAGGCAGAAACACAAGCACCGGGAACCATGCCGGCCACAGGTCATGGACCACCCCCGCCACCCCGAGCGCGGCCGCGAGGAAGCCGATGGGCACCGCGCCCACGTCGCCCATGAAGATGCGCGCCGGCGGCCGATTGACCACGAACAATGGCAGCGTTGCGGCGGCCACCGCAAACGCGATCATGCTTTGCGTCGGCAATGCGAAACCGGCGACCCCGTAGGCCGCGAAGCCGACGACCGTCATCAGTGCGGCCAGCCCGTCGCTGCCGTCCATGAAGTTGTAGAGATTGAGCGACCACGCCACGACCAGCGCGACACCGAACACCCGCGAGGCCCGGACCACGAGCTCCGCGTCGCCCGCGGGGACGATCCAGCAGGCAAACCACAGCGCGCATGCGATGTGGGTCGCGAGGCGCGCGGGAATTGCGACCTCGGCAACGTCGTCGCGCAACGACACCGCCACCAGCAGAGCCCAGGCCGGAACCCAGCCGATCGCGCCCATCGGCGCCCCCAGTAGGGCGACCGCAAACGCAGGCAAAACGCCGATCCAGATCGCAAGCCCCCCTATCCGGGGCACCGGGGCCGCGTGCAGCGAACGCGGATTGGGAGTCGCCTGCGGGAGCGCGGATGCCCGCCGCAGCATCGCTGCCAAGGCGGTCGAAGCAACCGAAGCCGCCACAAGTGCCAGCGCAAGGATCAACATCGATTGCTCGCCTTTGCGGTGCGACGACGCGGAAGATCGGCCCGGCGCCGGCAGAAAGGGCAGAAAACGATCGGTAGGCCTTGAAATCGCACGATAAATCGCTGTCTGGCCGCAGTGGCGCCGGTCCGGTCGGGATTCTTCATGTTTTTCATTATATTCAATAAGTTATCCAGCGACCGTCGGAATCGAAACTAACGTTGCCCGCGCCCCCCGCCGACCTGCCCCGGACCAATCAAGACCGCTGTTTTTGTTGCTCCGGCACAACATGGGGCACTCGCTGCGGACACCATTCCGCCTTCGGCTTGCCAATGCTTTACCCGCTTTGGCACAATGGGATGCAACTTCTCGACCAATTAGAGAAGGTTCCGAGTGGCAGGCGCAAAAGGCAACAACCCTTGCCAATTTTATCCGTTAGAGGAGAGATTCCATGAATAAGAAGCTCGTCGCTGTCGCAGTCGCGGGTCTGCTTGCCGCCCCGCTGGCCGCGCAAGCGCAAA
>JANNKR010000325.1:0-36908 GCA_031396395.1 Betaproteobacteria bacterium
CCTATCGCGTGGCGCAGGCGGGCATCGGACTCGTGCCGGAGATGCGGCAGGTGTTTCCGACGTTGTCGGTGCGCGAGAATCTCGTCGCCACCGCGCGGCCGCGAAAGCACGGCGACACCGCGCCGTGGACGCTGGGGCGCGTGTACTCGCTGTTCCCGCGCCTGGCTGAGCGTGCGTCGAACCTCGGCAACCAGCTGTCGGGCGGCGAGCAGCAGATGCTGGCCATCGGCCGCGCACTGATGACCAATCCGCGGTTGCTGATCCTGGACGAGGCCACCGAAGGGTTGGCGCCACTGGTGCGCGCGGAGATATGGAAGTGCCTCGACCAGTTGAAGCGCGAGGGCCTGACGTTGCTGGTGATCGACAAGAACATCGGGCCGCTGACGCGTTTGGCCGACATGCACTACATCGTCGAGAAGGGGCGCGTTGCGTGGAGTGGGGATTCGGCCACGCTGAAGCGCCAGCCCGAGGTGCTGCACCAGTACGTCGGGGTGTAGACGCGGCCCGAATGTGCGTCGGTGGGCGTCGTCTGTAGGCGAGGCTTCAGCCTCGCGGGCAATGCGCCGCGCCGTACCCGCGAGGCTGAAGCCTCGCCTACACGCGTGATCCCGCCGTCACGGCAGCCCGAAGACTCGCTGCGCGTTGCCGGTGAGGATGGCGTCGCGAACGGCGGCATCGTTCGCAAACGTCGACGTCACCAGCGCCCCCGGCTGCTGTTCGCCTAGCGGAAATGGCGCATCAGTGCCTAGCAGCACGCGTGTGGTGCCCATTTTTTCCACCAGCAGCCGCAGCGATCCGGCATCGAAGATGGCCGAGTCGACGCAGAAGCGGTCGCAATAGGAAGAGGGCAGTTGCGGACAGTCCGCGCGGATGATGTCGCGATGGGTCCACGCGTTGTCCACGCGGCCGAGCAGGAAGGCGAAGCTGCCGCCGCCGTGCGCGAACACGAGATCGAGATTGCGCGGCAACCGCTCGAATGCGCCGGACAGGATGAGGCCGAGGATGCCCAGTTGCGTTTCGGCGGGCATGGCGACGAGCCACGGCAGCATCCACTTCTTCATGCGTGCGTCGCCCATCATGTCCCAAGGATGCACCAGCACCGGCATGCGCTGCGCGGCGCAGTGGCGCAGGAAATCGAGAATGCCGGGATCCTCCAACCCCTTCATGCCGACGTGATTGCCGATCTGCACGCCGACGTGGCCCAGCGCGCGTGCGCGGGTGACTTCGCGGCAGGCGGCGTCGATGTCCTGCAGCGGCACCTGGGCCAGCGCTTTGAGCCGGCGCGGATCGGCGGCGCAGAATTCCGTCGCCAGGTCGTTCATCCGCGCGCACCACGTGGCGGCCGCGGCGGCATCCCACGCGTAGCCGAACATGATCGGCGTGGCGCAGACGAGCTGCACGTCGATGCCCGCGGCGTCGAGCCACGCGAGGCGCACCTGCGCGTCCCATAGCCGCGCCTCCACCGGGCGGAAGCGCTCGTCGCCGAGCATGATGAAGCCATTGCCGTGGCCGGTTTCGGCCAGCCACGGCGCGCGGGGGTCGGCCGCGATGGCATCAGCGCGCGTGATCCGCGGCAGGAAATGGGAGTGGATGTCGATCTGCGATGCGGGAGGAGTGCTCACGGCACCACCTTCGTGCTGCGCACTTGGGTAGATACTCTTGGGACCGCCCGGCGGGCTCATGCGGGCAACGCCGCCTTCCCCGGATGCACGGCACCGCAGGCGGGACACTTGCGCAACGTGACATCACCGTAGAACTGCGCGAAGAGCGGCGGCAGGTCGCGCACGATGCTCTTCAACTGCACCTCCACCCGATGCACGCGCGTGTGACAGTCGAGGCAGTACCACTCGAACGCGTCGAGCGCGCCTTCCGGCCGCTTGTATTCGATCACGAGGCCCACGCTGCCGGGTTCGGGCCGCTGCGGCGAATGGCGCACGTGCGGCGGCAGCAGGAAGATGTCGCCTTCGCGGATCGGGAGGTCGCGCGGGCGCCCGTCCTCCATGATTCGCAGCACCATGTTGCCCTGCAACTGGAAGAAGAATTCCTCGAGCGGATCGTCGTGATAGTCGGTGCGCTGGTTGGGACCACCCACCACGGTGACGATGAAGTCGGCGTCCTCCCAGATCTGTGCATTGCCCACCGGGGGCTTCAGCTGGTCGCGATGATCGTCGATCCACCGCTGGAAATTGAACGGCGCACGCATCATTGGTTTCCCCCCGAAGCGGCGCGATGCGCCGCCTCCCCCTGGGGGGGCGATCGCCTTGGGGGCGGCCCGGCGGCGATCATGGCATCCCTGCTACGGGGGCATAAGCCACGGCCCTGATCTCGATGCGTAGGTGCGGATGCGGCAGCTCCCGCACGGCCACGGTGGTGCGCGCGGGGCCGGTCGCGGCGCTGAAGAACTCGCCATAGACCTCGTTGTAGCCGGCGAAATCGGCCATGTTGACCAGAAACGTGCTGATCTCGACCACATCGGCCAGCGCGGCACCGGCGGCCACCAGGATCGCGTCGATGTTCTCGATCACGGCGCGCGTCTGCGCGCGGATGTCGAATTGGATGCCACCGCTGCCATCGACCGTGGCGCCGGCGATCGAGTTGTCCGGACGCCGCGAACTGGTACCGGAAACGAAGATGAAATCGCCGGCGCGCCGGAAGTGCGGGTACGAGCCGCGTGGCGTTGCCATGTGCGCGAGAACCTGGCCAGGCTGGGTCATGGTCGACAGGAGGTAGTGGAGAGGGGTAAGGGGCCAGAGCTTGCCGGGGCCACGCCGCGCACGCAAGCCCATCGCCGATACCCCATACCACCCGACTTCTTGTATCGTTACGCAGGACTGTCCCCCGCAGCCACGCGACCGCCATGGTCGTTGCGAGCCAGCGCGGGGTCACAACACCACTTGCAGGCGTACCCCGACGGGCGCCCACGACCACAACAACGGAGGAGAGTTTTCATGCGTGTTTCAACATGGCTGGGGGTCGCCCTCGCGGCTGGCGCGATGGCATTCGCGGGCGTCAGCGCGGCAACGTTCGAGCAGTTGAAAATACTGGTACCCGCGTCGCCGGGGGGCGGTTTCGACCAGACCGGGCGCAATCTTGGCGTGGCGATGCAGGCCGCGGGCGTAGTCAAGACGCTGCAATACGACAACAAGGGCGGGGCCGGTGGCGCGATCGGCCTGGCGCAGTTCGTCACCACCAACAAGAATGACCCCAACGCGCTGATCGTCTCGGGGCTGGTAACGGTCGGCGCCACCATTCTCAACAAGTCCCCGGTCACGCTGGCCAACGTCACCCCGGTCGCGCGCCTCACGGCGGAGTCCGAAGTGATCATCGTGCCCGCAGCATCGCCCTTCAAGTCGATGAAGGATCTGGCGGCTGCGATGAAGGCCAATCCGGGGGCGGTCAGTTTTGCCGGTGGTTCTGCCGGCGGCACCGATCACATTCTCGCCGGCCTGATCGCGAAGGAACTCGGCGTGGATCCCGGCAAGGTCAACTATGTCGCCTTTGCCGGTGGCGCGGAAGCGGTGGCATCGGTGCTGGGCGGCAGCGTCAGCGCCGGCATCTCGGGCTACGGCGAATTTGCGCAGCACATCAAGTCGGGCCGCGTGCGCGCGCTGGCGGTCTCGGGGGGCGACCGCGTGGCGGGCGTGGACATTCCCACGCTGAAGGAACAGGGCATCAACGTCGAGCTGGTCAACTGGCGCGGCGTGTTCGGTGGCCCGGGAATCACGCCGGCGCAGCAGAAGGACCTGATCGCCGCGGTCGAGGCGGGTACCAAGAACGAGAAGTGGCAGGAGACGCTGAAAAAGCTCGACTGGACGCCGTTCTTTCTGAGTGGCGACGCGTTCAAGGCCTTCGTCGAAGCCGACACCAAGCGCACCGCGACGATCCTCGAGAGCCTCAACCTCGGCAAGAAGTAAGCGGTAGGCACCCGCCGGCGGCCTCGCAGCCGCCGCGCGGTGCCGTCGCCGTAACGCGTGCTTCGCACCGACTGAAGCGCAGGGAAGGGGATCACCATGCCGCAGGCACCACGCCGGGATCGCGCGCAACTCGTCATTTCGGCGCTGCTGATCGCCCTTGCGCTGTTCGTGTTTTACCAGACGCAGCTGATCGTGGCCGACGGCGGCTATTCGGCGATCGGGCCGCGGTTTTCGCCGATGCTGGTGGCCGGCGTCCTGCTGGTGATCGGGGTGCTGCTGTTGCGCCAGGCGCTGGCGGGTGGCTGGCGCAACATGGAGGAGGCAACACCGCCCGAGCCCTTTTTCGCGCCGGCCTTCCTGTGGATTGCCGGTGGTCTTGCGCTCAACATGGTGGTGATCGGCTTCATCGGCTTCACGCTGGCGTCCGCCCTGCTGTTCGTGATGGTCGCGCGGGGTTTCGGCAGCCGCAATCTCGTCCGCGACGGCGCGATCGGGCTGGTGCTGGCGCTGGCCGTGTTCCTGTTCTTCACGCGAGTGCTGGGCCTGGCGCTGCCCGCCTCCCCCGCCGGTTTCTTCTAGGCGGCCCGCGAAATGGAAGCCGTTCAGGGACTGATCGAGGGTTTCGGCGTCGCGCTGACGTGGACCAACCTGATGTGGGCGTTTGTCGGCTGCGCGCTGGGTACCGCGGTAGGCGTGCTGCCCGGCGTGGGTCCGGCGGTGACGATCGCGCTGTTGCTGCCGCTGACCACCAAGCTCGACGCGACGTCCGCGCTGATCATGTTCTGCGGCGTGTACTACGGCGCGATGTACGGCGGCTCGACCACGTCCATCCTGCTCAACTCGCCGGGCGAATCGGCGTCGATCGCGACCACGCTCGAAGGCAACCAGATGGCCAAACGCGGCCGCGCCGGCCCGGCGCTGGCCACTGCGGCCATCGGCTCCTTTGTGGCCGGCACCATTGCCACGATCCTGGTCTCGCTGTTCGCGCCCTACGTGGCCGAGTGGGGCCTGCAGTTCGGCCCCGCCGACAAGTTCGCGTTGATCCTGCTGGCCTTCACGACCATTTCCGCCGTGCTCGGCACCTCCGCGCTGCGCGGCTTCGCGGCGCTGTTCCTGGGACTTGTCATTGGTTTCATCGGTCTCGACGCGACGTCGGGACAGATCCGCTTCGCGATGGGCATCGAGGAACTCTACGATGGCATTGACGTGGTGGTGGTGGCCGTGGGCCTCTTCGCCGTCGGCGAAACGCTCTACGTCGCGTGCCATCACCAGACGCTGGCGGAATCCGTCGAGCGGATCAAGGGCTCGATCTGGATGACCAGGGAAGACTGGAAACGCTCGATCGGCCCCTGGTTGCGTGGCACGGCCTTCGGGGTTCCCTTCGGCGCCATGCCCGCGGGCGGCGCCGAGATTCCCACCTTCCTGTCCTATGCCACCGAAAAGAAGCTGTCGAAGCATCCCGAGGAGTTCGGTACGGGCGCGATCGAAGGCGTGGCCGGCCCCGAGGCCGCCAACAATGCCTCGGTGACCACGGCGCTGATTCCGCTGCTGACGCTGGGACTGCCCACGTCGGCCACCGCGGCGATCATCCTCACCGGCTTCCAGCAGTACGGCATCCAGCCCGGACCCCTGCTCTTCACGACGCAGAGCGCGCTGGTGTGGGGGCTCATCGCCAGTCTCTACATCGGCAATGTGATGCTGCTGATCCTGAATCTGCCGCTGGTGGGGATGTGGGCCAAGCTGCTGTCGATACCGCGGCCGCTGCTCTACGCCGGCATCATGATCTTCGCCACCATCGGCGCCTATGGCATGCGCAATTCGTGGTTCGACCTGTTCCTGCTGCTGGTCTTCGGTCTGCTGGGCTACGCGATGCGGCGCTGGGATTTTCCCGTGGCGCCGGTGCTGATCGGCATGATCCTGGGGCCGCGCGCTGACACCGAACTGCGGCGGGCGCTGCAGATCAGCCAGAGCGACTTCTCGGTGTTCTTCACCCGGCCGATCTCGTGCACGCTGATCGTGCTATCGGTCCTGCTGGTGGTGGTGCCCGCGTTCCTGCGCTGGCGCAAGGCACGCCGCTTCGGCACCCCCGCATAACGCATGGGCTTCGGCGGCGACGCGATCACGCCGTCGCGCGTCGCGCGCTGGGCTGCCGCACTGGCCGTCAGCGCGGCAGCGGGCTACGCGTGCACGCTGCTGGGCACGCCCATTCCGTGGATGCTGGGGCCGCTGTTCGCCATGGCGTTCCTGCGGGTGGCCGGTATGGACATCGATGCGCCGCCGCCGGCGCGATACATCGGCCAATGGATCATCGGCACCTCGCTCGGCCTCTATTTCACGCCGATGGTGCTGCGGGAAGTGGGCGGCCTCTGGTACCTGCTCGCCGCCGGCGCGTTGCTGGCGATCGGGCTGGGCTATGTCTCGGGACTGGCGCTGGCCCGGTTGGCCGGACTCGACCGGACCACCGGCATCTTCGCGAGCGTGCCCGGCGGCGCGGCGGAAATGGCGACGCTGGGCGAGCGCTTCGGCGCGCGGGTCGATCGCGTGGCGGCGGCGCAAAGCCTGCGCATCCTGATCGTCGTGGGCATCGTACCTGCTGCGATCACCGCGCTCGACATTTACGGCGCCGTGCCCTATGTGCCGGGAGCGAAGCAGTTCGTCCCGGCCGGGTTCGCGCTGCTGATGGCGGCCACGCTCGCGGGCAGCGCGCTGTTCCAGCGGTGGCGGATGCCCAATGCCTTCGTGCTGGGGTCGCTCGCGGTATCGATTCCGCTGACGGGCGCGCAAGTGGACTTGTCGGCGATGCCGCCGCTGGTGTCGAACGCCGGCCAGGCCCTGCTGGGGTGCGCGCTGGGGGCGCGGTTCCAGCCCGACTTCCTGCGCGGCGCGCATCGCTTCGTCGGTGCCGTTGCCGTCACGGTGGTGCTGTCGATCGTGCTTTCGGCGATCGTTGGCGCAGGGCTCGCGTGGGCCAGTGGCATTCCGCCGGCCACGTTGATCCTGGGTACCGCGCCCGGCGGCATCGCCGAGATGTGCATCACCGCCAAGGTGCTGCAGCTGGGCGTGCCGCTGGTGACCGCATTCCATGTCACGCGCCTCGTCGTGCTGCTGCTGGCAACGCCGGTGATCTTTGTACGTGCGCGGCGCTGGTATCGTCAGCGGCTGTAGGCGAGGATGCCGGCGATGTTGTGGGCGATGTTGTAGGCGATGTTGTGGGCGATGTTGTAGGCGATGTTGTAGGCGATGTTGTAGGCGATGTTGTAGGCGATGTTGTAGGCGAGGCTTAAGCCTCGCAGGTTTGGTGCGTCATATCCGCGAGGCTGAAGCCTCGCCTACGGGCCATGGGCCCACGACGATGAGGCCATGGAAACGGAGGAAACAATGACCTGGGATCCGCAGCAATACCTGCAATTCGAGGACCAGCGGCTGCGGCCAGCCATCGATCTGCTGGCGCGGGTGCCGCTGGTTTCACCGCAGCGTGTGGTTGACCTGGGCTGCGGCACCGGCAACGTGACGCGGCTGCTCGCGCAGCGGTGGCCCCAGGCGCAGATCACGGGCGTGGACAACTCGGCTGCGATGCTCGACCGTGCGCGCGTCGCCGCTGCGGACCTGCCGCGCGTTGCCTTCGTTGCGGCGGAACTCGGCGCGTGGTCGCCCGCAGCCCCGGTCGATCTCGTCTACAGCAATGCCGCGCTGCATTGGCTGCCGGACCACGCCACGCTCATCGCGCGCGTCGCGGCCATGGTGGCGCCCGCCGGCGTGCTGGCCGTGCAAATGCCCGACAATTTCCGCGCGCCGTCGCACGCAGCGATTGCCGCGCTGGCGATGAGCCCGCGCTGGAGCGGCAAACTGGCGCTGCTTGTGCGTGCGACGCCGACCGCGCCGGCCGCCGACTACTACGAATGGCTTGCACCATCGTTCACGCGCATCGACATCTGGACGACCGAATACCTGCAGGCGCTGGCCCCGAATGCCGCGGGCGATCATCCGGTGGCGGCATGGACGAAGGGCACCTGGCTCGGCCCCTTTCTTGCCGCGCTCGATGTTGCAGAGCAGGTCGAATTCCTGGCGGCGTATCAGAGTGAGCTGGCCACGGCCTATCCGCTGCTGCCCGAGGGCGGCGTCCTGTTCCCGTTCCGGCGGCTCTTCATCGTCGCCAACCGGTAAGGCCGCTTGACCAGTGCGCCGGGCGTGGCGCCAAGAGTAAAATGTGAAGCTACCGCAGGATGACAGCAGAGGGCGCCCACGCCCCGACTCTTAGCGGCCCCTTCCGAAGCCACGGTCTCCATCATGAATCAACCCGAATCGCTCGTGACGCTTGCCGCCTCGGTCAGCGCGCCCTCCTATGTCCGCCACGCCCGCCTGATGGGCTGGGTCCGCGAAATCGCCGCGCTGACGCAGCCGGACCGCGTTGTCTGGTGCGACGGCAGCCAGGCCGAGTACGATCGCCTGTGCGCCGAGATGGTCGCCGCCGGCACCATGAAGAAGCTGAACGAGGCCAAGCGGCCGGGCAGCTATCTCGCGTGCTCCGATCCGTCCGACGTGGCGCGTGTGGAAGACCGCACGTTCATCTGCAGCAATGATCGCGATGACGCGGGCCCCACCAACAACTGGATCGCGCCGGCGGAGATGCGGCGCACACTGAACGGCCTCTTCGCCAACTGCATGCGTGGCCGCACGATGTACGTGGTGCCGTTCTCGATGGGCCCGTTGGGCAGCCCGATCGCCCATATCGGCATCGAGGTATCGGACAGTCCCTACGTCGTGACCAACATGCGGATGATGACCCGCATGGGCCGCGCCGTGTTTGACGTGCTGGGCAGCGACGGCCCCTTCGTGCCATGCGTGCATTCGGTGGGCGCGCCGTTGGCCATGGGCGCGCGCGATGTGGCGTGGCCGTGCAACAAGGACCACAAGTACATCGTGCATTTTCCCGAGACGCGCGAGATCTGGAGCTTTGGCTCCGGCTACGGCGGCAATGCGCTGCTCGGCAAGAAGTGTTTTGCGTTGCGCATCGCCTCGGTGATGGGCCGCGACCAGGGCTGGCTGGCCGAGCACATGCTGATCCTTGGCGTGACCTCGCCGCAGGGCGAGAAGTCCTACGTCGCCGCCGCCTTCCCCAGCGCGTGCGGCAAGACCAATTTCGCGATGCTGATCCCGCCGGCGGGCTGCGAAGGCTGGCGCGTCACCACCATCGGCGACGACATCGCGTGGCTGAAGCCCGGCCCCGATGGTTACCTGCGCGCCATCAACCCGGAGGCCGGCTACTTCGGCGTGGCGCCGGGCACGTCGTACGAATCCAATCCCAACGCGATGGATACGCTCAAGTCCAACGTCATCTTCACCAACGTCGCGCTGACCGACGATGGCGACGTGTGGTGGGAAGGCATGACCCGGACGCCACCCGCCCATCTCATCGACTGGCAGGGCCAGGACTGGACGCCCGATTGCGGCCGCAAAGCCGCGCATCCCAACGCGCGCTTCACCGTGGCGGCGGCGCAGTGCCCGTCGCTCGATCCCGCGTGGGACGATCCTGCGGGTGTGCCGATTTCCGCGTTCATCTTCGGCGCACGGCGCTCCGACACCGTCCCGCTGATCAGCGAAGCACGCTCATGGGAGGAAGGCGTCTACAAGGCGGCCACGATGGGTTCCGAAACCACGGCGGCCTCCACGGGCGCGGTGGGCGAAGTGCGGCGCGATCCGTTTGCGATGCTGCCGTTCTGCGGTTATCACGTCGGCGATTACTTCGGCCACTGGCTGGCGATGGGCAAGGCCGTGGCGCATCCGCCGCGCATCTTCTCCGTCAACTGGTTCCGCAAGGGCGCCGATGGCAAGTTCACGTGGCCCGGCTTCGGCCAGAACATGCGCGTGCTGCAGTGGGTGGTCGAGCGCTGCCTCGGGCGCGCCAAGGCCGCCGAAACGCCGGTGGGACTCGCCCCCTCTTACGGCGATCTCAACTGGTCGGGCGCGCCCTTCGATGCCGCGCGCTTCGACACGGTGATGAATCTCGATCGCACGCAGTGGGGGCGCGAGCTCGCCTCGCACGAAGAGTTGTTTGCGAAGCTGGGCGCCAAGCGTCCGGTTGCGCTCGAGGCCGAGCGCGCGCGTTTGGCGGAGCGGCTGGCCGCAGTCACAACGCGGTAGCCTGGGGCGGGCAGGGAACTTTGTAGGCGAGGCTTCAGCCTCGCTGGTTCGAGGTCGCGCCATGCCCGCGAGGCTGAAGCCTCGCCTACATGCGCACGCGCGCGAACGCGCCTTCTACGGTAAACGACGCAAGACCCCGGTGGTCCGGCCTCCACTGTGCGGCGTTCGCGTCGGTGAGTTCAGCGTCGGCGCATCGGCATCGGGGCGATACCATGCCAGGACCTTGACGCCGTCGGCGCCAAGGCGCCGGATCTTCGCCACCGTCCAGTCCGCGATCGCGGCCGAGTACCGACCCCGCGAGGTCTCGCGGAAGCGATGGTCCTCCAGCGTCATGATCAATCCGCGCGACGGCAGCAACAGATCGGCCACGGCCGGATACCCGTAGTTGGGATCGACCAGCAGCGCGGAGGCGTGCGGTGCAAGCACGCTTGCCAGCAGACGCTTGACCGCCTTGATGTCGGCAAAGGTCACCGCGTCGGCGCCGATCCCGCGCCGCGCCGCGATCAGATTGACGATGGGCGGCCGCTGGTCGATGGCCACCATCTTGAATCGCCCCGCTGCGTCGGCCATCCGGCGCAATCCCCAGGTCTTGCCAGGCGTCCTGGTCATGGCGCGCGTCCTGTGCGCAGCAGCGCGTCGACTTCCGCCCGCGAGGGCGTGCCGCGACGGCCGCCGAAGCGCGCGCACTTGATGGCCGCAGCCGCATTGGCGAAGTGCATGGCGCCCGCTGTGGTGGCGCCTTCGGCCAGCGCCAGGGTGAAGGCGCCGTGGAATACGTCGCCGGCGCCGAGCGTATCGACGGCCTGCACCTGGGGTGCGGCGGCGGCATGCAGTTGGCCATGCTCGATCCATTGCGTGCCCTGCGCGCCAAGCGTGACGCCGACGATGGCGTGCGTGTGCGCGGCCATCGCGTGGAGCCCCGCGACGGCATTGCGTTCACCCGTTGCCTGGGTCAGACCAATCTCGGAGAACACGGCGTGCGTGACGCGCGTTGCCAGATCGCGCAACACCTCCACCGGACCGATGTCGCCGTCGAGCACGGCCGGCTTGCCAGCATTGCGCGCGGCATCGAGTACGCGCGTCGCCCCTTCGGGCCAGCGCACATCGGCCAGCACGGCGTCGAACCCCGCAACTTCGGCCAGCGGCAGCCATGACGCATCGCGATCGAGGTTAGGATCGTTGTACGCGCACACCAGCCGCTCGCCGTCGGCGGCAACGAGAATTGCCGCGGAGGGCGACACGCAATGCGGCACCCGGCGTACACGCGATACGTCCACTCCTTCGTCCGCAAGTTCGGCGCAGATGCGCGCGCCGAGGGCGTCGTCGCCGACGCGACCCCAGTACGACGCGCGGCCGGACAGGCGCGCGACCGCGACGCTGGCGTTGGCGGCCATCCCGCCGCCGCATTCGGCGAAGCCGGTGGCCAGCACCTTGGTGGGCGTGGATGGAATCGCGGGCAACTGGTAGATGGAGTCGTGCGCGGACATGCCAAGACACAGGATGCGCCGTGTCATGCAGATGCCATCATTGCTGCGGCACGCATTGCGGTTTCAGCCGATCGCCGGCGGCGAAGGCGGCGAAGAGTTCGTGCAGTCCCTCGAGCGGCACGCGCGCGTCGACGAGCTGCAGGTAGCGCGCGCGGTCCGCGCGCAGCATTTCGATGTTGGCGGCGTATTCGTGCAACGGAAAGTAGAACGAACGCGCGATGAAGAAGTCCTTGCGCCGGATGGCCTTGACCTCCTCGATCTCCCAGCGCTCCGATTCACCCAGGAACACGCATACGCCGCCGGGTGCAGTGAGCTCCAGCGCGCGTTGTCGCGCGGCATTGACGCCTGCCGTTTCGACGACCAGCGGAAAGAGTCGCGGCGCGCCGGGCGCATCGAGATCGCGCGCGCCGAACGTCAGCGCGGCCTGCAGGCGATGCGCCTTTGGATCGCTGATGTAGCGATCGGGAAAGCCCAGTGGTGCCGCGGCCAGCACCGCACCCAGCCCGATCGGCCCCGCGCCGATGATCGCGACCGGTCCCTGCTGCACCAACTTTCGCGCCAGCCGGATCCCGTGCGCGGGCGTGCCGATCGTGTCGAGCAGCAATGGCGCAAGCGCATCGTCGATGTCGTCAGGGACCGGCAATGCGCACTGCTCGGGAATCGCGACAAACTCGGCGTAGCCCCCGTCGCGCTGCCAGCCCACGAGTTCGGTCGCGCGCTCGCACAGATGTGTGTTGCCGTCGATGCACGCCGCGCACTGGCCGCACCACACGGGGATGTAGGCGACCACACGGCGTCCGTGCAGCGCGTGGCCCGGTTGTTCCACCACGCCGCCGATCTCGTGGCCCGGGGTCACCGGCCAGCCGTTGCGCCATACGCGCAACTCGCTGCCGCAGAGGCAGCAAGCCGTCACGCGCACCAGGACCTCGCCGGAGGCGGGTACCGGTCGTGCGCGTTGCGCGATGCTGATCTGCCGCTGTCCATCGAAGCGTGCGTAGCGCACGGTGGCATCCTTGTCCGCGGGGTTGCTGCGGGTTAGCGTAGCGCGAGTGCAAATGGTTATGTAAGCGCTTACAATGAAGTAGAGTACCGGGAATCCTGTGCCCTCGTCAAGATGAAACCCCTTCCTGCCATGCCTGCGCCGCCCGCCGTGGAAACCGACGTCCAGGACGACGGATCGGACGGAGCCCAGAGCCGAGCTACAACGACGATGGCGCGGCCGGCGACGCTGGTCGACGTGGCGCACGTGGCCGGCGTGTCAACAGCCACCGCCTCTCGCGCCTTCAATCGGCCCGACGCGGTACGTGAGACCCTGCGCCAACGGGTACAGGCAGCGGCGATCGCGCTCCAGTACATTCCCAACGAGGCAGCGCGTGCGCTGGCGTCCCACCGCAGCCGCGTGATCGGCGCCATTGTCCCGACGATCGACAACGCCATCTTCGCGCAGGGGGTGGCCGCCATCCAGGGCCGGGTCGAGGCTGCCGGCTACGCATTGCTGTTGGCGGCCTGTGACTATGATCTCGGCCGCGAACTGGCGCAGGCCCGCACCATGGTCAGCCGGGGGATCGAGGCGCTGGTGCTGGTCGGGACGCGGCACCATCCGGCGCTGCGCGAACTGTTGCGTGAGCATCGGATTGCCTATGTCTGCCAGGGTGCCTACGCCCTCGCCCACGAACCGGCCTGCGTGGGCTTTGACAATCGACGCGCTGCTTATGTGGCCACGCGCTACCTGCTGCACCTTGGGCATCGCCGTATCGGAATGCTGGCGGGCATACGCAAGGACAATGACCGGGCCGAAGGGCGGGTGGCCGGAGTGCGCGACGCGCTGGCCGAGGTTGGCCTCGCGCTGGCGGACGGATCGGTGGAACCCGATCGACCCGGCACCGGTGGGCTGATCGAATCGCCATATACCTACGAGGCCGCGCGAGCGGTAACGCGCCGGCTGCTACAGGGGCCTCACCCACCGACGGCACTGGTCTGCGGCAACGACGTCCTTGCCCTGGGCGCGCTGCGCGAATGCCAGGCGCGTGGCGTTTCCGTCCCCGGACAGATTTCGATCATCGGATTTGACGACCTTGCGGCCGCCCGGCAGGCCACCCCGGCGCTGACCACGATTCGCGTCCCGACGACGCAGATGGGCGAGGCGGCCGCCGACTTTGTCATCGCCGCGCTCGCGGGGGGCAATCCGCCGGCGCTGGAAATCCCGTTCAAGCTGGTGATCCGCGCGTCGACGGGTCCAGCGCCCGGCAAACCTGGTGGCCCGACGGCGCCCTGAGGCCGCTGTTCCACGTGAAACCTTGCTCGCCGGCCCGAACCCCTGGGGCCTGAACGTCGTCGCAGGGTCCCGCGGGTGGTTGGCGCAGCAGTACACCGGCAATCAACTGGTCTTGCTTGGTGCTTTCCCAGGGTCCGCGGTGCGTTAGGCTGCAGTACCGATGTTTCACGTGAAACCCTTACTTCCGCCTTAGCATCCATTGGGATAGAATGTCGACCCTGCGATCGACCCCGCGAACGTCACGGTGCCGGCCGATAAAGTTCCAAATAATCATGGACTTCCCAGAACACTACGAGGTCATCGTCGTTGGCGGCGGTCATGCCGGCACGGAGGCGGCGCTGGCCAGCGCGCGGATGGGGCGGCGCACGCTGCTGTTGACGCATAACATCGAGACGCTGGGGCAGATGTCCTGCAATCCGTCGATCGGCGGGATCGGCAAGGGGCACCTGGTCAAGGAAATCGATGCGCTGGGTGGTGCCATGGCCATCGCCACCGATGAGGCCGGCATCCAGTTCCGCACGCTCAACGCCAGCAAGGGACCGGCCGTCCGGGCCACGCGCGCCCAGGCGGACCGCGTGCTCTACCGCGCGGCAATCCGCCGTCGGCTGGAAAACCAGCCGAACCTCACGTTGTTCCAGCAGGCGGTGGACGATCTGGTCCTCGATGGCGATCGCGTTACGGGCGTGGTGACGCAGATCGGGTTGACGTTTCACTCGCAGGCTGTGGTGCTGACCGCCGGCACGTTCCTGTCGGGCCTGATCCATATCGGCCTCAAGAATCACGAAGCCGGTCGCGCCGGCGATCCGCCCGCCAAGCGGTTGGGCGCGCGCCTGCGCGAAATGAACCTGCCGGTCGGTCGTTTGAAGACCGGCACGCCGCCACGGCTGGACGGGCGCACCATCGATTTCTCGCACCTGGAAGTGCAGCCCGGCGACGACCCGGCCCCCGTGTTCTCGTTCCTTGGCGCCCGCGCGATGCACCCGCGGCAGTTGCCGTGCTGGATCACGCATACCAACGAGCGCACCCACGCCATCATTCGCGCCGGGCTGGACCGCTCGCCCATGTATACCGGGGTCATCGAGGGGGTGGGCCCGCGATATTGCCCGTCCATCGAGGACAAGGTGGTCCGCTTCGCGCAGCGGGACAGCCACCAGATCTTTCTCGAGCCGGAAGGCCTCGACACGCACGAGATCTATCCGAACGGCGTATCGACGTCGCTGCCCTTCGATGTTCAACTCGACCTGATCCGTTCGCTGCCAGGCTGTGAACAGGCGCATATCCTGCGGCCGGGCTACGCCATTGAATATGACTACTTCGACCCCCGCGGGTTGAAGACCACGCTCGAAACCAAGGCCATCCAGGGGTTGTTCTTTGCGGGCCAGATCAATGGCACCACCGGATACGAGGAAGCCGCGGCGCAAGGGTTGCTTGCCGGCCTCAATGCGGCGCGCCTCGTGCGCGACGAGGACGGCTGGTGCCCGCGTCGCGACGAGGCCTATCTTGGCGTGCTGGTCGACGACCTGGTGACGCGCGGCGTGTCGGAGCCCTACCGGATGTTCACCTCGCGTGCCGAGTACCGGCTGCAGTTGCGCGAGGACAACGCCGACCTGCGCCTCACGGACCACGGCCGTCGCCTCGGCGTCGTCGACGATGCTCGCTGGGATGCCTTCACACGAAAGCGCGACGCCGTCGAAACCGAGCTGGCGCGGCTGCACGCCACCCGGATCACGCCGTCGATGGTGGCATTGGATGATACGGAAAGGGTCTTTGGACAAGCCTTGGAGCGAGAGTATGTGCTTGCTGACTTGTTGCGGCGACCCAACGTCACCTACGCCACGTTGCACACGCTCGTGGCCAGCGGCACGCCGGTGGCCGACCCACTGGTGGCCGAGCAGGTCGAGGTCACGATCAAGTACGCCGGCTACATCGATCGCCAGCACGACGAGATTGCCCGCCATCGGGCGCAGGAATCCATTCGCCTTCCGGTCGATCTCGACTACGGCGACGTGCGCGGCCTTTCCACCGAGGCGCGCCAGAAGCTCGCGACCGGGCGCCCGGAAACCGTGGGTCAGGCTGCGCGGATCTCGGGCATGACGCCCGCCGCCATCTCGCTCCTGCTGGTCCACCTCAAGCGTCGCGGACTCGGTGGTCGCCGCGCCGAAAGGATTTCCGCATGATCCCGAACCATTCGGCCCAGGCCCTAGGCACGCGCCGCGGTGCGCTGGTCCTGAAGTTGGCGCTCTTCGCCGGCGCCGGCGCGTGGACTTGCGCCGAACATGGTTGCAGTCACGTTGACGGCTAGGCCGCTGCGCCAAGCGTTCGTCGCCATGGTCGACCGATACCTTCCGCCCGCAGTCAAGCAGCTCGGACTGCAATGACGGGCGCTGCTGCGATCACGCGCGCCGATCCGCTGCGCGACGGCGCGACCGCGCTGGGCGTGGCCATCGACGACGCGCAACGCGCGCGTCTCGCGGCATTCGTCGTGCTGCTGGCCAAGTGGAATCGCACGTACAACCTGACGGCCATCCGCGACGCCGAACGCATGATCACCCACCACCTGCTCGACGCGCTCGCCGTCCTGCCGCACCTGCCCGCGCGCGCGGGACTGCGCGTGCTCGATGTCGGTTCCGGCGGCGGCATCCCCGGCATTCCGCTGGCCATTGCGCGGCCCGACTGGCATCTCGTGCTGGTCGATGCCAACCACAAGAAAGTGGCGTTCATGACGCAGGCGATGATCGAGTTGAAACTCCCCAACGTCGAAGCGCACGCCGTGCGCGTCGAGGACTTTGCCCCCGCTGCGCCCTTCGATGTGGTGATCTCGCGCGCGTTCTCCGATCTCGCCACGTTTGCGGCAACATCAGCGCGGCACCTCGCGCCCGATGGCGTGCTGGCGGCGATGAAGGGTGTGCATCCGGATGAGGAACTGGCGGACCTGCCGGCCTCGTTCGTCGTGTTGGCCAAGCCGGCGCTGACGGTGCCCGGACTCGATGCGGCACGCCACCTGATCCTGATGCGGCACGACGCTGCGGGAGCGGCCGCATGACGCGCATCATCGCCGTCGCCAACCAGAAGGGCGGCGTGGGCAAGACCACCACGTCGGTCAATCTTGCGGCAAGCCTCGTCGCGATGAAGCGCCGCGTGCTGCTGGTGGACCTCGATCCGCAGGGCAACGCCACGACGGGGTCCGGTCTGGACAAGCGCGCGCTCGAAGCCACCGTGTATCAGGTGCTGCTGGGCGAGCGCACCATTGCCGAGGTGCGCGTGCAATCACCGGCCGGCGGCTTCGATCTCGTGCCGGCCAATCGCGAACTGGCCGGCGCGGAAATCGAGCTGGTCAACCTGCCCGAGCGCGAGACGCGATTGAAGGATGCGCTGGCCGATGCGCTGTCGCAGATGAAGTCGGCCATCCAGCAAGTGGCGCCCGAATACGACTTCATCCTGCTCGATTGTCCGCCGTCGTTGTCGCTGCTGACGTTGAACGGGCTGTGCGCGGCCGACTCGGTGCTGATCCCGATGCAGTGCGAGTACTACGCGCTGGAGGGCCTGTCCGACCTGATCCAGACGCTCAAGAAAGTGCGCGCGCATCTCAACACGCGGCTCGAGATCGAGGGGCTGCTGCGCACGATGTACGACCCGCGCAACACGCTGGCGCTGAACGTGACCGCGGAACTCGAGAAGCACTTCGGCGACAAGCTCTACCGCACGGTCATCCCGCGCAACGTACGCCTGGCCGAAGCGCCATCGCACGGACTTCCCGTGTTGAAACTGGAACCGCAGTCGAAAGGCGCATTGGCCTATCTCGCGCTGGCCGGCGAGATGCTGCGGCGGATGGAAGCGAATGCGGCCGCTGTCGCCGCTGCCAACGCGGCGCCCGTCGCCAGCCCAACATGAAGGTGCAAGGATGATTCGCAAGGGATTGGGCCGCGGCCTTGATGCGCTGCTGGCCGGCGGCGACGAAACGGAAACGGCCGGCGCGTTGCAGACGATTTCCATCGACCGGCTGCAGACGGGCAAGTACCAGCCACGCACGCGGATGGACGAAACGGCATTGAACGAACTGGCCGATTCGATCCGCGAACAGGGACTGATGCAGCCGATCCTCGTGCGTCCCGCCAGCAACGGGCGCTTCGAGATCATCGCCGGCGAGCGGCGGTGGCGCGCCGCGCAACGGGCGGGGTTGAAGGACGTGCCGGCGCTGGTGAGGAACGTGCCCGACAACGCGGCGCTGGCGCTCGCGCTGATCGAAAACATCCAGCGCGAGGACCTGAATCCGCTGGAGGAAGCGCAGGGACTGCAACGGCTCATCGACGAGTTCGGCCTCACGCACGAAGCCGCCGCCAAGGCGGTGGGCCGCTCGCGCAGCGCCGTCACCAATCTGCTGCGGCTCACGCATCTCGCCAAGCCGGTGCAGGACTACCTGATGCAGGGTGCGCTGGAGATGGGACATGCGCGCGCGCTGCTGGCGCTGCCGGGTCCGCAGCAGGCCATGAACGCGGCGCGCGTCGTCAACGGCCATCTGTCGGTGCGCGAGACCGAGCGGCTCGTGTTCACGTTGCTCAATCCGGCCAAGCGCGCGGCGCGGCGCGGCGCCGGCGCAACAGCGGATCCGGATACCGCGCGGCTTGCCACGGAACTGGCGGAGTCGCTGGGCGCATCGGTGAAGATCGAACCGGGCCGCAAAGGCGCGGGGCGGCTCGTCATCGACTACGCCAGCCTCGATCAACTCGACGGCATCGTCGGACGCATCAAGCGGGATTAGCGCCCGCGCGTCTTGGTCGTTAAGCCACTTTTGCCAGCGTCACGCAGCGCCGCACTGACGATGGCGTCGAGCACCCAGCGCGCCAGGGCCTCGACCTCGCGGTCGCTGGCTCCCCAGATGTCCTTCAGCACGACATAGATCTCGATGCCGTAGATCAGCGACAGTGCCTTCAGCAGGCGATCAGCATCCGCCGGACCCAGGTCGGCCAGCAGGGGTGCCGCGGCACGGCGCAGGATATCGCGGCGGTGACCGCGCCGGAACATCTCCTCCTCCAGCAGGCCGGCGTGTTCCAGTCCTTCGTGCTCCAGCGCCAGCATCAGCGCCGCGCGCATGTGCCGCTCGTTTTTCCTGAATAGCGGGAACGTCTTCTCGAAGAGTTCGCGCAGGCGCTCGGGTCCGGCCTCAGCGGCGGTCTCGGTGGTCCGTACCGGTGCCAGCCCTTCGCCGATGACGGCGCTGACCAGCTTGCTGCGGCTCTCGAAGTAGCGGTAGGCCGTGGCGCGTGAAACCCCGCTCCTGACCGCCACCTCCGCCACCGACGGCACGTGTCCGCTCTTGACGAGCTTCATCGCCTCCGCCAGCAAGAGGCGGTAGGTGCGGGCACGGGGGCCGCTGCCGGGCGGTTTGGCGTTCCCGTAAGTGGGCTTTCGTTTGTCGATGCCAGGCATGGTTGACAACGCGGGACGATGCTAAGTAGGATGAATGATAGCGCGAGACAGGTGTCTCATTTCAAGTCTCGCGTCTCATTGCGGTGCAGCAAGCCAGCCATCCAATCCGGGTGAGCGGTCCCTGCCCGCGCCCGCAGGCAGCACCGGAGGTCGGGCATGAGAATCGCCACCTACTGGTGGGGAGGACAGCGGCATGTTGGCCGCTTGAGCGACGACGGCGCGCGGGTCACCGCGCTGGCCTGCGGCGAGCGTGCGCGCGAGGTGGGCGCGCTGGCGCTGATCGAAGCTCTGGCACTCGGGCAACCATTCCCGCGGACGACGGGGACCTCGCTGCCGCTGTCGGCCGTAACGCTCGATGCGCCGATTCCAGTACCGCGCCGCAACATCTTCTGCTCTGGCGTCAACTACCGTGCGCATGCGGCCGAGTGGGCCGCCAGCGGCATCGATCGCCGTCCGGGCACCGCCCCGACTGCCGCGGCGTCCGCCGCGGACGATCCGCCCTATCCGGTGATTTTTTCCAAGGTCGCCGACTGCGTCGTGGGAACGGGCGCGACGATCCGGATGCCGGAAGGCGTGTCCACCGCCATCGACTACGAAGCGGAACTGGCGGTGCTGATCGGCCGCGCGGGTCGCGACATTCCCGCATCACGCGCGATGGAGCACGTGTTCGGCTACACGATCATGAACGATGTCACCGCGCGTGACGTGCAGACGCGCCATCGCCAGTGGCTGCTCGGCAAGTCCTTCGACACCTTCGGGCCGATGGGTCCGTGCATTGCGGGTGTCGATGAACTGGATGGCAACAACACCCGCGTGCGCTGTTGGGTGAACGACGAATTGCGCCAGGACGCCTCCACGCGTGACCTGATCTTCGGCATTCCGGAGCTGATCGCCGCGATTTCCACCGGCATCACCTTGAAGCCCGGCGATGTCATCGCCACCGGCACGCCGTCGGGCGTGGGCATCGGCTTCAAGCCACCGCGCTACCTGAAACGCGGCGACACGGTGCGCATCGAGATCGACGGCATCGGCATACTTGAGAATCCGGTGCACTGAGCGCGCGTAGAGGAAAACTTCCCATGGCATCCATCCTCTTCACCAATGCGCGCATCTTCGACGGATCCGGCGGGCTTCCCTACACCGGCGAAGTGCTGGTGCAGGGCAACCGCATCGCCCGTGTCGGCCGCAGCGCGCGCACCATGCCCGCCGCCGGCGCGCAGGTGGTGGATGCGCGGGGCGCGACGCTGATGCCGGGCATGACCGAAGCGCACACGCACTTCTCGTGGAACGACCAGCCCAGTCTCACCGCCATCCAGCGCATGCCAACGGAGGAACACATCCTTTGGTGCGCACATATCGCCAAGCGCTATCTCGACATGGGCTTCACGTCGTGCGTGGGCGCCGCCACTGCCAAGCCGCGGCTCGACGTGGTGATCCGCAATGCCATCGAGTCCGGCCTGATCCCCGGTCCGCGCTATCTAGCGGCGAGCCAGGAAATCACGGTCCCTGGCGGCCTGGGCGACGAGACACTGCCGCATCTGCCCTATCCCGAGTTCAGTTTCGGCGCGGTGGTCAGCGGGGTCGAGGAGATGCGCAAGTGCGTGCGCATGTTCCTCAAGTACGGCGTGGACACCGTCAAGCTCAATCTCTCCGGCGAGTACATCGCCGGGATTCCGGCGGAAATGACGCCGATGACCGAAGCTGAAGTCGCAATGGCGGTGCGCGAGGCGAAGATGCGCGGCAAGCGGGTGTCCGCGCATGCGCGGTCGAGCGAGTCGGTGAAGCAGTGCGTGCGCCACGGCATCGAGCTCATCTATCACGCCAGCTTTGCCGACGAGGAAGCGCTCGACATGCTCGAAGCGGCAAAGGACAAGCACTTCGTCGCCCCCGGCATCGCTTGGCTCATCAACACGTCGCACCATGCGTCGGAGTGGGGCATCACGCCCGAGATCGCCAGGGGCATGGGCTACCACCGCGAGCTCGAAGCCGCGTGCACCACGCTGCGCAAGATGCACCAGCGCGGCATTCGCGTGCTGCCCGGGGGCGATTATGGCTTCGCGTGGATCAAGCACGGCACCAATGCCAAGGATCTCGAGTACTTCGTGAAGTACCTGGGCTTCACGCCGATGGAGGCATTGCTGGCCACGACCAGATTCGGCGGCGAGGTGATGCTGCGTGGCAGTGATCTGGGGCAGGTGAAGGAAGGCTTCCTCGCCGACCTGCTGCTGGTCGACGGCGACCCACTGTCTGACATCACTGTGCTGCAGGATGCGCAACGGATCGTCGCGGTGATGAAGGACGGTTCGTTCCACAAGGCGCCGGACGACTGGGCAGGCGCGTCGCGCCTGCGCCTGTCCGTGGCTTGAGCGAAGCGCACGAAGGCTCCCTGCCCATGGCCACGCGCTTCATCGAACGCACCGCCGTCGAGATCGACGGCGACGGCGAGGCCGTGCTGCTGCTGCACGGACTGGGCGGCACTTCGAACACGTGGACGCCATTGGCGCCAGCCTTCGAACGCGCGCGGCGCATCCGCCTCGACCTGCCGGGGTCGGGCCGTTCGGACCGCGTCGAAGGCCCGCTGTCCATCGCGGTGTACGTGCAGGCAGCGTTGCGCGCGCTGGCGGCCGCCGGGGTCGAGCGCGCGCATGTGGTCGCGCATTCGATGGGGACGATCGTTGCCGCCCATCTCGCCGCTGCGCATCCGGGGATGGTGCGCAGCCTGGCGCTGTTCGGGCCGCTGCTGGCCCCGGCCGACCCGGCCCGCACCGCCATTCGCGCCCGTGCGCAGAAGGCGCGCAGCGAGGGACCCGTGGGCATGCAGGAGATCGCCGATGCGCTTGTGCAGGGCGCCACCTCGGCGCTCACCAAGGCGAAGCGGCACGCGGCGGTGGGGTTTGTGCGCGAGTCGCTGATGCGGCAAACGCCCGACGGCTATGCCCGTTCCTGCGAGGCGCTGGCCGACGCGCAGCCGGCGGAGGTGGCCAACATCAAATGCCCGACGCTGCTGGTGACCGGCGATGAAGACATGGTCGCGCCCCCGCAGGCGGTGCGCCAGATGGGGGACCGCATCGCCGCAGGCGGTACGGCCGTCCAGATGGAGGTGCTGCGCGGGTGCGGACACTGGACACCGGTGGAAATGCCGGACGAATGCATCGACCTGCTGCGCCACTTTCACGCGCAGCGGTTTCAATAGGGAGAGAGGACGCGATGGCCGACATACTCTTCACCAACGTGCGCATCATCGATGGGTCTGGCGCCGCGCCCTTTGCTGGCGAAGTCCTGGTGCAGGGCAATCGCATCCTGCGCGTGGGCCGCACGCCGCGGTCGATCCAGGCCCCCGGTGCCACCGCCGTCGACGCGGCGGGCGCGACGCTGATGCCCGGCATGTGCGAAGCGCATACGCACTTCTCCTGGAACGATGCGGCCACGCTCGAGGCCATCCAGCGGATGCCGCTCGAGGAGCACGTGCTGTGGTCGGCCAATGTCGCACGGCGCTACCTCGAAGCGGGGTTCACGTCGTGCGTAGGCGCCGCATGTGCCAAGGCACGGCTCGACGTCGTGACGCGCAACGCCATCAACGAAGGCCTGATTCCGGGCCCGCGCTACCTCGCCGCCAGCCAGGAGATCACCGTGGCGGGTGGCCTGGGCGACGAGACGCTGCCTCACATCCCGTGGCCGGAGTTCAGCTTCGGCGTGGTTGTGAGCGGGCCCGAGGAAATGCGCAAGGTCGTGCGCATGTTCCTCAAGTACGGCGTGGATTCGATCAAACTCAATTTGTCCGGCGACAACTTCGTCCCCGGCGCGCCCGCCGACACCACATGGATGACGGATGAAGAGGTCGCGGTCGCCGTGGCGGAGGCGAAGATGCGCGGCAAGCGCGTCACGTCGCACGCACGCTCCTGCGCGTCGATCAAGCAGTCGGTGCGCCACGGCATCGAGGTGATCTATCACGCCAGCTTCGTCGACGAAGAGGCGCTCGACATGCTGGAGGCGAACAAGGACAAGCACTTCGTGGCGCCCGGCATCGCCATCCTGTATGCGATGCTGAACGAGGCCGAGGCCTACGGCGTCTCCAAGGCAAGAGCGGTGGCGATGGGCTATCAGATCGAGTGGGATGCCGCACTCGAGTCGCTGTCGAAAATGCACAAGCGCGGCATCCGCGTGCTGCCGGGGGGCGATTACGGCTTCGCGATGACGCCGCATTGCCAGAACGCGCGCGACCTCGAGTTCTTCGTCAAGTACCTCGGCATGACGCCGATGGAGGCGATCGTGTCGGCCACGCGATACGGCGGGCAGATCATGCTGCAGGGGAACGAACTCGGCGAGATCAAGGAAGGCTACCTCGCCGATATTCTCCTCATCGACGGCGATCCGCTGTCGAACATCGCCGTGCTGCGCGATCCGCAGCGGATATTGGCCGTGATGAAGGACGGGGTCTTCCACAAGGCGCCTGACATCCGTTCGGTGCGCTCGCGCTTTGCCGGCACTGCGGCCTGAATCGCATCCGATGCGCGCGCTCACGCCTCGCCAATGGATCTGGACCGTCGTGCTCGGCGCGCCGATGCTCGTCTTTTCCATCTGGGCGTTGGCCACCAACGAGCGGCTGTTCCTGGTGACGCTGCTGAACGGACTTACGTTGGGGTCGCTCTACTTCATCGTCGCAGCAGGGTTCACGCTGGTGTTCGGCCTGATGCGCAACGTGAACCTGGCGCACGGCTCGCTCTACCTGCTGGGCGGCTACGTGGGCTTCGTCGTGGCGGAGCGCACCGGCTGGTGGCTGCTGGCCGCCGCCGCCGGCTTCGCTGCATCCGCGGTGGTGGGCCTCGTGATGCAACTGGCCATCTTTCGCCGCATGCCCGGCGAGGACCTTCGGCAGACGATGGTCACCATCGGGCTGTCCATCGTCATCGCCGATCTGCTGCTCTGGACCTTCACGGGGCAGGTGCACCAGATGGAGCCTCCGGCGTGGCTCAGCACGCCGCTGCGGGGCATTCCGATCCTCAATGCCTACTCGTCGTATCGGCTGTCGCTGCTGCCGATCGGCATCGTGATCGGCATCGTGCTGTGGCTCTTCCTCAACCGCACCCGGGTGGGGATGATGATCCGCGCCGGTGTGGACGACCGCGGCATGCTCGCGGCATCCGGCGTCAATGTGAACCGCATCTTCGCGATTACGTTCGCCATCGGCGCGGGGCTGGCCGGGCTGGGCGGCGTGATCGGTGCTGTCGAACTGTCGATGGTGCCGGGCGAGGACACGCGGCTGCTGCTCGCGTCGCTGGTGGTGGTGATCGTCGGCGGCATGGGCAGCGTGGTGGGCGCGGCCATCGGCGCCGCGATCCTCGGCCTAGCCGAGACCATCGGCCTGGCCTATGCGCCCACCTACAGCGTGGTCTTCACCTTCCTCATCCTGATCCTCGTTCTGGCCGTCCGCCCGCGCGGCATCCTGGGGAGGCCCGCGTGAGCGCCGCCGGGCCGTCCCAAGGCGCGCGCCCCCCATGGGGGGGAGGTCGCGCCGCGACTTCGGGGGGAGCGTCGCGATGAGCGCCGCCAACTGGCGCAAGGCGATGAACTCGGGCGCGGGCCGGCATGCGATGGGTCAGCCGCGGCCTGGCGTGCCGCTGCGCGCGGTGCCCGCTGCCACGCTCGCCGATGCGTATCCGGACAGTGCCGCCCCGCGGTGGCTGCGTTACCTGTGGCGCCACCTTGCCGCGCGACACGTGGCGGTGCTCGCCTTCTTGCTGGTGTTTCCCTTCGTGGCCACTCCCTTCTTCACCTTCCAGATTGCGGCGCAGACGCTGGCACTGGGGATGATCGCACTGTCGCTCGCGTTTCTTGGTGGCTATGGCGGCATGATTTCGTTGGCGCAGATGACGGTGGCCGGCATTGCGGGCTACCTGGTCGCCATCTTCGGCACCAGTGGCACGGACACCATCAGCCTCGGCTGGCCATGGTGGGTGGCGGTGCCGCTGGCGGTGTTGATCGCCACCATCTGCGGCGCGTTGATCGGCTGGCTGTCGGTGCGTACTGAAGGCATCTACACGATCATGATCACGCTGGCGGTGGGCGTGGCCTTTCACTACCTGGTGCTGCAGAACTACAGCATCTTCGGCGGCTTCCAGGGGTTGCAGCGGGTCTATCCGCCAACGGTGCTCGGTATCGATTGGCGTTCCCCGGTGCCGTTCTACTTCCTGTGCCTCGTCTTCGCGTTGCTCGCCTACCTGCTGGTCAAATATGTCGGCCGTTCGCCCTTCGGCATCGCGCTGCAGGGCATTCGCGATAACCCGCGGCGGATGAATTCGCTCGGCTTCGCCGTGACCGAACATCGCGTGGCGGCATGGGCGTTGGCCGGGCTGATCGCGGCGGCGGGGGGCGTGCTTTTCACCTGGTACAACGGGCTGATCACGCCGGGGTCGGTGGGCACGTCGTGGCTCATCAACATCCTGATCATTGCGGTGCTGGGCGGCATGCGCCACCCGATCGGGGCCTTCCTGGGCGCGATCGTGTTCGTGCTGTTGCAGAACTTCGCCATCGACCTGGTCGATCGCGAGCGTTTCAATCTGGTCATCGGTGGCGTGTTCCTGGCCATCGTGCTTTTTTCCCCTGACGGTTTGCTCGGACTCTGGGCGCGTTTCGCCCGCCGCTTTGTGGCGCCTCATCGCGCCAGTGCGGCGGCGGGGGCGTCACCCGTGCCGGCCGCGGGACGTACGACGCGTTGACGACCGCGGCCCTTAGAGCCGCATCACCACGAAGGAGGAGCAATGAAGGCAAGCAAGAGAGTTTTTGCACGGACGCTGGTGGGTGCGGCGGTGGTCGCCGCGCTGGGTTTCGCCGGCGGCGCCATGGCGCAGGAGACGATCAAGGTGGGCCTGCTGGCCACGCTTGAAGGGCCGTTCGCGGCGGGCGGGGCCGACGGCATGCGCGGCGCCGAACTGGCCGTGCGTGAGCGCGGCGGCATGGTGGCCGGCAAGAAGATAGAACTGATCAAGGCCTCGTCCGATGCCAAGCCCGACGTCGCGGTCAATTCGACGCGCAAGCTGGTCGAGCAGGACAAGGTGCAGGTGATGGTCGGCCCGCTCTCCGGTGGCGAAGGAATCGCGGTGAAGGACTACGCGAAGACCCAGCCCAATGTCACGTTCATCAACGGCGGTTCGGGCGCGCAGGCCACCACGCTGGTCAATCCATCGACCAACTTCTTCCGCTTCAACACTGAAGGCGCGCAGTGGATGTCCGGCCTCGGCAAGGTGGCCTACGACAAGGGCTACAAGAAGATGATGGTCATTGCCGAGGACTATGCCTTCCCGTACTCGCAGGTGCAGGGCTTCATGACCGAGTACTGCAAGGCGGGCGGCAAGGTACCGCTGAAGGCATGGGTTCCGCTGGGCGGCAAGGACTACGCGTCGGTCATCGCCCGCATTCCAAAGGACGTCGACGCGTTGCTGGTCGTGCTGGGAGGTGCGGATGCCGTCAACTTCCTCAACCAGTACGAGCAGGCGGGTGGTGACAAGCCGATGGTGGGGGGCTCGATCACGGTCAGTCAGGACGTGCTCAACTATCGCGGCAAGCGCCGCGAGTCGTTGCTGGGCACGCTGTCGGCCGGTCCGTTGGCGGACGCCTACGACGGTGCCGAATGGAAGAAATTCGTCGCCGAGTACAAGAAGAACTTCCCGGAAGGCTACCCCAGCCCGTCGCTCTTCGCCTACGTTTACTACATGAACATGAAGGCGGCGCTCGACGGCCTGGCGGCAGTCAACGGGGACTTGTCTGATGGCGGCGTGAAGTATCGCGCCGCGCTGACCAACTTGACGCTGAAGACGCCCACGGGCGACGTGAAGCTGGATCAGAACCGCCAAGCCATCGGCACTACCTTCGTGACCGAAGTGGTGAAGGATGACAAGGGCAATTTCTACAACAAGGTGGTGAAGAAGATCGACAACGTCAGCCAGACGCTGGGCATCCCGGCCGCCGAGTTCAAGATCGGCTCGCGCGACGTGCCGGATTGTCCTTGAGTCGACGGAGCTGACGGCACCATGGCATCGGTCTCGGCCCTGAAGGTGCGCGACGGCACGCCGCTCGCGACGGGCAATGCGCTGGAACTTTCCGGCGTGTCCCGTCGCTTCGGCGCGCTGCACGCGCTCGAGGATGTTTCGCTGGCGGTGGCTGCCGGCGAACGACGGGCCGTGATCGGCGCCAATGGCGCCGGCAAGACCACGCTGTTCAACGTGATCACGGGGGATTTCCCGGCCACGGCGGGCAGCGTGCGTTTTTTCGGCGATGACGTGACGACGATGCCACCCTATGAGCGCATCCGCGCTGGATTGCGGCGCACCTACCAGTCGTCACAGCTGTTCCGCGAACTCACCGTGCGCGACAACCTGTTCCTTGCCGTCCGCGGCGTCGCGCGCGGACGCATGAGCATGATGCGGCCGCGTGTGAACAGCTCCACGCGCCATGCGGCCGACGACCTGCTCTTGCGTGTCGGGTTGACCGGAGTCGCAGATGAACCGGTGGCCGTGCTCTCCCACGGCCAGCAGCGGCAGCTTGAAATCGGCATGGCGCTCGCAGGAGCGCCGCGCCTTATTCTGTTTGACGAGCCGGCGGCAGGACTGTCGCCGTCTGAGCGGCGCGAGCTCGTCGCGCTGCTGCGCGCCTTGCCACCGCACATGGGTTTCGTGCTGATCGAGCATGACCTCGAGATCGCGCTCAACGTCGTCGATCGCGTGACGGTACTGCACAATGGCCGGCTGCTGAAGGAAGGCACGCCGGACGAAATCCAGAACGACGCCGAGGTGCAGGCCATCTACATGGGCGGGCGGCACTGATGGGCTGGTTCAGGCGCCGCCCGGGAGACAGTGGGGCCGGCCACAAGGGTCCGGCACTTGTCGTCGACAAGCTCGACGTGTACTACGGCCGCGCGCATGCGCTGCAGGAAGTCTCGCTGACGCTGGATCATGGCGTGCTCGCCGTGGTGGGGCGCAACGGCATGGGCAAGTCGACGCTGTGCAACGCGATCACTGGCCTGGTGCGCGCCTCGGGCAGCGTGCGCCTGGCGGGCGAGGAGATCCTGGGCCTGCCGTCCAATCAGATCACCGACCGCGGCATCGGCTATGTCCCGCAGGGCCGGCGCGTATGGCCCTCGCTGACGGTCGACGAGCACCTGCGCGTTGCCGCGGGGGGACGGCCCGGGCCATGGACGCCGCAGCGCGTGTACCAGATGTTTCCGCGGCTGGCAGAGCGGCGCGGGAATGGCGGTGCCGAGCTTTCCGGTGGCGAACAACAGATGCTGGCGATTGCGCGCGCGTTGTTGTTCAACCCGCGCGTACTGGTGATGGACGAGCCGACGGAAGGGCTGGCGCCGGTGATCGTCGAGCAGGTGGTCGGCATGTTGAAGTCGCTGACCGACGATGGCGCCATCGCGGTGTTGCTGATCGAGCAGAACCTGGGCGTCGCGCTCGATGTCGCCGACGACATCGCGGTGATGGTCAACGGACGCATTGCGCGTCTGATGCCTGCCGCCGAATTTGCGGCCGACCGCGAGCTGCAACAACGATTGCTGGGCGTGCGCTCCGAAGTAGCGGATGCGGTGCCGGATCTGTCCTCGGACGCCGCCGTTGACTCCACCACCGATGGCCCGCAGCAGGTGTTCACCATCCGCCGCGCCGGTGACGACCCCGGGCCCGCAATATCCTCCGACGATGCCGGTGAGCCACGCACCGTACGTGGCTACACGCGCTGGAGCAGCGGCGACGGACCCGCCCGCCCGCGTGATCGCCTGGTCGAGACCCGCGCCGAACAGGGTGCGCCGACCCCTTCCGCCACTGCCGCCGCCGAAAACCTGGCCGCCACCGGACGCGACGCGCGGGTGCTGGAGTTTCCGGTGGCCTCAAGCGCGGTGCGCGCCGCCTACATCGCGGGGACCTTCGACACCAAGGGCCGCGAACTCCTCTTCCTGCGTAATTGCATCGAGAAGCTGGGCGTGCGCACCGTCACGGTGGATCTGTCGACGTCGGGCCGACCGTCATCGGCGATGGTGCACCCGCGCGAGGTGGCGCGACACCACCCCGGCGGCGAACGCGCGGTATTCACCGGCGATCGTGGTTCCGCCGTGGCAGAGATGGCCGTCGCCTTCGCCGAGTTCGTGGTCCGCCGGCGCGACGTCGGCGGCCTCATCTCCGCAGGCGGGTCGGGCGGCACCGCGCTGGCCACGGCGGCAATGCGGCGACTGCCGGTGGGCGTACCTAAGGTGATGGTATCGACCGTGGCTTCGGGCGATGTGCGGCCCTACGTCGGTCCGTCCGACATCTGCATGATGTACTCGGTGACCGACATCGCCGGCATCAACCGCATTTCCGAAAAGGTGTTGGCCAACGCGGCGCACGCACTCGCGGGCATGATTGCCTATGTGCGGCCGGCATCGAGTGAAATTTCGTCGCGCGCTGCCATCGGCCTTACGATGTTCGGCCTCACCACCACCTGCGTGCAGGCCGTCACCAAGCACCTCGAGCCCGACTACGATTGCCTGGTTTTCCATGCGACGGGCACCGGGGGCCAGTCGATGGAGAAGCTGGTCGAATCCGGACTGCTGACCGCGGTGATCGACGCAACGACCACCGAGATTGCGGACGAGATCGCCGGGGGCGTGCTGTCGGCGGGACCGGAACGCCTGGACGTCTTCACCCAGAGCCGCATTCCCTATGTCGGCTCCTGTGGCGCGCTCGACATGGTCAACTTCTGGGCGATGGAAACCGTCCCGGAGCGCTACCGCGCGCGGAAGCTGCATCGCCACAACCCGAATGTCACGCTGATGCGCACTACGGCGGAGGAGTGCGCGCGCATCGGCACCTTCATCGCCGCCAAGCTGAACCGGATGCAGGGCCCCGTCCGTTTCCTGCTGCCAGAGGGTGGCCTGTCGGGACTCGACGCACCTGGCCAGGCGTTCTGGGACCCGGCGGCCGACCGGGCGCTCTTCGACGCCATCGCCGCCGACTTTCGAGCGGGCAGCGACCGCAAGCTGCTGCGCTTGCCGCTGCACATGAACGACGAAGCCTTTGCCGCGGCGCTGGTCGCCGCTTTCCATGAAATCGCGGGCCCGGCGGTCGCCGGCATCCGCACGCGGAGTTACTGACCGATGCCCCGTATTGCGCGCACCGAAATTCTGTCCAGGTTCCGCGCCATGATCGCGCAGCACGTGCCGATCATCGGCGGCGGTGCCGGCACTGGCTTGTCCGCCAAGTGCGAGGAAGCCGGCGGCATCGACCTCATCGTCATCTACAACTCCGGCCGCTACCGGATGGCAGGTCGCGGTTCGCTCGCCGGGCTGCTGGCCTACGGCAATGCCAACGACATCGTGGTCGAGATGGCGCACGAGGTGCTGCCGGTGGTGCGTGCCACGCCGGTGCTGGCCGGGGTCAACGCCACCGACCCGTTCCTGCTCATGGACGACTTCCTGCGTCGCTTGGGCGAGCTGGGTTTTTCGGGTGTGCAGAACTTTCCGACGGTGGGCCTCATCGACGGCGTCTTTCGTGCCAACCTGGAGGAGACGGGTATGGGGTACGCGCACGAGGTGGAAATGATCCGCAAGGCGCGCGCACTGGACCTGCTGACGACACCGTACGTGTTCAGCACCGACAATGCAGCCGCGATGGCGGCGGCCGGCGCCGACATCATCGTATGCCACCTGGGTCTGACGACCGGCGGCGCCATCGGCGCCGACACCGCGGTGAGCCTGGCCGACTGCGTGCCGCGCATCGATGCGTGGGCGGACGTTGCGCGCGCCGTCAATCCCGACGTGATCGTCCTGTGTCACGGCGGCCCGATCGCCACGCCGAAGGATGCGGAATACATGTTGCGGCATTGTCGCGACATCCAAGGCTTCTACGGCGCCTCCAGCATGGAGCGCCTGCCCACCGAGGTCGCGCTGACCGCGACCACGCGCGAATTCAAGAACATCCGGGTCAACGGATGAACAACCATCGTATGGCTAGGAGGTCACCATGACCGGTACACAGTTCGGGCAGTTCATCATGGGCCTGATCATCGTCGCGATCATCGTCGCGATCGGTGTGTGGCTTCTCAACTGGCTCTACCTTCGTTCGTCGAAGGAGCGGGCCTTCGTGCGCACCGGCCTCGGCGGCCAGAAGGTCGTGATGAACGGCGGTGCCTTCGTGCTGCCCATCGTGCACGAGGTGATCCCGGTCAACATGAACACGCTGCGCCTCGAGGTCTCGCGCGGGCGCGACAAGGCGATCATCACCCGCGACCGGATGCGGGTGGACGTGGTGGCCGAGTTCTACGTGCGGGTACAGGCGGCGCCGGATGCGATTGCATCTGCTGCGCAAACGCTCGGCCAGCGCACGATGCAGCCAGAGACGCTGAAGGAGCTGACCGAGGGCAAGTTCGTCGACGCGCTGCGCACGGTGGCGGCCGAGATGACGATGGAGGAGATGCACGAGAAGCGCGGCGAGTACGTGAAGCGCGTGCGCGCGGTGGTGGCCGCCGATCTGCTGCAGAACGGCCTCGAGCTCGAAACCGTGTCGTTGACCCAGCTCGACCAGACCTCGATGGAATATTTCAACCCGTCCAATGCCTTCGATGCCGAGGGCCTGACGCGGCTCACCGAACAGATCGAGCACCGCAAGAAACAGCGCAACGACATCGAGCAGGACACGATGATCCAGATCCGCAATAAAAACCTGGAGACCGAGCGGCAGTCGCTCGACATCGACCGCGAGTTCGAGTATGCGCGCCTGTCCCAGGAGCGCGAGCTCGAGGTGCAGCGCGCCACCCAGCGCGCCGACATTGCTCGCGAACGTGCCAACAAGGAGCAGGAGGCCGAGCGTGCGCAGATCACCGCGCGGGAAACGGTGGACCGCGCGCGCATCGAAGCGGAACGCGCGGTCGACGAGGCGCGCATCGGCCGCGAGCTCGAGATCCAGGGTCTCGAGATCGATCGCCGTCGCACCATCGAGCTGGCCGAGCAGCAGCGCGCAATCGCCGTGGCCACCCAATCGCGCGCGCAGTCCGAAGCACAGGCCGCGGCTGATAAGGCCCGCGCGCTGGCCGTCACCGAGGAAGAGCGCGTGTTCACCGCGCGCGAGACGGAAATGGCGGAACGACGCAAGAGTATCGACCTCATCTCGGCGCGGCAGGATGCCGAGCGCGATGCGCTGCGGCTGACCGTGGCGGCGCATGCGGAGATGACCGCCGCAACGGACCGCGGCGCGGCAGTGCGCGCGGAGGCCGAAGCGGAAGCCGACGCCGACCGCATCCGCTCGCTGGCGACGAAGATTCGCAACGAAGTAGAGGCCGAAGGCATGCGGCTAATGAACGAGGCACAGAACCTGCTGTCCCCCGAGGCGCGGATCTCGGCAATGCGCCTGCGCCTCATCGACAAGATGGAGGGCATCATCCGCGAATCGGCACGGCCGATGGAGCGCATCGAAGGCATCAAGATCCTGCAGGTCGATGGCCTGGGCGGCGGTGGCGGCGGCCATCGCGGCGACTACGAGGGGGGCGGCAGCGGCGGCGGCTTCACTGAAAATCTGGTGAACTCCGCGCTGCGCTATCGCGCGCAGGCACCGCTCGTGGACCAGTTACTGCGGGAAATCGGCGTGGAAGGCGGCGACGTGGGCAAGCTGGCGCGGGGATTGCTCGATCGCAACCCGCCCGCGACACCCGCGGCGCCAGCGCTGGCGAGCGGGGCCGCGGCCCCGGCGGGCGAATGACGAGCATCACGGGGCCGCATCAAAGCGCGCGAGCGCGGGGCCGCCGCGGCGCGCCCTCTTGCCGGGGCGATGGCGTGAAGGTGTGCAAGCGGGACGGAGACCGGCGTTGATCAAGGTCTATACATCGAGCGTGATCGACGGCTCGGCGGATGCCGTGTGGGCGCACGTGCGCGACTTCAACGGCCTGCCGAAGTGGACGCCCTTCGTCGTCGAGTCGCGCATCGAAGGTGGGCTGCCGGCGGACCGGATCGGCTGCGTGCGCCACTTCCGCCTGAAGGACGGGGGTGTGATCCGCGAGCAGTTGCTGACACTCTCGGACTACGACTACCAGTGTGCGTATTCGATCCTGGAAAGCCCGCTGGGCGTGGACAACTACGTGGCCACATTGAAGCTGACGCCGGTCACCGACGGCGGGCGCACTTTCGCCGAATGGTGGGCGGAGTTCGACTGCGCGCCCGAGCGCGAGGGGGAACTCGCCCAGTTGATCGGCCAGAAGGTGTTCCAGGCCGCATTCGACGCATTGAAGGCGGCCTTTCGCCGGTGATACGCGTCGTCCGCTCCGCGGTGATAGATGCCAGCATCGAGCGGGTGTGGCCCATCCTGCGCGACTTCAACTCTCACGCGGCATGGCACCCGGTGGTGGCCGAATCCCATATCGAACGCGGCGAGCCTGCCGACCAGGTGGGCTGCGTGCGCAACTTCATGCTGCGCGATGGCAACCACATTCGCGAGCAGCTGCTGACGTTGTCGGATCGCGACCACGTGTCCACGTACTGCATCCTCGACGCCACGTTGCCGATGCGCCGCTATGTGGCCACCGTGACGCTGAAGCGGGTGACGGACGGCGATCGCACGTTCTGGCACTGGGAGTCCACGTTCGACGTGCCGCGGGGGCGTGAAGCCGAGTTTGCACAGCTGGTGGGGGGCGGCGTCTACGAGGGGGGATTCGCGGGATTGCGGACCTATCTTCGTCGCGGGCCGGCCGTGGAACGGGGCAGCGCGACAGGTGCGCCGCTGCCCGCCCGTGGGATCGTGGTGTCCCGCTACGGCGGGCCGGAGGTGTTGCAGGCGGCGACGCTCGCCGCACCTGCGCCAGGTCCACGAGAGGTGCGGCTGCGCCACCGCGCGATCGGCGTCAACTACATCGATGTTTACGTGCGCACCGGGCTCTATCCGTTGCTGACGCCGCCCGCCGTACCGGGCATGGAGGCCGCCGGTGTCGTGCTGGATGCCGGCGCGGGCGTGCACCACCTGCGGCCGGGCGATCGTGTCGCCTATGCCTGCCCGCCGCCCGGGGCCTACGTCGACGTGCGCACGATGGCGGTGGATCAGGTGGTGGCGCTGCCGGATGACATCGACGACGAGACCGCGGCGGCGAGCATGCTGAAGGGCATGACCGCCGAAGTCCTGTTGCATCGCACCCATCGCGTGCGCGCCGGCGAAACGGTGCTGGTGCATGCGGCGGCCGGCGGCGTGGGACTATTCCTGTGTGCCTGGGCCAAGGCTTTGGGCGCGCGCGTGATCGGCACGGTATCAAGCGAGGAAAAGGCCCGGATCGCGCACGAACACGGTTGCGATGTCGTCATCGTGACGCGCGAACCGCGATTTGCGGCGGACGTGATGAGCGCATCAGGCGGACATGGCGCCGACGTGATCTACGATGGTCTGGGCGCTCCGGCCATGGCCGAGAATCTGGCGGCGCTTGCCCAGTGCGGACATTGGGTGGTGTACGGGCAGGCGGGGGGTCCGCATACCGCGCTGGACGGCAATACGCTGGCAGCGAAATCGGGCACGCTGTCGCGGCCGGTGCTGTTCCACTACACGGCGCAGCGGCCGCAGCTCGAGGCCATTGCGGGCAATTTGTTCGACGTGCTGCGCAACGGCACGTTGCGGCCCCGCATCCAGCATCGCTATCCGCTTGACCAGGCGGCCGACGCGCATCGCGACCTGGAGGCGCGACGCACCACGGGGCAACTGCTGTTGCTGCCTTGACGGACTGCGCGGCTTTCGGCAAGGCACCTTGATGCCGAGTGCGGGTACGCGAATGCACACGGCGGCCTCGACGGCCGCCGTTGCAGTCGCGCGGAACCTGGTTGCTCAGCCCAGTTGCTTCAGCATCGTGTCGCCGTCGGATACTTCGTACTTGCCGGGGGCTTCGATGTTGAGTGTCTTCACCACGCCGTCTTCCACCAGCATCGAGAAGCGCTGGCAGCGCACCCCCATCCCCTTCGCCACGAGGTCCAACTCGAGGCCCAGCGCCTTGGTGAAATCGGCGCTGCCGTCGCCCATCATCCGGACCTTGCCGCCGGCTTTCTGGTCGCGCGCCCAGGCGCCCATCACGAACGCATCGTTGACCGACATGCAGATGATGTCGGACACGCCCTTCGCCTTCAGCTTGTCGTAGTTGGCAAGGTAGGACGGCACGTGCTTGGCCGAGCATGTCGGTGTGAATGCGCCGGGCAGGCCGAAGATCACGACCATCTTGCCCTTGGTGACATCCTGCATCTGGAAATCGTTGGGGCCGACGCTGCACCCGTTGCCTTCGACCTCGATGAACTCCTTCAGCGCGCCCGCGGGCAGCTTGTCGCCGACTTTGATCGTCATGAAAACTCCTGTAGAGGGAATCCGGAAAGACCGCAAAGGATTACAGGCAATCGCGCCGATATCAACCCTACACTTGCCGTGGTGAATTGGCGGGGGCAGACTCTCGCGTTCGCGTGGCAGGTGCGAGGTGTTGCATCCTGTAGGCGAGGCTTCAGCCTCGCGCAGAGTGCCGTGGTGCCGCGCGCAGCGAGACTGAAGTCTCGCCTACGAAACCCTGATGAGCAAATGGAGGAAACAACCATGCCGCAACCGCGAACTGCCGCGCCCCGCCGCGTGCGCCTGTTGATTGCCACCCGCAAGGGCCTGTGGACGTTGACGGGCGACGCGTCGCGCCGGACGTGGAAGCTGGCCGGGCCCCACTTCCTGGGCCATATCGTCCATCACGCCCGGCTGGACCCGCGCGATGGCAAGACGCTGCTGGCCGCCGCGCGCACCGGCCATCTCGGCCCGACCATCTTCCGCTCCACCGATGGCGGCAAGCACTGGAAGGAGGCCGCCAAGCCGCCGGCGTTTGCCGCAGACAGCGGCCGCGTGGTTGATCACACCTTCTGGCTTGCGCCCGGGCATGCCTCGCAGCCGGGCGTCTGGTATGCCGGCACCTCGCCGCAGGGCCTGTTCCGCTCGGCCGATGGCGGCGACACCTGGGAGGGCGTGGCGGGATTCAACGCGCACCCCCAGCGCAAGGCGTGGTGCGGCGGCGACCAGGACGGCACCCCCGATGGCGCCAAACTGCATTCCATCCTGATCGATCCGCGCGACGCCGCGCATATGTACATCAGCATGTCGAGCGGTGGCACCTTCGAATCGGTCGATGCCGGCGCCCACTGGACGCCGCTCAACCAGGGCGTGCGCGCCGATTTCCAGCCCAATCCCGATCTCGAGTTCGGCCACGACCCGCACTGCGTGCGTTTTGCCGGCGGCAATCCCGACCGGCTCTACCAGCAGAATCATTGCGGCCTCTTTAGGCTGGATCGGCCCGCCACACGCTGGCAGGACATTGGCACCGGCATGCCCAAGACCGTCGGCTATGTCGGGTTCCCGATGGTCACCCATCCGCGCGACGCCGACACGGCGTGGATCCTGCCGATGGACGGGACGAGCGTCTGGCCGCGAGTCTCGCACGGTGGCCGCCCGGCGGTCTTTCGCACCCGCAACGCCGGCAAGTCGTGGCTGCGGCTGGCTACCGGGATGCCCAAGGCGCAAGCCTGGTGGACCGTCAAGCGCCAGGCCATGACCGCGGATACGCATCAAAAAGTAGGCGTTTACTTCGGCACTACACAAGGCCAGATATGGGGTAGCCGCGACGAAGGGCAGACGTGGAAGCGGTTGGCGGAGCACC
>JANNKR010000320.1:0-2992 GCA_031396395.1 Betaproteobacteria bacterium
GTGGCACTCACACCATTTGCTTTGCCAAGCATGGGCCATTCAAACCTCGACATTCCCGAGGTGTCGCTGGTGGCCATCCTCGATGCCGACAAGGAAGGCTTCCTGCGCTCCGAGCGTTTGCTGATCCAGACCATCGGCCGCGCCGCGCGGCACATCAACGGCATGGCCATCCTGTATGCCGACAAGGTCACCGACTCGATGAGGCTGGCCATCGACGAAACCGATCGCCGGCGCGCCAGGCAGGTTGCCTGGAACCTCGAGATGGGCATCACGCCCGTCGGCGTGCAGAAGCGCATCAAGGACCTGATCGAGGGCGTCTACGACCCGGACGAGGCCAAGAAGGAACAGCGCGCCGCGCAGGCCCGGGCCAAGTACGAGGCGATGCCGGAGAAGGACATGGAGCGCGAACTGAAGGCGCTCGAGAAGCAGATGGTCGAGGCTGCGCGCAACCTCGAATTCGAAAAAGCCGCCGAGTTGCGCGACCGGCTGCACGCGTTGAAGCAGCAGATGTTCGGGATCGCGTTGCCGATCGACTCCTGAGGTTGAGGCGTGCGGGATCGGGAAGCCAGGGACGAAGGTCCTCGGCCGTTTCCGGCTCTTTGATGCGGCGACAGTGCAGTTCCACCGTCAATTGGCAAGCTCGTCAAGGATCCCCCATGAAACTGAAGGACAAGGTTGCCGTCGTCACCGGCGCCGCCAGTGGCATCGGCAAGGCCATCGCATTGCGCTATGTCCAGGAAGGCGCTCGGGTTGCCATTGCCGATCTGAACGTCGACGCCGCCAATGCGGTGGCTGCAGAAATCAACGCAGCGGGCGGCAAGGCGATCGGGGTGGCAATGGACGTCACCGACGAAGCCCAGGTCGACGCGGGCATCGAAGCCATTGCGGCAGCACTGGGTGGCATCGACATCCTGGTCAGCAACGCCGGCATCCAGATCGTGCATGCGGTGGAGGATTTCACCTATGCCGACTGGAAGAAGATGATGGCCATCCACGTCGACGGCGCATTCCTCACGTCGCGCGCTTGCCTCAAGCACATGTACCGGCAGGGGCGCGGTGGCAGCGTCATCCTGATGGGTTCGGTGCATTCGAAGCTTGCATCGAAGCTTAAGGCCCCGTACATCACCGCCAAGCATGGCCTGATCGGCCTGGCCAAGGCGATCGCGGCGGAAGGCGGAACGCGCGGCGTACGGGCCAACGTGATCTGTCCGGGTTTCGTGCGCACGCCACTCGTCGACAAGCAGATCCCCGAACAGGCAAGGATCCTGGGCATCTCCGAGGACGACGTGATCAAGAAAGTGATGCTGAAGGACACGGTCGACGGCGAGTTCACCACGCTTGAGGACGTGGCCGAAGTCGCAGTGTTGTTCGCCAGCTTTCCCAGCAGCGCGCTCACCGGCCAGTCGCTCGTGGTCAGCCACGGCTGGCACATGCAGTAGCGTTCGACTTCCCTACCAGATGCCCGCGGCCATGCCGGCGGCCAGCGTCGCGCCGAGTTCGCGACATTGCGCCAGTGTGGCGGTCGGAACCTGTACCGGCTGCGCCGTGATACCGCTGCGATACACGACGCCTGGCAGCACCTTGCGCATGCGCAGCCCGGTGATGATGCGGTCGGTCTGCCGCATCGCGCCCTCGCCATCGCTCCCGGCGCACACGATCACGCTGTAGGGCTTGCCGGCCATCGTGTGCTCGCACGGATAGAACACGCGCTCGAGAAAGTCCTTGGACATGCCGGACAGCGAGCCGAAGTTCTCCGAGGTCGCCAGCAGCAGGCCATCGCAGCGCTGGAATTCCGCGATGCCCGCCAGACGTGCCTCGATATACGTGAGGGTCACGTCGGGCACGCTTGACGCGCCCGCGCGTACCGCCGCCGCCATCTGCGCGGTGCCGCCGAATTGCGAATGCCAGACGATCAGCAATTCCTTCATTGGCAGCGATCGTAGCATCGGCCGGCACAAGTTTCCGTAGGCGAGGCTTCAGCCTCGCATGGCGCTCCGCGAGGCTGAAGCCTCGCCTACGGGCGCGCCGAGAAACTCGGGCAACAAAAAGGGGAACGCTTGCGTTCCCCTTTCTGCAACGACGGGACGACGCGCGTTACGCGGCCGGCCCCTTCTGCGTTTCGATGATCTCGAGCGGTTCGCTCGCGATCTCCACGCGTGGCGGGCGCACGCGACGCGGACGTGCAGCTGGCTGCTCGTCGACCATCGGCGCGGGCGCCTTGTGGCTCGTTTCGATCAGGACCAGGTCCGAATCCGCGGGCAACGTCAATTGCACCGGAGGCAGGGTAGCGGGCCGAGGTGCCGCCACAGGCGTTGCAACAACAACCGGAGGTGCAACAACAACCGGAGGTGTGACAACAACCGACGCGGGTACGACGTACGGTGCGGGTTCAACCGCAGCCGCAACGACGGATGCCGGCGCCATTGCAGCTGGCGCTGGCACGTCCGGGTAAAGCAGTGCCAGAGACACTGCAGCAGGTGCAGGCGCGGGTGACACGATGGGTGCTGCCATCTCGGTCATGGCGCCGGCCGTGCTCGCCATGGGTGCCGCTTCCCCGGCCACCGCATCCTGGCGTGGCTCGCGATTTTCGCGCGCTTCGCGTGCGGCCCTCGGTTCGCGCGGCGGACGCGGCGGACGCGCTTCGCGTGCAGGCGGCGCATTGCCGTCGCCTCCAGGGGCACTCGTCATGTCGTCAGGCGCGGAACCCTCCAGCGGTGCCGACTCGCCGGTCTCGCCTTGCGGCTGGTCGGCGCGATCGCCACCACGGCCACGACGGCCACGACGTCGGCGATTGCCGCCGTCCTTGCCATCCGCTGCCGCGTTGTCCAGCGCCGGATTGACGGCGCCGATGGCAACCGCATCCGCGGCTTCCAGCGCCGGCAGGTTTTCCGTGCGCGGTTCACGCGGCGGTCGTTGACCTTCCCGTGGCTCGCGCGGCTCACGCGGTTCGCGTGGCGGGCGCTGACCCTCCCGGCGCTCTTCACGCTTGGGC
>JANNKR010000013.1:0-11722 GCA_031396395.1 Betaproteobacteria bacterium
ATTCACTTCAGCGCGGGCTATTGGATACCCCAGCCTCAAACATGCTGCACGGGCAAGTCCGGCTCTCGCAGACGCCTTAAACTCTACCGCACCGGTCCAGGATCAAGATACAAGCCTCGCCTACAGCGAATTCACATTGCGCACCTATCCCCGGCGCATGCTCTCGAAGAACTCGGCGTTGTTCTTCGTGCCCTTGACCTTGTCGAGCAGGAATTCCATCGCCTCGAGCTCGTCCATCGGATAGAGCAACTTGCGCAGGATCCAGACCTTTTGCAGGATGTCGGGCTTTAGCAGCAACTCCTCGCGGCGCGTGCCGGAGCGGTTGACGTTGATGGACGGGTAGATCCGCTTCTCGGCCATGCGGCGGTCGAGGTGGATTTCCATGTTGCCCGTGCCCTTGAATTCCTCGTAGATCACGTCGTCCATCCGCGATCCGGTATCGATCAGCGCGGTGGCGATGATGGTAAGCGAGCCGCCTTCCTCGATGTTGCGCGCCGCGCCGAAGAAGCGCTTGGGGCGCTGCAGCGCATTGGCGTCCACGCCGCCCGTCAGCACCTTGCCCGACGCGGGCACCACGGTGTTGTAGGCGCGGGCGAGGCGGGTGATCGAGTCGAGCAGGATCACGACGTCCTTCTTGTGCTCGACCAGTCGCTTGGCCTTCTCGATGACCATCTCGGCCACCTGCACGTGGCGCGTGGCGGGTTCGTCGAACGTGGACGACACCACTTCGCCGCGCACCGAGCGCTGCATCTCCGTCACTTCCTCGGGCCGCTCGTCGATCAGCAGCACGATCAGCATCACGTCGGGGTGATTGGCGGCGATGGAGTGCGCAATGTGCTGCAGCATCACCGTCTTGCCGGACTTGGGGGAGGCCACCAGCAGGCCACGCTGGCCCTTGCCGATGGGCGCGATGATGTCGATGATGCGGCCGGTGATGTTCTCCTCGGCCTTGATGTCGCGCTCCAGGACCATCGTCTTGTCCGGGAACAGCGGCGTCAGGTTCTCGAACAGGATCTTCGACTTGGCGTTTTCGGGTGGCTCGTAGTTGACGAGGTCCACCTTGACCAGCGCGAAGTAGCGCTCGCCATCCTTGGGGGTGCGGATCTCGCCTTCGATCGTGTCGCCGGTATGCAGGTTGAAGCGGCGGATCTGCGACGGCGAGATGTAGATGTCGTCGGTGTTGGCGAGGTAGGACGTATCGGGGGAGCGCAGGAAGCCGAAGCCGTCGGGCAGCACTTCGAGCACGCCACCGCCGAAGATCGACTCACCCTTCTTCGCCTGCTGCTTCAGCAGCGCGAAGATGAGGTCGTGCGTGCGCATCCGGTTGGCGCCTTCGACCTCGTTCGCATTGGCGAACTCGATCAACTCGGAAATGTGTTTGGATTTGAGGTCGGATAGATGCATGGCTGGGGAGCGGCGTGCCGGAAAGGCGCGATGGCGGCCACGGAGGGCCCGGAAGGAATGGAGGTGGGAGGTGGCTGGCCAACCGACGAGGCAGGGAGACTGCCGCGGCTTGCCGCCGGGTGCTGCATGCTGGGGCCCGGCATATCCGGGACCGGTGAGCCGGTCAACGCAGACCGGGGATCACGCCAACGGGGGGGAGGTTATAGGGGACGCCGGCGGCTGTCAATCAAGAGCCGCCGGCAGGCAGGCTCAAAGGTTGCTGTCGAGAAACGCGGTCAGCTGCGACTTGGTCAGCGCGCCGACCTTTTGCGCGTGGGGCTGGCCGCCCTTGTAGAGGATCAGCGTGGGGATGCCCCGGATGCCGTACTTGCCCGGCGTGGACGGGTTGGCATCGATGTCGAGCTTGGCCACGGTGACCTTGCCGTCGTATTGCTTGGCGATTTCATCCAGCACCGGCGCGAACATCTTGCAGGGGCCGCACCATTCGGCCCAGAAATCGACCAGGACCGGATGTCCCGACTGCAGCACGTCCTTGTCGAAGGAGGCGTCGGAAACGTGTTTGATGGCGGCACTCATGAGCAATCCTTTCAGGCAGGGAACCGGACGATCGAAGCGGATGGTCGCGGCGTCGCGGGATGGCCTTACGTTAGCCTAAAGCCTGCGGCAGGCGCAAGGCCGGCGCCGTCCAGGCCCTGAAGCTTGCGGCTGTTCTGCTAAAATTCAAGGTCTTTGGCCCCTGCGTCTCGCATCGGCTGCCCGGGAATTGACTGCCATGACCTACGTCGTCACAGAATCCTGCATCCGCTGCAAGTACACCGACTGTGTGGACGTGTGTCCGGTCGACTGCTTCCGGGAAGGCCCCAATTTCCTGGTGATCGACCCCGACGAATGCATCGACTGCACCCTGTGCGTCGCCGAATGCCCGGTCGAGGCCATCTTTGCCGAGGACGACGTCCCGGCCGCCCAGCAGCAGTTCACCGCGCTGAACGCCGAACTGGCCAAGCTGTGGAAGCCGATCATCGAGCGCAAGCCCGGTCCGCCGGACGCTGACGACTGGAAAGACGTACGCGACAAGCTGCAGTATCTGGAGCGCTGACGGGCGCCCCAGGGCCTTTGACCTGACAGCGCCAACACCCGTAAAATCACAGGGTTTGGTCCTCGCCGCCGCACTGTTGCGGCAGCACAACTGATTGAAACGAGTCCCGATTTCATGACACGCATTTCGTGGGTTGCAGTTCTTGCCATGGCCGCGATGGCGCCGGTCGCAGCGCTGGCACAAGGCACGGCGCCGGTGGGCGACCCTGCCAAGGGCGCGCAGAAGGTGACCATGTGCCAGGGCTGCCACGGCATCGTCGGCTGGCGCACGGCCTATCCCGAGGTCTACAAGGTGCCCAAGATTGCCGGGCAGCATGCGGCTTACATCGTCACGGCGCTGAAGGAATACAAATCAGGTAACCGCAGCCATCCGTCGATGCGGGCCGTCGCGGCGACGCTGACGGATGCCGACATGGCCGATATCGCCGCCTACTACGCGCAAACGCCGCTGCAGACAGCGCTCAAATGATGACGCCAATCTTCATGTCCCGCCTCGTCGCGGCCGTCGCGCTCGCCGCTGCCGTTGTCGGCAGCCCTGCCGTTGCCGCCGACCTCGTGGCGGCCAAGAAAAAGGTGCAGGAAGTCTGCGCCGCATGCCATGGCGTCGATGGCATCTCGCCCATTGCCGACAACCCGAAGCTTGCGGGGCAGTATCGGGACTACCTCGCCAAGGCGCTGCGCGATTACAAGAGCGGTGCGCGCAAGAACGCGATCATGGCCGGCTTCGCACAGACGCTGACGCCGCAGGACATCGAGAATCTCGCCGCGTATTACTCGCAGCAGCCGGCCGTGCTGTCCAGCAAGTACTGAGCGCCGGTTCGGGCTGCGTCCGGAAACCAAGGCGCCGGAAGGCGCCTTTTTCTTGACCGTACACCCGCCCACCTGCATCAAAGCAGGCACCGCAAGCCGCACGCCGCGCGAGACGCTGGCACCGTAGTTGCGTCTTTCGCTCCTGCAGGGGACCCCCAGACGCGCGGGGGCCAGGGTCACTCCAGAACCCGCCCCGAGCGCCGGGAGCTCGTTCAGGAATTAGCCAAAGCAGTCCGGACGACTCCGTACCGCACCGCGCCGATGTGACATATTCACGCTTTCACAGGGAGTATGCACTTGGCGGACGCAGCGGCAGGGCCGGATCCGGTGATCCACTGGACCGAGGGCGACGAGTTTCGCTCGGCGCGCTGGCGCTCCGAGCGCGGGGCGCCGCCACCGACCCGCGTGGTGATCGCCGACGACACGATCACAGCCGACGCGGCCTACGATCTGGCGTGCCAGGGTACCGCCATCCTGTGGCGTGGCGACTTCCAGAATGCGCGGCAGATCCTGGTGGCGCTGGCCAGCCGTGCCGATCGCCCGCCGCGCAAGCGCAGGCTCAAGGCCGCCTCGGCGGCGCCGGCATCGTTGGCAGACGCGTTCCATCGACATCGGCTGGCGCGATCGCAGCGCGCGCGCGCGTTGGGCATGTTGCTGGTGCAACTCGACGCCGATTACGGCATTCGTCTGCGACGTGCCCCCGACCTGAAGCAAGCCTGCACGGAAGCATGGGGTCCGCCTGCGGGTAGTTCCACCGTGACTTCGGTGCGCGAATTGCTGGGTCTCATCGGCGCGCACGAGTGGCGCACCAAGGGCATTGACGTTCCCGCGACCGGGGGCCGGATCCATCCGCATTACGGCGTGTTCACGCCGATCCGCAGCGAGTACATCGACCTCGTGGCGAAGGCGGCTTTGCCTGGCGTGCTCGCATCGACCAGCCGTGCGTTCGACATTGGCACCGGCACCGGTGTGCTCGCCGCGGTGCTCGCGCGACGCGGCATCAAGCACGTGGCGGCCACCGATGCAGACCCGCGTGCGCTGGACTGCGCGCGCGAGAACATGCAGCGCCTCGGGCTGGCCAAGCAGGTGCTGGTCATGCCGGCGGATCTTTTTCCCGACGGTCGCGCGGCGCTCATCGTGTGCAATCCGCCGTGGGTGCCTGCCAGGCCGAGTTCACCGCTCGAGCACGGCATCTTCGACCCCGAGAGCCGGATGCTGCTGGGATTCCTGCGCGGACTGGCCGCGCATCTGGAACCGGGCGGCGAGGGCTGGCTGATTCTGTCGGACCTGGCGGAGCATCTTGGCCTGCGTACGCGCGATGAACTACTGGCGGCCATCGAGGCGGCGGGATTGCAGGTGCTGGGGCGCAGCGATGCGAAGCCGAAGCATCCGAAGGCCTCCGACAAGTCCGACCCGCTGCACACGGCGCGCACCGCTGAAGTGACGTCGCTGTGGCGGCTCGCGGCGCGGTCGAGCGGCGGCGATTGAACGGGACTGCACGCTGCCGGCCGGCATGAAGGATGCGGCCGCGACGGCGCAACGGGTTCAGAGATCGAGCACGGAATCCAGTCCGCGATGCACGCCCACCAGCGTGCCGACCTTGCGGATGGCGACCAGAGCGCCGTCGACGTAGGGGCGCGCGCTGCCGCCCGAGTCGTGCCGGATGGTCAGCCGTTGATCCGGCATGCCGAAGATGATCTCGGCGCTGATCACGAAACTGGGCAGACGGATGGAATGCACCTGTGATCCCGACATCGTGGCGCCGCGGACTTCGCGTGGCCCGCGGGTCTGGTCCAGTGGCACCGTGGGTTCGGGCGGGCGCACCTTGGCCAGCCGCGCGACCAGTTCGCGGACGGTCCCGCTGGGAGCGTCGATCTTGCCGTCGTACGCGTAGTCGATGATTTCCCACTGCGGGATCAGTTTGGCGGCGATCTCGGCAAACTTCTGCAGCAGCACCACCGTCAGCGCAAAGTTGCCGCACGCAAGGACGCCCCGCTGCTGCTTGCGTGCGATGGCGTCGATCTCTGCGAAGTCGGCGTCGGTCAGGCCCGAGGTCCCCACCACCACATGCGCGCCGCGCTCAAGCGCGGCGAGGATGTTGGCCTTCGCGCTGTCCGGCTTGGTGTACTCGACGAACACGTCGCAGGGAAGGGCGAGTGCCTCGGCTGCGGTCGCATAGACCGTACAGCCAAGGCGCGGCTCGTCCAGCGCGTCGCCCAACGTGCGACCCGCGTGCTTGCGCGAGATACCGGCGACAAGCGCCAGGTCCGCCACCCCCGCGATGCCGCGTGCAAGTTCGGAGCCTGCCCAACCGGTTGCGCCTGCGAGGATTACCTTGATCGCCATGTCCCAAGCCTTGGTTCACGCATTTGACGGAGCGGTCCGGGTGCCGTTTGGCATCTGGCCGAATAGGGCAACGTTCGGCAGCGTACGCAGCCCTCGGGGTGGTCGTCCATTGGCTGTTACCGCCGGGAGTGAACTCAGCCGCATGCGCCGGTATAGCCGCAGTCGGTGCAGAAATCGCAGCCGTCCTTGCGGATCAATGCCTTGTTGCCGCACTCCGGACATTTCTTGCCCGGTAGCGTCTTCAACTCGGTGCTGTGTGCCTGCTCGGTGGGCGGCACCGCGAGAATGCCCGCCTGCTCCAACGGATAACCCTGCTCGGTCAATATGCCGAGCATCGCGTAGCGATGGATCATCAATTGGGCAAGATAGGCGATCGTCGACGCAAAGGTCTGCGCCTTGTCCGAACCCGGCGTGCGCGCCATGAACGATCCGTTGGGCTCGCCGTAGTTAAGCAGCTTGCGCAGCTTCATGCCGATCCACGCGGGGTCGTACACCCGCATGTCGAGCGACAATGCCTTGCACAGCCCGTCCATCACGCGCGGGTATTCACCGGAGAGCCACATCGAGTAGGGCCGGCGCTGCCCGTCGGGCATCACCAGTTCCTTCAGAAACAGCACGAAGTCGTCGCCGGTGGCGTGGTTCATCACGTCGACGGTCCACGAAAGCGTGCCGTCGGGACCGGCCTTCGGTTCCTTCGGGCCCATCAGCGCGTCGACGACGGGTGTCTTGCCCGTGCCGTCGGCGGCAAACGCGCCCAGCTCGTCACAACGATAGCGGATGAGCTTGGCGAAACCCGACACGAGGCTCGGCACCCGGACGATGCGACCGTCGGGCGGCATTGCCATCTCGAAGCCATCGTCGCCGCTTGCCTTCTGCAACGCGGAGAGCTTCATGTCGAGCCATGCGCGATCGTCGGTACGCATGTCCATCGACAGCGTCTTGGCAATCGCGCCCAGGCCGCGTGGCTGCTCGGCGCCGTTGATCCAGACTTCGAAGGGGTAGGAACTGCCATCGTCGATATGACCGATGAAGACAGCAAAGTCACCCAGCGGATGGCGCACCACGTAGGTCCAGCACGGGTTCCCGTTCGACAGCTCCGGGCGGCCGGGCCAGCGCAGGCTGGACAGCGGCGGCTGGTGCGCGCGATCGAGGCGAATGCGCCGGTCCGGGTCGGCAGTGTCGAAGTCCTCCGGTGCAGTGGCGGGCGCAGCAGGGGGCGCGACCTCGAGCACCGCACCCAGCAGACTGTTGGGGCGATAGGTCGCGATCCCCTTCAGGTTGGCCTTCCACGCTTCGAAATAGAGGTCCTTGAAGGCCTCGAACGGATAGTCGGCGGGCACGTTGACCGTCTTGCTGATCGCGGTGTCGATGAACGGCTGCACAGCCGCGTTCATCAGCATGTGATCCTGTGCGCTCATCTGCAGCGCATTGACGAACGCAGGGGGCAGCATTGCGCGCGCCGTTCCATCGGCGTCTTGCCACACCGTTCCCGGCGCGTGCTTCTGCGCCGCATCGAAGGGCACCAGGTCCACGGTGTCGGCGATGCCGTGCAGGTGCTTGTACAGGCGGTAGGCATGGTCCTCGACCAGGTACTCCTTCATCGTGTCGTCGGGCATGCGCTTCTTGCGCCGGTAGAACCAGCTGAACGCGGGCTCGATGCCGTTGGAAGCGTTGTCGGCGAAGGCAAGCGATATGGTGCCGGTGGGCGCGATCGACAGCGTGTGGCTGTTGCGGATGCCGTGGGCACGGATTGCGGACTGGATTTCAGCGGGCAGGCGCGACGCGAAACGGGGTGACTCGAGGTACTGAGCGACATCGAGGCGCGGGAAAGGACCCTTGTCCTTGGCGATCTCAACGGACGCCAGGTAGGCGGCGTCCCGCATTTCCTCGGCGATGCGCGCGGCCATGGCGCGGCCTTCCGTCGAGTCGTAGCGCAGGCCCAGCTCGATCAGCGCATCGCCAAGCCCGGTGAAGCCGAGGCCGATGCGCCGCTTGTCCATCGCTTCTTTTTTCTGCTGCGGCAGTGGCCACGCGGTCACGTCGAGCACGTTGTCGAGCATGCGCACGCCGACGGCCACGGTGGCGGCGAAGCCCGCGAATTCGAATTGAGCTTCCGGCGTGAATGGATCCTGCACGAAACGCGCGAGGTTGACGCTGCCGAGGTCGCAGCAGCCGTACGCGGGAAGTGGCTGTTCACCGCAGGGATTGCAAGCGTCGATCGCCTCGCAATACGAAAGATTGTTGTCGCGGTTCATCGCGTCGATGAACACGACGCCCGGCTCGGCATGATCGTAGGTGGACAGCATCATCTGGTCCCACAGCGCGCCGGCGCGAACCGTGCGATAGACCCATAGGCCGTCGTCGCGCTGATGCGCACCGGCCGCCAGGAGATCGGGCGCCGGCGGCGCCTTGTGCACCAGTTGCCACTGCGCGTTGTCGCGCACCGCCGTGACAAAGGCGTCGGTCACCGCCACCGAAAGATTGAAGTTGGTGAGCCGGCCATCGTCCTTCGCATGGATGAAGGCCTCGATGTCCGGATGATCGCAGCGCAGGATGCCCATCTGGGCGCCGCGACGGGAACCCGCGGACTCCACCGTCGAGCAGCTTTGGTCGAACACCCGCATGTAGGACAGCGGCCCGCTGGCGCGGCTGTTCGTGCCCTTGACATGGGCACCCTGCGGACGGATCGGCGAGAAATCATAGCCGACGCCGCCGCCGCGGCGCATTGTCTCGGCGGCTTCGTTGAGCGCCACATAGATGCCGATGCCGTTTTCGTCACCGGAGATGCTGTCGCCGACCGGCTGGACAAAGCAATTGATCAGCGTGGCCTTGAGATCGGTGCCCGCGGCGGAATTGATCCGCCCCCCCAGGATGAAGCCGTTCTGCTGGGCCTGCAGGAATGCCTGCTCCCACTGCTCGCGTTGCGCCGGCGACTCGACCGCGGCAAGCGCACGTGCGACACGTCGTCGCACCCCGTCGACATTCTGCTCGTTGCCCTTGGCGTACTTTTCGAGCAGGACCTCCTCGGAAATCACCTGCGGGGTCATGGGCGCGGCTGCAGCCGCGCGAAGGGTCTTGGGGTCGTCGAGTTTCATGGCGTCTTCAGGGCAAGGCGGAAAATCGCGGACAAGCCACCCGCAAAGCCGCGTGGCGGCACGCGTATTTTCTCACGAACCGGACTGCAACTGGGCATCGTTGACTGGCGTTGGTGGCATCCGCGGCGCTCGCCGGCAACGTCACCGATGGCGCTCGAGACAGCCAAGATAAACTTGTGCATCCGGCGGCGCGCGCGTGCGCTGCGCCTGCCAGATCACCTCACCCAGGCATTCGATCACGGCATGCAGCGCCTCGTGCTCGTCACCACGCGCATCGCGGATGCGTTCGAAGTGTGCGCGAATGCCCGGCGGCTGGTCGATGGCCAATTGCTCGGCCACGGCGAGATGCAGCGACAGGTGCAGGAACGGGTTGATGTCGCCGGCTTCGGGCGCGTAGTCGCGGTCGACGTAGCGCTCCGGTGACGCCAGCGTCGCGTGATATTCGGGGTGCCTGGCAATGAGTCCAGCGGCGATCTTCTCGAGATCGGTGAGCGGTGCACCCGCACCAAACTTGGACCAGGCATCGATCAGGAAGCGCCGTGCTTCGTCGCGGGAAGGATTGAACATCGGCGCGTCAGTCGGTGAATGGCGCGACGGGCGCATCACCAAGTGTCTTGTACTTATATTCGCACAGGTCGCGGATCATGCACTGCGGACACTTGGGGGATCGCGCAACGCAGGTGTAGCGGCCGTGCAGGATCAGCCAATGGTGCGCGTTCTGCTTGAATTCGTCCGGCACAAATTTCTCGAGCTTGCGCTCCACTTCGACCACATCCTTGCCCGGGGCCAACCCCGTGCAGTTCGATACGCGGAAGATGTGAGTATCGACCGCGATGGTCGGCTGCCCGAATGCAGTATTGAGCACGACGTTGGCCGTCTTGCGTCCCACCCCGGGCAGTGCTTCCAGCGCCTCGCGCGTGGTTGGCACTTCGCCGCCATGCTGGGTGAGGAGGATCTCCGCCAGCGCGACGATGTTCTTCGCCTTGTTGCGGAAGAGTCCAAGCGAAGCGATATAGGGAGTTACGCCCTCCACGCCAAGTTGCGCGAGTCGCGCCGGCGTATTGGCCACAGCGAACAGCCTTGTGGTGGCCTTGTTGACGCCAACATCGGTGGACTGTGCGGACAGCACCACGGCGATCAGCAGTTCGAAGGGCGATGCGTATGTGAGTTCGGTGGTCGGATGCGGATTGGCTGCGCGCAGGCGCTCGAAAATCGCGCGGCGCTTGGCGGGATTCATGCGCCGGCCCGGCGGGCACGGGCGCGCGCAACGGCGGCCGCCGCCAGCGCCTGTCGCTGCTCAAGCGTTATCCCATTGGATGAAGGGACTGCGGTACGCGCGTTCACACGCTCGCGACGGGCAAGGCGAGTCGCGCGGGCATCGTGCCGCGCCCGGGCCGCGCTCGCGGCTGCGCGATCCCATGCCCGATCCGTGGGCGCCATCACGATGCAGTCGACGGGGCAGGGTGCGACGCACAACTCGCAGCCGGTGCACAGCGACGGCATCACGGCATGCATCCGCTTGGCGGCGCCGATGATTGCGTCGACCGGGCAGGCGTCGATGCAAAGCGTGCAGCCGATGCACGTGGCCTCGTCGATGACGGCGACGGACAACGGTCCGGGCGCGCCGCACGCTGGATCGAGCGGCAGTATCGGGCGTCCGGTCAGTGCCGCAAGCATGCGGACAACCTCGTCACCGCCCGGCGGGCAGCGGTTGAGTTCGGTGGTGCCGGCGGCAAGCGCTTCGGCATAGGGCCTGCAGCCCGCAAAGCCGCAGCGCGCGCATTGGGTTTGCGGGAGCACGGCGTCGATGCGGGCGATTTTTTCCAATTCCGTCATGGCGCCCATTTTAGCGCGGGCGGTTGGGCGTCCGATGGCATTGGACCCCGGCGCATCGGTGTCGTCAGGCTCTATACTGGCGTGACATCAACCGCTCGCGATCGCCTCCAGCGCCATTTGCCAGCGTCGCCGTGCCCGACTCGCTCCCATTTCCTCCTGCGCCCATGCTCCAGGGACCCCTGGTTCGCACGTGGCGCGCGCGCCTGGGCGCACGCGTTCTTGCGCTTGCCGGATGGCGGGCCGTGCTGGTGCAGCCGCTGGCAGAGCGTTGTGTCGTGCTCGTCTATCCACACACGTCGAACTGGGACTTCCCGATCGGCCTCGCATTCACGTGGATGACGGGACTTGGTTTTCGCTTCGTTGGCAAGGACTCGCTATTCAAAGGCCCGTTTGACCGGCTGTTACGGCACTGGGGCGGCATCCCGGTCAATCGCCGTGAGCCGGCCGGGGTGATGGCAAGCCTTGCCAAGGCATTTGCCGATGAACGCGAGTTTCGTATCGGGATCACGCCTGAAGGCACGCGCGCGCACGCCGAATTCTGGAAGAGCGGCTTCTACCGGCTGGCACGTACGGCTCAGGTACCCGTGGCATTGGCGTTCATCGACTACAGCCAAAGGGTGGTCGGCATTGGCGGGCAATTCGAACTAACGGGCGATGTCGCGGCGGACATGGCCCGCATCGCAGCGTTTTATGCGGACAAGGTCGGCCGCCATCCAGAGCGCATGGGGCCGGTGCGGATGCGCGACGATTTCGAGCATTGATTGGATGGCGGCACGGAACCACGTTTGGGTTGCTTCGATACAGCATCGCCGCGATGAGCGTTGGGCTGTGCATTGGGTGGGGTTCTGTTCAGCGTCGCCGCGGTGAGCGGTGGGCCTGGCCTTGGGCGGGGTACGGTTTGGCGTCGGCGCGCTAAGCGGGGGGCCGCGCGGGGCGGGCTTCGTCGCCGCAAGGCGTGTGCTCGGGCGGGTGACGGCCAAAAACAGGGGGGTCAACCCACGACCCCCCTGTTTTTGACCACACCCGCGGCGAGCACGCGGCTCCAAGGCGCCCGCCCCGCGCGGCCCCCCGCTTAGCGCGCCGACGCCAAACCGTACCCCGCCCAAGGCTAGGCCCACCGCTCACCGCGGCGGTGG
>JANNKR010000018.1:0-2088 GCA_031396395.1 Betaproteobacteria bacterium
CGCCGCCAGCGCGCGCAGCCGCCGCCGATCGATCGCCAATGGCACCCGCGTGATTCCCTTGGCGCGTTGGCCAAGCTTCGCCAGCGCATCGACGAGGCAACGCACGTCGTAACCGTAACCGGACGTCGGGTTCACGATGACGACCCGATCGATGCGGTGCGCATCCAGCACCTGTGTCAGATCAGCGGACGTTCCAGACTCGTGCGGCTGCGGCTGATAGGGCGTGGATGCATCGAAGGGGAAGCGCGCAGGGTCGAAGACATGAACGTGGGTGTCGACCGCACCGCGCGGAATGGCGGGTGCCGCGGCGATGGTACCGAATGACGCTGTGGCGGCGGCGCCGCTCCGTGCAGCGACCGCGCGAGCCTTTGCGGCAGGCTTGATTCGCGCTGGCATCGGGAAGTGGCTTCAGCGCGCTTCGAGGCGGGCGCGCAGCGCAAGCACCGCGCTGCGCGGGGCTGCGAGCACCGGAAGCGACGTCACCGCGCACACGGCATCCATGGCCCGGCTGGTCGAGAAGTGGGCCAGCATGATGGCGTCGACGTCGCCCAATCCCGGTACGGCGTCGGCCAGCATCGCATCGTGCGTTGCGCGGTCGCCTGCCTTTAACGCCGTCATTGCAGCGGGCACGCAGACCGTGCGCAGGCTGGCCGTTAGACCGAGTTCACGTGCCTTGGCCTGGAACTCCTCTTCCATGGACACCACGCTCGGCGCAAAGGTGGCGAGCATGCCGATGCGCGAACCTTGCTTCAGCGCGTCGACGAACATCGCCTCGTTGGGCTTCAGCACCGGCATGGCCACCGCGGCCCGCGCGGCCTCGATCGCAGGCCCGAATGCAGAACACGTATAGAGGATGCCGTCCGCCTCCGCCGTCCCGGCGTAACAGGCCAGCGCGACGATTCGCGCATGCAGTTCCGGGGCCAGTGCCGCGGCGCGTTCGCGATCGGGCGACAGCGCATCGTCGAGCAGATTGAACGGGCGCGCCTCGGGCCACAACGCGTCGAACGCCGCGCGGATCGGCTCGATGGCGACCGCGACCGCGTGGATGAGCGCAATCCTGGGGCCATTCATCGGGTCGGACTCCGGGCCCACGCTTCCGGTGATCGCGACCTACCCATGTGGCCCGGCCTGATCATCGCTCGACTGCAGGTGCCGGAGGATGTCATCGAGTTCACGCAACCAGCGTCGCTTGTGTGCGCGGTGAATCTCGACTGCGGATTGCGGATCGCCGCGGCGAATGGCTTCGACCACGGCCGCATGATTGACGTTGGAATACACCGGCGGGGCGCGATGGACCGACGTCAACGCGCGGAAGCGATGTGCCTTTTCCAGGTATTGCTTCGCGGTCTCGACCAGGTGTCGATTGCCACAGGACTCGATCAGCAGCGTGTGGAAGCGGTAGTCGGCCTCGTTCCAGCGCTCCGGGTCTTTCGCCTCCAGCGCGGCGTCCATTGCAGCGATCGCGGCGTCGAACTGCGCGAGTTCGTCTGCGGTGCAACGGCGCAGGGCGAGGCGCTCCGCGGCTTCGACCTCGAGACAGGCAAGCACCTCCGTGATTTCCCGAATGTCGCGCGGTGAAAGAGCCGAGACGCGCATGCCGCGCCGTGGCGTCAGCTCGACAAAGCCTTCCTGTTCGAGGCGAATCAGCGCCTCGCGCACCGGAGTTCGACTCATGCCCAGGCGCAACGCCAGCTCCGGCTCCAGCGCCTGCATGCCAGGCGACATCTCGCCGCGGACGATGGCGTCCTTGAGGCGTCGGAACGCCTGGTCGGCTTGGGTGGACCGATCAGTGGCGCCGTCGGCACGGGGGCTTGACGGTGCGCGTCCCACTCTATACGCTTATCAATGCATACATTGGTAGCTTCAGTGTACGCGATAAAAATGCACTGATCAAGGAGGTTCCATGGTCACATCGCTGCGCATTCCGTTCTCCCCCGCCACCGTTTCCAGGTCCGGTGACCGCATGCCTCAGGCGCCGCGGGGCATGGGCTCGCGGCTGACCGCCGCCGCACTGTTGGCCCTGGCGTTCGTGGCCCTGCCGTCCTTCGGCCAGGCCCCTGCTGCCGCCTGGCCCACCAAGCCGATCCG
>JANNKR010000020.1:0-4690 GCA_031396395.1 Betaproteobacteria bacterium
ATGCTGCGAAACCTCGATGGGACTGGCGAACATGACACTGATGTGCCCGGCAACGAGGTCGGTGACGGCGGGCCCGCCACCCTTGTACGCAACGTGCGTGAAATCGGTGCCGGTGCGCATCTTGAACAGTTCGGTGGCCAGGTGGGGCACGCTGCCATTGCCGGGCGAGCCGTACATGAGCGCGCCCGGCTTCGCCTTGGCCAACGCCAGCAGTTCCTGCGGCGTGCTGGCCGCCACCGCCGGATGCGCGGTCAGCACCAGTGGCGACGAGGCGAGCAGCGCAACGCCGGTGAAATCACGCGTCGCGTCGTAGGTGAGGTTCTGGTACATCAGCGGCGCGATCACGAAGGGCGCAGGTGCCAGCAACAGCGTGTAGCCGTCCGCCGGCGCGCGCGCGACGTCGGCCGCTCCGACGGTGGTGGCCGCACCCGGCTTGTTCTCGACCACCACCGGCTGCCCCAGCCGCTCGGACAGTTTCTGGCCCACGAGGCGCGCCAGCACGTCGGAGGCGCCTCCCGGCGCGAACGGCACCACGAAGCGGATCGGCTTGGTCGGCCAGGCTTGCGCGAACGAGGGGCCGGCGGCCAGCACGAATACGGCCAGCACCAGCGTGTGCAGACAATCGCCTAAACGCAATCGATTCATGATGCCTCCTGAGCCACGTGCAACATCATAGGTGATCGAACCAGCGCGTGCTGATGCCTGGCGCGTCGTCATCTCCGGCCGCGGTCGCTCCGGAACTCAATCGGGCTTGAACCCGGACGCCTTCACGATCGGTCCCCACTTCGCGTAGTCGTTGGCGACGATGGTCGCGAATTGCTCCGGCGTGCCGGTCGCAGGATCCATACCGAGGTTCGTCAATTTCTCGGCCACATCCGGCGACTGCAGCGCCTTGTTGATCGCCCGGTTCAGCGCGTCGACGATCGGCTTGGGCGTCTTGGCGGGCGCGAAGAATCCAAACCAGCCCATCGCCTCCACACCACTCACGCCAAGCTCATTGAATGTGGGCACATCCGGCAGCGCGGTCGAGCGTTTCGAACCCGAACTTGCGAGCACGCGCACCTTGCCCGCACGATGCAATTCCGTGAGGTCCGCGATCGCGTCGATCGCGCTCGGCACCTGGCCGCCGACGAGATCGTTGAGATAGGCGGCGGACCCTTTGTACGGAACGTGCACCATCTCGACGCCGATGCCGCGGCCGAGCAGAACGCCAAAGAAGTGCGGCAGGCTTCCCGCGCCCGACGTGGCGTATCCCGCTTTGGTCGGATTGGCCTTCGCCCATGCGGCAAACTCGGCCCAGGTCTTGGCACCGCTCGCCGGGCCCGCAGCGATTGCGAACTGGAAGGTGGCGCCGAGCGCGATCGGCGCGAAGTCCTTGAGCGGGTCGTAGGAGATGTCCTTGTAGACGTGCGGAACCACCGCCATCGGACCGATCGGCATCACCATGATCGTGGTGCCGTCGGGTGCCGCCGCCTTGACCGCATCGGCGGCAATGCGGCCGATGGCGCCGGGCTTGTTCTCGACGATCACCGGCTGGCCGATGCTGGCCGACATGTTCTGCCCGACGACACGGGCAATGATGTCCGCGGTGCCGCCCGGCGCGAAGCCGACCATGATCCTGATCGGCTTGTCGAATTTATCCTGCGCGATGGCGGACGACAATCCGCCGCAGACCAACGCGACAAACAACGCAAAACCGGCGGCCGGTGCTGCGATTCGCAATTTCATCGAGGTTCTCCTTGTTCCTGGTTCGGCCGCGTGAGGGTGACTACGTGTGACCACCGGCAGCGTGCCGGAAAGTATACGAGAGAACGGCGCGCCTGGTGCCTGCAACAGGGCCGGGCCGACGTTGCCGGGCGCGGAGTCCTGCGTTGCTCGTGCGAAGGCAAGCGGGTATAGCGTCCTGCCAGTTGTGCGCGGCACGCGCTTGACACCGCGGGCACGGCTCCCGTACCTTGCTTTCTCCTCTCTACGGTGTCGCCATGAACGCTTCCGCTTCCCGAATTTGCCGAGCGCTGCTCTGTCTTGCACTGGTGACGATGGCGCCACTCGTTGCGGCGCAGTCCACCTACCCTTCACGGCCGATCAAGCTCGTCGTACCCTATCCGCCGGCCGCGCTCACGGACCTCCTTGCCCGCGCGATCGCCGAGCGCCTGAGCGCCGCGCTGAAGCAACCCGTGGTGATCGAGAACAAGCCCGGTGCCGGCACGCTGGTGGGCGCCGAGTTCGTGGCGAAGCAGCCCGCGGACGGCTATACGTTGTTGATGGCGACCAGCACGACGCTCGGCATCAGTCCCGCCCTCTACCAGCCGTCGCCGGTCAATCCGGTCAAGGATTTCGCGCCGATTTCACCGGTGGGTACCGTCAACTTCTTCCTGATCGCCAGCCCGGCATTCCCCGCAAAGAACGTGAAGGAAATGATCGAAGCGATCAGGCAAAGTCCGGGCAAATACAACTACGGGTCGGTAGGCAGCGGCAGCCCGCATCATCTGTACATGGAGGCGCTGAAGTCCGAATTCGGCCTTACGATCCAGCACGTTCCCTACAAGGGTACGCCGGCGGCGCTCACCGACCTGCTCGGCGGGAACCTGCAGGTGATGTTTGCCGATGCGACGGTGGCGGTGCCTAACATCAACGCGGGCAAGGTGGTGGCGCTGGGCACGTCCGCGGCCAAGCAGTCGACACTGTTGCCGGCGGTTCCGCCCATTGCCGCAACTGTGCCGGGGTTCGATTGGCAGGCGTGGCAGGGCATCGTGGCGCCCGCGGGTACGCCGAACGACATCGTGGCGAAACTTGCCGACGAACTGCAGAAAATTCAGGCGACTGCGGAGTTCAAGGCGCTGCTGACCAAGTTCGGCATGGAGCCTTTCCCCCCGCAGACTCCTGAGCAGTTCGCCGCGATGATCGCCGCCGAGCAGCCACGGTGGGCCAGGGCGGTCAAGGATTCGGGCGCCAAGGTTGATTGACCGGCGTCGCCTCGTCGACGCTCACCTGCAGGATTTCGGAACGCAACAGGAGAAGGCTTGATGGCAAGTCCAGTGATCGACGTCCATACCCATTGCCTGACCGAGGCATGGTTTGCGCTGCTGCAGCAGCATGGCGGCCCTCGCTACACCGTAGCCCCGGTGTCCGGTGGACTGCGCGCCATCCACCTCGACGGCGCGCCGTTCATGACGCCGGTCCCCGGGATGTTCGATTACGCTCTGCGCCTGCAAACGATGGATCAGTGCGGCGTGGACATTTGCGTGGTATCGCTGACCTGCCCCAATTGCTACTGGGGCGGCGCCGACGTGAGCCTGCAGGCCGCAACGATCATGAACGACGACATGGCGGCTGCGCAGACCGCCCACCCGGACCGCCTGCGCTGGTTCGCGTCGCTGCCGTGGCAGTATCCGGAGCGCGCGTTGCCCGAACTGGAGCGCGCGTGCAAGGCCGGTGCGTCCGGCGTGATGGTGCTTGCCAACATCGGTGGCCTGCCACTCACCGATCCCGCGTTTGCTTCGATCTGGGCAGCCATCGATGCCCGCGCGCTGCCGGTGCTGGTGCATCCGACCGCACCGCCCGGCGTCGCGGAGATGGACATGTCGCGGTTCCAGCTGACCGCGTCGATCGGTTTCACCTTCGACACCTCGCTCGCCACCGCGCGCATGATCTACGACGGTTTTTTTGATCGCTACCCGAAGCTCAAGATCATCGCGTCGCACGGCGGTGGTGCACTGCCGTATCTGGTATCGCGAATGGACCAGTGCTTCGACAACATTCCGGCGTGCCGGGAAAAGATCTCGCACCGGCCCAGCGAATACATGTCGAAGATCTATGCGGATGCCGTGGTCTTTGCGCCGGAAGTGCTGGACCTGTGCGTGAAGGTCTTCGGCGGCGACAACGTGATGTATGGCTCCGACTACCCGCACACGATCGGCGACATGCCGGGGTGCCTGCGGCGCGTGAACGGTTTGCCCGACGCGGTTCGCGACAAGGTGCGCGGCCGGACAGCGCAACGCGTTTTCGGGTTCTGAGCGTACTTGCGCCGGCCCGCATCAGGCCGCAGTGTCCATCGTGAAGGGCAGCTGAAGTCCCGTGTGGCTAGTCACGGCTCCGACCCTGCATTCACCGGATAGCCCGCCTCGCGCCACGCCTTCATGCCGCCGTCCAGCGCCACCGAATACGGAAAGCCCATCTGGTGCAACGTGGCCGCGGCCAGCGTGGAGATCTGCCCCAGCTCGCAGCAAGTGAGGATGCGCCGCGTGGGATCGGGCAGCGCCTGATTCACGCGCAGCTCGAGCTGGCCGCGGGGCAGCAGGCGCGCCCCCGGCACATGGCCAGCCTCGTACGCGTCGCGTTCGCGCACATCGAGCACGATCAGGTCATCGCGCCCCGCCTCGACGTGCGCCTTCAACTCCTGCAGCGACATGAACGGCACCGTGGCCGCCGCCTCGGCCAGGAGCTGCGCGACGGCCTTGCCGCCGTTCATGTTGGTGCGCAGCGCCTCGGTGATGTGCGTGGGCATGGACAGGTTCAGGTTGTTCATCATTGCGATGAACGCGGCGCGCTCGCGCACCTGCAGGCGCGGATTGGTGGTTGCTTCCTGCCCGATCGTCGTATGGCTGCGTCCCTTGTAGTCGTGCGCCGGAAACACCAGCAGTGCCGGATCGAGCTTCAGGATGCGCCCGAACAGGCTGTCGTACAGCGC
>JANNKR010000032.1:0-16071 GCA_031396395.1 Betaproteobacteria bacterium
CAAGCCGACGGCGGCCTGGATGCCGGCATGCCGGGTCGACCATCGATTGATGACCCACGCCGGCGCCAGCAGCAGCCAGAACAGCGTCGCCGCGCCGCATATCACCAGTACCATTCCCGGCGCCCAGCCCACAGCGGACCAGGCGAAACCAAGCAGCAGCGCCGCAACGACGACGAGGCTGCCGGTGAACAGGCGTGCGCCGGCGGCGCTGAAGCCCGCGAGCCGCGCCCATTCCTGCGCGGCGATCGCCACCACGGCGAGGGTTGCCAGCGCCCAGCCGAAGGAAGGCAGCAGAAACAGCGCAGCGAGCACCGCTGGAACGAGCACCAGCGCCGTCAGGATCCGGGTCTGCAGCATCAGACGCCCTGGGCCGCCTTGACTTGCTCACTGGTACGCCCGAAGCGCCGCTCACGACTCGCGTAGGACGCGATGGCGAGGTCGAGGGCCGCCGCGTCGAAGTCAGGCCACAGCAGGTCGGTGAAATGCAACTCGGTGTACGCGAGCTGCCACAGCAGAAAATTGGAAATGCGCTGTTCGCCGCCGGTGCGAATGAAAAGATCAGGCTCAGGCGCATACGCCATGGAAAGATAGGGGTCGAGTGCTTCCGGCGCGATCGGGCCGCTGCCAGCCGCTTGCGGGTTGGCGGCAAAGTACCGCTGTGCCGCATTGACGATATCGCGGCGTCCGCCGTAGTTGGCAGCCACCGTCAATGTAAGCCGGGGATTGTGCGCCGTCAGGTCCTCGCCTGACGCGATAAGCTCGCGAATGCGCGGATCAAAGCGCGACACGTCGCCAACGACCTTGAAACGCACGCCGTTGGCGTGCAGCTTCGCCACTTCCTGATCGAGCGCACGGACGAACAGGTCCATCAGGATCGAGACCTCGTCGGCGGGGCGACGCCAGTTCTCGCTCGAGAACGCAAACAGCGTCAGATATTCGACACCCCGCTCGATGGCTGCGCGCACCGTCGCGCGCACGGCCTCGACGCCGCGTCGATGGCCGGCCACCCGCGGCAGCATGCGCTGCTTGGCCCAGCGGCCGTTGCCGTCCATGATGATCGCGACGTGCCGTGGCACCGCGCGTTCCGGCGGGATTTCGAAGGTTGAGCTTTTGAACACGGGGGACTCGCTGAGGGCCGGTGCGGCAGCCACCGAAAGCCGACGATAGCGTCAGATGGCCATCAGGTCCGTTTCCTTCGCCTGCATGACGCGGTCGACTTCGGCGATGAAACGGTCGGTGAGTTTCTGCATGTCCTGCTGGGCATGCCGCTCGTCGTCTTCGGAGCACTGCTTGTCCTTCAGGAGCTTCTTGAACTGATCGTTCGCGTCACGCCGGATGTTGCGGACGGCCACCCGTGCCGCCTCGGCCTCCTTGTGCACGACGCGAATGAGTTCCTTGCGGCGCTCTTCGGTAAGCGAGGGCATCGGGATGCGGATCAGGTCACCGGAGGTTGCCGGGTTGAGTCCCAGGTCCGCATCGCGGATGGCCTTTTCGACCACTGGGATCATCTTCTTTTCCCATGGCTGCACGCCGATCGTGCGCGAATCGGCCAGCGTGACATTGGCAACCTGCGACAGCGGCATCATCGATCCGTAGTAGTCGACCTGGATGTGGTCGAGCAGGCCGGTGTGCGCGCGCCCGGTGCGCACCTTCGACAGGTCCGCCTTCAGCGCCTCCACTGACTTGGTCATCTTCTGTTCCGCGGTGTTCTTCACGTCGGCGATCATGCGCCCTCCTGCCAAAGTCAAAGAATTCCTAACAGTGCACCAAAGTGCCTTCGTCCCCACCCATCACGACGCGCTTCAGCGCCCCCGGGACGAAGATCGAAAACACCTTTAACAGCATGTCCTGGTCACGACACAGTGCCAGCGCCGTCGCGTCCATCACCTTCAGGTTCTTGATGATCGCCTCGTCGAAAGTCAGCGTCTTGTAGCGGACGGCACTCGCATCCTTCATCGGGTCGGCGGTATAGACGCCATCGACCTTGGTGGCCTTCAGCACGATGTCCACGCCCATCTCGCGCCCGCGCAGCGCCGCAGCGGTGTCGGTCGTGAAGAACGGGTTGCCGGTGCCAGCGGCAAAGATCACCACCCGCCCCTCCTCGAGGTGCCGCAATGCGCGGCCGCGGATGTACGGTTCGGCGACCTGATCGATCCGCAGCGCGGACTGCACCCGCGACTCGACGTCGGCGCGGCGCAGCGCGTCCTGCAGCGCCAGTGCGTTCATGATCGTGGCGAGCATGCCCATGTAGTCGGCCGTGGCGCGATCCATGCCGGCCGCGCCGGGGGCGACGCCGCGAAAGATGTTCCCGCCGCCGATGACGATGGCCACTTCAACACCGGCCCGCATCACATCGCCGATTTCCGCCACGATGCGATCGATGACCTCGCGCTTGATGCCGTAGGCGTAGTCACCCATCAGCGCTTCGCCCGAGAGCTTCAGCAGGATGCGGCGATACGCGGGCTTGTCGATGGCGACCCCGGCCGGCGCGGCGGGCGCCGGGTCGAGCATGGCAGCGGAGGCGGCGGCGGGCGGATTCATGCGGGCTCCCTCGAGATGGCTCTGACGATGACGGCGGACGTGCGGACTGCGGTGGTGCTCCGCGCGCGCCCCGACCTCATGGCCACGCGCGGGTGATGCCAACGACGGAACGGGCGATCAAGCCTTTGCCATCGCCGCGACTTCGGCGGCGAAATCGTCCTTCTTCTTCTCGATGCCCTCGCCGACGACGTAGAGCGTGAAGGCCTTGACCGTCGCGCCCTTCGACTGCAGGTACTTCTCCACGGTTTCGTCGGGATTCTTGACGAACGGCTGGCCCAGCAGCGTGACTTCAGCCAGGTACTTGTTGATCCGGCCGTCGACCATCCTGGCGACGATATCCGCGGGCTTGCCGCTGTCGGCGGCCTGCGCCGTGAAGATCGCGCGCTCCTTCTCGATCAGGTCGGCCGCCACTTCGGCACGCGACACGCATACGGGGCGAGTGGCCCCCGGGGCCGCGCCTGCCGCGACGTGCATCGCGATGTCTCGTCCCACCTGGTCGTCGCTGCCGTCGAATTCGACGGTCACGCCGATGCGGCCGCCCCCGTGCAGGTACTGCGCCACGCGACCGGTGGTCGCAAAGCGCGCGAAGCGGCGAATGGAAATGTTTTCGCCCAGCTTCTGGACCATGGCCTGGCGCAGCGACTCGACGGTACCGCCATCCATCGGCAAGGCCGACAATGCCGCCACATCGGCCGGATTGCGATCCGCGACGAGTTGGGCAACCTTCCTGGCGAGGGCGACGAAATCGTCATTGCGCGACACGAAGTCGGTTTCGCAATTGACCTCGACCATCGCACCCGACTTGGCGTCCGGCGCGACGTGGGCGCCGACGATACCCTCGGCCGCGACGCGCCCAGCGGCCTTGGACGCCTTGGCGCCGCTCTTGATACGCATCAGCTCTTCGGCCTTGACCAGGTCGCCCTCGGCTTCAAGCAGCGCCTTCTTGCATTCCATCATGCCCAGCCCGGTGCGCTGGCGCAGTTCCATCACCATGCTTGCGGAGATTTCCGCCATGTTGCTGCTCCGTATTCGTTGATCGAAGCGACAGGCCCTTCCCAATGCGGAAGAACGCGCCGTTCGCTGGATTCCGGCGCGGGCTGTCGCTTGGCGACCTCCCGTCCGGAACAAATCCCCGCGCGCAGTCGAGGTGACCGCCGCACAGAGCGCGCGTCAGACCTTGGCTTCTTCCGCGACCTCGACGAACTCGTCCCCCGAGCGCACGATCTCCTGCATCACCGTGCTCTTGCCTTCGAGGATCGCATCGGCGGCGCCGCGGGCGTACAGCCGGATCGCGCGGCTGGAATCGTCGTTCCCCGGGATGACAAAGGCAATGCCCTCCGGCGAATGATTGGTATCGACCACGCCGATGATCGGGATGCCGAGCTTCTTGGCTTCGGTGACCGCGATCTTGTGATAGCCGACGTCGACGACGAACATGGCGTCTGGCAGCGCCACCATGTCCTTGATGCCGCCCAGGCTCTTGACCAGCTTGTCCAGCTCGCGCTTGTGTGACAGCGCCTCGCGCTTGGTCATGCGCTCGAGCGAACCGTCCAGCGCCATTTGTTCAAGGTCCTTCAGGCGCTTGATCGAGGCCTTGACCGTCTTGAAGTTGGTGAGCATGCCGCCCAGCCAGCGATGGTCGACGAAAGGCATGCCGGCACGCTGCGCTTCTTCAGCGACGATTTCGCGGGCCTGGCGCTTGGTGCCGACAAAGAGGATGGTGCCGCGGTTGCTGGCCAGCTGACGGACATGCTTCATCGCGTCCTGGTACAACTGCATCGTCTTCTCGAGGTTGACGATGTGAATCTTGTTGCGCTGGCCGAAGATGTAATCGGCCATCTTTGGGTTCCAGTAACGGGTCTGGTGGCCAAAATTGACCCCAGCTTCCAGCATTTGACGCATCGTGACCGACATACGTGATACTCCCTTCAGGGTTGAGCCTCCACCTGCGGATGTGATCCCTGCCCTCAGTTGCCAATGGCGATGCCTGTGGCGACTGTCGGCGGGACACCCTAAAGACCGCGAGGTGTGCGGAATGCTCGAGACGCCGGGGCCGTCCGTGGCCGGACGCGCCGTTCACCGCGCTGGCCGGGGGAATCCCGGCAGGCAGGGCGATCGAGTTAACTTGTTATTCTAGCACGGATTCGTGAGTCACGGCCACGTCGGGCGCACTCGGGCGGGGCCGGCCGCATCGGCCCGAATGAACCGCCGACCACGGTTTCCGGCCCCCTTGTCGCCGACGGTCATTGGACCCATCCTAATGCCATGACGCCATCCCCGACACCCGCGCCGTCCGTCCAGGACCCGATCCACGTCGGCGGCGCGGCGTTCGCCCCCCTCCCGCACACCGGATACCTGGAGTTCGACGGCACAGACGCCGCCTCCTTCCTGCAGGGTCAGCTTTCGAACGACATCGCCGCGCTTGCCATCGGCGCTGCCCAATGGACGTCCTACAACTCGCCCAAGGGCCGGATGCTGGCGACGCTTCTCATTTGGCGCGCCGCCGCGACCTCGTACCGGGCCTTTGTCGCAGCCGACCTGGCCGAGACGCTACGCAAGCGTCTCGCGATGTACGTCATGCGCGCCAAGGTCGCAGTCACCGACCACACGGCGAGTGGCGTCCGGTTTGGCATAGCCGGTCCGGAGGCCATTCCGGCGACTCGCGCGGCGCTTGGCGCCGGCGCCGGCGCCGCCCACGGCATCACGCATGAGGGGTGCGACATCGTGACCACGCCCGACGGCCGCGTGCTGGTGCATGCGCCGGTGGCGTCAGGCGACGACACCGGACAGCGACTGGCCCGTTATGCGGCAAGGGTCGACGCCGCACGTTGGGATTGGCTGGCCATCACCGCCGGCATCCCGGCGGTCACGGCCGCCACGCAGGACCTGTTCATTGCCCAGGCCGCCAATTGGGATCTGGTCGGCGGCGTCAACTTCCGCAAGGGTTGCTACCCCGGACAGGAAATCATCGCCAGGATGCAGTACCTGGGCAAGCTCAAGGAGCGCCTCTTTCGCCTGCACCACGATGGCGACTCACCGACACCCGGCACCCATCTCTTCAGCACTGTCTTCGGCGACCAGGCATGCGGCACGGTCGTCAACGCGGCGCCCGCGCCGGGCGGAGGCAGCGACATCCTGGCCGTCGTGCAAACGGCCGCTACGGACAGTGCACCAGTGCACCTTGGCACCCCGCGCGGGCCGGTGTTGACGCTGCTCGCCCTGCCCTATCCGGTACCCGCTGCGGTCGCGCCCAACCGGCCGAAACTCGCGTAAGCGTGGCGACGGTCGCTACTCACTATTACGTCTGGTACCGCCTGCACGGCACCCCTGCCGCTGCAATGCCAGGCATCGCAGCACTGCAGGATGACCTGGCCGCGCGCACCGGCATCCGTGGCCGCGTGCTGATCCGGCGCGACGCCCCGGCAACGTGGATGGAGATCTACGAAGGCGTTGCGTCCCCCGAGACGTTCGAGGCAGCGCTTGTGGCGGCGGTCGAGCGGCATCACGCCGCCGACTTCGCGCAGGACCGCATTCGTCACACCGAAGCCTTCATGGCGTCCTCCTGACCCCATGTGCCTCGCCGTTGTCGCGCTCGGCGCGCATCCTCGTTTCGCATTGGTCGTCGCCGCCAACCGCGACGAGTTCCACGCGCGCGCTGCGTCGCCGGCGGCGTGGGGGAACGAGGAACCGTTCGTGGATGTCTTTGCGGGGCGCGACCTCGCCGCCGGCGGCACCTGGTTCGCGGCGCATCGCAAAGGCCGCTGGGCCTTGGTGACCAACGTGCGCGAAGGCGGCCGCAACGACCCTGCCGCAAGTTCGCGCGGTGCGCTGGTGCCGCAGGTGCTGAACGCCGCCGACACCGACGCAGCATTCAGCGCGATTGAAACAGATGCGCAGCGCTATAACGGCTTCAACCTGCTGGCGGGCGACGCCCAAGGCGCGCAGTGGATATCAAACCGTGGCGCCGGCGTGCGGCACCTGCGGTCCGGATTGCACGGCCTGTCCAACGCGCTGATCGACACGCCATGGCCGAAGGTCGTGGGCACGCGCGCGCGACTGGCGGCATGGGCGGCGGCTGGCGACACGGACGTGGAGCCGGTCTTTGCGGCGCTGGCTGATCGCACCCGGGCTGCGGACGCCCTCTTGCCTGTCACCGGCGTCCCGCTCGAGACGGAACGCATGCTGTCGTCGCCGTTCATCGTCAGCGCGAACTACGGTACCCGTTGCTCGACCGTGTTCACCATCGACCATGCAGGCGTCGCTCGATTCCTGGAACGAACATTTGACGCCCGAGGCGACATGACCGGCGCCGCGAGCGCGGAGTTCACGCTGCCGCGCTGAGTCCCGGAAGCCGGCGCCACATCCGCGCGCCGTCACTCCCGCAACACGCGCTCCATGGTCTGGTGCGGAATGCCAGCCTCGTTGAACGCGTTGCCCACCGGCGCGAACCCGAAGCGCGCATAGAAGGGCATGGCCCGAGTCTGCGCATGCAGGCGCACGCGCACGAAGCCGCGCTGACCGGCACGCTCGAGCAGAGCCTCCAGCAGCGCCGTTCCCACGCCTTGCCCACGCCAATCCGCCAGCACCGCCATGCGACCGATATGCCCGTCGGGCAACAGCCGGCCGCAGCCGACCGGCGTCCCGACCGTGCCCTCGGCCAGCGCGTGCGCGCTCACCGGATCATGTTCGTCCCACTCCAGTTCCTCCGGGATGCTCTGCTCGATCACGAATACGGCCATGCGCACGGCCCGCAGCTTCGGGGCGTCCGTCGCCCAGTCCGTGATGCGCAGCTTGAATGCCGGTTCGCGGTCAGCAACCATCGTTGGAATCGCGTGACGCGAATTTCACCAACGCGACGCGATCAATTTCCATAATCGGAGAACACCAGCGTCGCCGCGCCTGCACTTGCGATCAATTCGCAGCGACCGCCGACCGGCAGCGTCAGCTTGTCGGGGACGTGGCCGAACGGCAGGCCCGTCAAAATCGGCGTCGCGCACTCGCTGCGAATGCGGGCGATGGCGGCGTCCAGATCGTACCCGCCGTCGTTGTCCGACAGCACAAACTCGGAGAAGCGTCCGAGCAGGATTGCCTTCTGGCGCGCGAGTATCCCGGCCATATGCAGTTGCAAAAGCATCCGTTCAACGCGATACGGAATCTCGCCGACATCCTCGAGAAACAGGATGCCTCCCTCCACCTGAGGCATGAACCGCGTGCCGGCGAGATGCGCAACCATGGCGAGGTTGCCGCCCCAGAGCGTGCCCGCGACGGCAACATCGGGGCCTTCGAGCGCGCAATGCACGGTGTGGCGGGCATGGTCGAGGACACCGAAACAGTGGTCGAGTGTGAATGCTGATGGATTCACTGCGCCGAAATCGCTGGCGGCTACCGGGCCTGCAAACGTCGTCATGCCGCCTTGCGCCAATGCACCCAGCGCAAAGGCCGTGAAGTCGCTGTAGCCCACCCAGCGCTTGCGCGACGACGCAACGCTCGCAAAGTCGATGCGCGGGAGCAGCCGCGACCAGCCATAGCCGCCCCGCAACGCGATCGCGATCTCGACCCGCGGATCCGCGCTCATCCGCATGACAGCGGCCAGCCGTTCGTCGTCCGGTGCGGCAAAGCGCTGGTGGCGTGAGTGGCAGGTTGCGTCGACGACCACACGGTGGCCGCGTTCCTCGAAACGAGCAACGGCACGATCGAGCGCCGCCGGGTCGAGCGAAAATCCCGAGGGAGCGTAAATGCCGATGCCGGCGCGCGAGGTCATGAGGGCGATTCTCGCCTGTTCAGCGGCGCGCCGCAAAGAACGCCGACAACACTGCGGCGCACGCTTCGGCGCGAACGCCTCCTTCCACCTGCGCATGGTGGTTGAGCCTGCGTTCGGCGAAAAGATCGACCACCGAACCGCACGCGCCGGACTTGGCGTCACGCGCGCCGAAGACCACGCGCGCGATGCGTGCATGCATGATCGCACCGGCGCACATCGCGCAGGGCTCCAGCGTCGTGTACAGGGTGGCGCCCGGCAACCGGTAGTTGCCTGCCGCGCGCGCGGCCTCGCGCAACGCCGCGATCTCGGCATGGGCCGTGGGATCGCTGTCAGCAATCGGCATGTTGCCTCCGCGCCCGATCACCACGCCGTCGCGGACCACGATTGCGCCTACCGGAACCTCGCCGCGCGCGGCCGCATCATCGGCGAGTGCCAGCGCCTGGTCCATCCACGCCTCGTCATCCGCGCGTTCAGGCATGGTCGCAATGAAACTGATGCGGGCGGTACCTCATGGCGTGGACCCGCCAAGCTGCTTGTAGAAGAACGTGCACGCCGCCGGCGCGCGATCCGGGTCCAGCGCATAGCCGGGAATGACGCCGATGGCAGTCCAGCCCCAGCGGCGATAGCAACGTTCGGCAACACTGTCGGTGCGGGTATCGAGGACCAGCAGCAGCCGTCCGGCGTGCGCCGCATCCGCCTCCAGTTCCCGCATCAGCTGCCCGCCGATCCCCTGCCCGCGTGACGCCGGCAACACCAGCAGTTTCTGCACGTCGGCGCGATGCGGCTGGTTGGCTTTCCCGGACGGCACCCATTGCACGCTGCCCACCAGGTCCGGCCCCACGAACGCCGCCAACATGAAACGCGTTCCTGCGGCGACGTCGGCCTCCACACCGCGCCAATGGGCATCGATCTCGGGCTCGCCCACCGGCAACACGAATCCGACAGACGCGTTGCCGAGAATGGCTTCGCGCAGCAGCGCCGCCAGCACCGGACGGGCCCGCGCCACCGCCGCGGCATCGAGGCGGCGGATGGCGAGGCGGGGTTGCGCCGCATCGGCAGTTGTTGAGACCTCCTGCATGCCGGATGACGTCACCGCCATGCTGGAGAATCCGCGACGCCGGGGGTGCGAGATGGTTTCATGGTGATGTAGCCAGTGTTCCGATCCGCAAGAATAACGCATGTACACTTGCCAAATCGCGTCCCTTCGCGCTCCCGGCTGCCCGTGCCCGACTCTGCCGATACCGACGACATTGCTGCCGCCAGTCGTGCCGATGCCAGCATCTCGCCCGTATTGGTTCAAGGCGAACGCGTTCCCGAGCACCCCAACTCCTACGCGTGCCTCGCCGCAGCGCAGGGCATGGCCAGCGTCATCGCCGCCGCTGAGGCAACGGTGGCCAGCGCCCTCGCCCGCGATCAAGCACGCAGCATGCATCCCAAGTGGACGGGCATGAGCCCCACGCAGTGGCGAGCCGCGCACAACCCCAAGAAACCCACATGAGTCCGACCCACAACATCCCCCTCCCCCTCCTGCAAAGCGCCATGCGCCACTTTGTGCGCGGCTTCGGCAGCGACGCGAACGAAATCGAGGCCGTCGCCGGCAACCTGATCGAAGCCAACCTCACCGGCCACGATTCGCATGGCATCGGCATGCTGCCACGCTACGCCGATGCCTACCTCGAAGGCAGCCTCAAGCCCAATCGCCATGTCCACACCGTGCTCGATGCGGGCGCGCTGCTGCGGCTGGATGGGCAGGCGGGGTTCGGTCAGGTCATCGGTCGCGAGGCCATGGCGATGGGCATCGATCGCGCGCGCCGCCATGGCAGTTGCATCGTCGCACTGGGCAACTCACACCATCTGGGTCGCATCGGCGCGTGGGCCGAGCAGGTGGCAGCGGCCGGCCAGGTGTCGATGCATTTCGTGAATGTGATATCGCGCCCGCTCGTGGCACCGCATGGTGGCGGCGATGCGCGCTTTGGCACCAACCCGTTCTGCGCCGGCGTACCGATCGCGGGCCGCGAACCTGTGATCCTGGACTTCGCCACCAGCATGCTGGCCCAGGGCAAGACGCGGGTGGCGCTGAACAAGGGCGAACTGGTACCTCCGGATTGCCTGATCGACGACCATGGGCAACCCACGCGCGATCCGCGCTACACGGTGGTGCCACCGTTCGGCGCACTGCTTCCGTTTGGCGGCCACAAGGGTTCGGGCCTTGCGATGATGTGCGAACTGCTCGGAGGTGCGTTAGCGTCCGGCATGACGCAGCGCGACGACGACACCAGCCGCAAGCGCGTGCTCAATGGCATGTTCAGCGTGCTGCTCGATCCCGCCGCGCTGACCGACCGCGCCGCCTTCGAGCAGGAAGCGCTGGCGTTTCTCGATTGGGTCACGGCCTCGCCGGTACGTGAAGGCTTCGACGCAGTGCATGTCGCCGGTGATCCGGAGCGGGCTTGTCGCAACCATCGCATGGTCAACGGCGTGCCAGTGGACGGCAACACCTGGCAGGAAATCCTGCAGGCTGCGAGACGTCTGGGGTTGGATGCGGACGAGATCAATCGACTGGCAGGGGTTGCAGTCCCGCATTGAGCATGCGTGGGGTCAGGCGAGCCGTCGGGTGCTGGCCTGGCGCGCTTCGATCAGCATGAGCACGGATTTCAGCGTCGAGACTTTGCACGAAGCCGTGACCGTCATCGGGTGCAGCGCGTCCTTGGTGGGGCTCAGTTGCGCTTGCGAAACACCACGAGGTGCTGCCACGGCAAGGTGCCTACCGTGCGGTCCCACACCAGCGCGTGCACGGCGGCTTCACGCTTGATCTGGGCTTCGCTCATCTTGTGCAGCGCCTTGATCGGCACCTGCGAGTCTTCGGCCCGGTACTCGACGAACACGAGCTGTCCACCCGGCTTGAGGGCGCGGATGATGCTGGCCAGCACCTCGTACGGAAACGCCAGCTCGTGGTAGACGTCGACCATGATGGCCAGGTCCACCGAAGACGCGGGCAGCCTGACGTCGTCCACGGCACCAAGCAACGGCTGGATCTGTGTCAGGCCACGTTGCCGCACTGCCGTTTGCAGCATCGCCACCATCTCGGGCTGGACGTCGACCGCGAGAACCTTGCCGCCGGGCGTGACGGCCGGGGCCATGCGCCTGGCCAGGTAACCCGTGCCCGCGCCGATGTCGGCCACCACCATGCCGGGCTTGAGTTGGAGTGCCTTCACCAGCAGATCGGTGCGTTCTTCGCGCTCGCGCTCTTCCCGCTCGAGCCACGCGGCACCTTGCCAGCCCATGACGCCCGCAATGTCGCGGCCCATGTAGCGTTTGCCGATGCCGTCGGCACCGGCGGGGACGCGGGTGTAGCGCTCGGTGGGGTTGCCTGCATCGGCGTGCGTCAGCGTTGCCGTGCACAACAGGAAAGCTCCGAGCACAGTGGCAAGCAAGTTCCGCGCGATTCGATTCATGGTCCACACTCCGTGTTCGAAGTAACCGGCACCGCCCAACCCGCGCAGCGGCATCAGCGCAATGCCAACCAGATCTCGTTGCGCCGCATGAACCACGGCGTGAAGGGCGCGTTGTAGCGTGCCAGCACGGGTTCGCCGTGCGTGGCCACGCCTGCGGCTTCCAGGGACGCCTTCAATTTGCCCAGATGCTCGAGGTAGTTGGCCTGCGACCAGGTACCCGAGTAGCGGATGGCCGCCCAGGTGCCGGCGGGCACCACCCGCAGTTGCACCCGCGCGTCTATCGGCTCGGGCGCCGTCGCCAGCGTCACCCCCTTGGGCAGGACGAATTGCACCAAGATCCCGCCCGCCACAGCGGCCTGGGTCACCGGCGCGGTCATGTCCATGCGCACCGGCGCGGCGGTCTGCGTCACCGGCGCCGTCATCGCGAACTTTTGCTCGCCCTTGTTCTTGCCGAAGATGTAGCCGGCCAGGATGGGGAAGGCCTCGCTGCCGGCGTCTTCGGCCGTGGTGTCCAGCACCACCTCGGCCACGACGTAGGGCGCGTACTGGCGCAACTCCACGTTGTCGAATTTCCTGATGACCTCGTAGTCGGGTTCTTCGATGGCGTGGCTGGACAAGGGCATGGCGGCGAGCAATAGAAGAAGCAGGATGTGGCGCATGGGCAGGATACCGGTAGGCGGCACGCGAGAAGTAAGACGGTGCAATTGACGTCAGTATCCTGCGTTTCAGGCTGAGCTCAGGGTCGACGGCGCGGCAGCGCAGCAGTCAATACCTTCGGAGGCCGCGCCTTCGTTGCCACCGGCGCGTCACCATGCGTGGGTGACGAAGGCAGCATCAGACCTTCGTGCAAGGCCACATGCTCGAGCGCCGCCTCGAACCGAGCGCGCGAAGCAGCCGTGACTTGCCGCAGGTAAGCGTGCAGCTCGACGTCGGCGACGCTGCGCTGCTCGCACTCGGCGCTATAGGCCTCGAAGTGCGACAACTGCACCAGCAGTTCGGCCACGTGGCGCGGGCATTCGCAGGCAATCGTCGTCGACAGGCCCGCGAAGTCGGCCAGGGCAGCATCGTCCCAACGGCGCGGCGGCAGGGGCTCATCGTCGAGCGCGGGCCTGTGCGCCACGGACTGCGACGCCGTAGCCGCCGTCGAAAGGCTGTGCAGCCATTGCGCCACCACCGCGTCGGGCTGCGGCTCGCGCAGCAACGCCGTGCCGGCGGTTGCCAAGGCTTCGCACACGGGGTCGGCAGCGAAGCCGTAGAGCACCGCTTTGGGCACCCCCACCAAGGCCGGCGCGGCCGCATCGACGGCAGCCAGCCAGCCCTCGTGCAGTTGCGGTTCGTGGACCAGCAAGGCATCGACGTCCGCGCCCCGCAATGCGGCGGCGGCCTGCGCGGCGTCGGCGAAGGGCCCCAACAGCGTCACCGGCCGGCCCAGCCGGCGCAGCAGCGCGGGCCGCTGCAACCGGGTGCCCAGCGCAGCGCCAATCACCGCCAGCCGCCAGGCCCGAACCGGCGGCAAGGAGGTCGCATCCGCGCGCCCGCCAATCGGTGTGTCCGCCAACGCCTGCGCGTGCGTGGAGGCCACGCGCTGCAGCTGCGCCATGTCCAGCCGCGCCAGGCTCCCGATGGCGTGACCCAGGTCCGTCAGCTGCTTCAGCAACGCCAAACGCCGCACGTCGGCGGCCGAGTACAGACGCTGACCGCTCGGCGACAGCGCGGGCTGTGTCAACCCGTAGCGGCGTTCCCAGACGCGCAGCGTCGCCACCGGCATGCGCAGCATGCGCGCCACGGCGCCGCTGCGGTGGAACGACGCCTCCGCCGCGCCCGTCGGGGGTTGAGTTGGCGACCGCGTCGGCTTGCTCTTGTTCATCCGGCACCTCCATTGAAGCGTCTTTGACGTCGATTGTAACGGAGTATAATGTCAATTACACCAATTTGAACTCATTATGACCCGCTATGGTGTATCATCCTTTTCGTGCGCTGCCGGCATTCGCCTCCCGTGAAACGGTCCACCAAGCGGTCCGGCGCCACGTCGTTTGAGCGGTTTTTCCTTTCACCTCACCACCCTGCCAAGGAGTTCTCCATGAATCTGCCCCCAACCCGTCGCGTATTTCTGATGACGCTGGCCGCCTCCTGCGCGGCGCTCGCCACCGGTGTACAGGCCCAGGCCCTCGTCGACGAAAAGGATGCCCAGGCTGCCGCGCTGGGCTACGTTGCCGATGCGAAGCGCGTCGACGTCAAGAAGTTCCCGAAATTCGTTGCCAGTCAGAACTGTGCCAACTGCGCACTCTTTCAGGGCAAGGCTGGTGACAAGGCCGGTGGTTGCCCGCTGTTTGGTGCCAAGCAGGTGACTGCAGCCGGCTGGTGCAGCGCCTGGGCCAAGAAGGCGTGACCACGCCCCCCGGCCGCGAAGCTTCACGGTGACGCTACGCACTGGAAGCTTTCGCGGCAACAAGGCGGCATTGCCCAGCAAGCCCTGCGTGGGCTGCGGCTTGGCAATGAGCTGGCGTCGGCGCTGGGCGAAGAACTGGGCCGACGTGAAGTACTGCTCCGACGCGTGCCGGCGCACGAAATCTCACGTCGAAGCCGCGCGTGGCTGAGCTGCGCGCCTTGATCGTCGTGCTGGGCGACCAGCTCGACCTCGACGCCGCCGCGTTCGACGGCTTCGACGAGGCCGTCGACGCCGTCTGGATGGCCGAGGTGGCCGACGAGTCGACCCACGTCTGGTCGAGCAAGCCGCGTACGGTGATGTTCCTGGCGGCAATGCGCCACTTCGCGCTTGCCGTGCTCGCCGCCGGCCGGCCGCTGCACTACACCCGTTTTGAAGCGCCGGGCAACGGCGGCAGTCTGGGGGCGCAGTTGCAGGCTGACATCGCGCACCTGCGGCCTGCCCGCCTCGTGCTGACCGCCCCCGGTGACTGGCGCGTGCTGCAGGCGATCAAGGCCGTGGCCGAGGCCAACGGCCTGCCGCTGGACGTCCGCGAGGATCGGCACTTCTTCACCACCACCCGCGAGTTCGCGGCCCATGCCAAGGGCCGCAAGTCCCTGCGGATGGAGTACTTCTATCGCGAGCAGCGCAAGCGCCACCGCGTGCTGATGCAAAGCGCGGGGCAAGGCGATGAGCCGGTCGGCGGCCAGTGGAATTTCGACGCCGACAACCGCGAGGCTTTCGCGGCTGCCGGCCCGGGCGCCGTGCCGCCGCGCAGGCGCTTCGAGCCGGACGCCGTCACGCGTGAGGTCATCGCGCTCGTCAACACCCGTTTCGCCGCGCACCCCGGTCGGCTGGACAGCTTCGCCTGGCCCGTCACGCGCGCGCAGGCGCTGCAGTCCTTGCAGGCCTTCATCACCGAGCGCCTGCCGTTGTTTGGCCGGTATCAGGATGCGATGTGGCCGGGCAACCCGTGGCTGTACCACGCGCACCTGTCGGCGGCACTCAACCTGAAGCTGCTGAACCCGCGCGAGGTGGTGGCTGCAGCCGAGGCCGCGTACCGGGACGGGCACGCGCCGCTGGCCAGCGTGGAAGGCTTCATCCGCCAGATCCTCGGCTGGCGCGAGTACGTGCGTGGCATCTACTGGACCCTGATGCCGGACTATGCCGAACGCAACGCGCTGGCTGCCGGGGAGGACCTGCCCGCGTGGTACTGGACCGGTGCCACCGACATGGCCTGCCTGCGCGACGCGCTGGCGCAGACGCTCACGCACGGCTACGCCAACCACATCCAGCGCCTGATGGTCACCGGCCTGTACGCGCTGATGCTGGGGGTGGAGCCAAAGCAGGTGCACGCCTGGTACCTGGCGGTCTATGTCGATGCCGTGGAATGGGTCGAGTTGCCCAACACGCTGGGCATGAGCCAATACGCCGACGGCGGCGTGATGGGCAGCAAGCCCTACATCGCCACCGGCAAATACATCCAGCGCATGAGCCCGCACTGCAAGGGTTGCCGCTACGACCCCGCGCAGCGCAGTGGCGACCGCGCCTGCCCATTCACCACGCTGTACTGGGATTTTCTGATGCGCCATGAGGCCAAGCTGGCGAAGAACCCGCGCATGGCGCTGCAGGTGAAGAATGTGGCGCGCCTGACCGACGCGCAGAAGCAGGCGGTGAACGAACGCGCGGCCGCCATCCGCCGTGGCGAGATCGGGGTTGGGGTCGAGGTTGGGGTCGAGCATGGCTGAGCCGACCCGACCGCCCGCAGGGCGGCTGCCGGGATACGCAGCACGATGGTTCGCGAGCGAAACCTTCGCGCCCACGCTCGCCGCGGCGCAGGCTCGCATCACCGCCGTACGGCCAGCGGCCTACGCACGCACCCGCAACGCACT
>JANNKR010000055.1:0-1637 GCA_031396395.1 Betaproteobacteria bacterium
TGCCGCATCGATGCAGGCGCGCAGGTCGAGCCCCGCCGAACCGGGCGTGGCGTAAGCCGGCAGATGCGGGCGGATGCGCTCGTCCAGCACCTTGAGCGCAATCGAGGGTCTGGCGGTTGCGTTCATGGCAGCCTCGGCAACCGCTTCGCGATCTCCGCCACCAGTGCCCGCGCCAGCGCCCGCTTCTCCATTCGCGGCAATCGGTGCGCGCCGGCATCGTCCAGCAGCGTCACCTCGTTGGTGTCGCTGCCCAGCGCATCCTGCGCGCGATTGGCGATCAGCAGCGGCAGCTTCTTGCGCCGGCGCTTCGCCTCGCCCAGCTTTTCGATGTCCTGACTCTCGGCACCGAAGCCCACGCAGAAGGGCGCATGCTTGCGCGCCGCCACGGCCGCCAGGATGTCCACCGTCGGCTGCAGCGTCAGCGTCAACGCGGCGGACGATTTCTTCATCTTCTGTTCCTGCACCGCGACCGGCGTGTAGTCGGCCACGGCGGCGACGCTGACGAACACGTCGTGGCGGTCGACGCACGCCATCACCGCTTCGGCCATCTGCGCCGCGCTGACGACATCGACCCGCGCCACGCCATAGGGCGTGGGCAGCGTTGTCGGCCCCGCCACCAGCGTCACCTGCGCGCCCGCGTCGGCGGCGGCCTGCGCCAGCGCAAATCCCATCTTGCCCGAGCTGGCGTTGGTGATGCCGCGCACCGGGTCGATGGCCTCGAAGGTCGGACCTGCGGTAACCAGCACACGCCTGCCCGCAAGCACCTTGGGTTGCGCGAACGCGACCATGGCGGCGAACAGCGCTTCGGCTTCCAGCATGCGGCCGTCGCCGTGCTCGTTGCACGCCAGCTCACCGTGGTCGGGCCCGAGGATGGCCACGCCGTCGGCGCGCAGCTGCGCGATGTTGCGCTGGGTGGCGGGGTTGGCCCACATCTGCCGGTTCATCGCGGGTGCGACCAGCAGCGGGCATTCGCGCGCCAGGCACAGTGTCGTCAGCAGGTCATCGGCACGGCCGTGGGTGAGCCGGGCCAGGAAATCGGCGGAGGCGGGCGCGACCAGGATGGCGTCGGCGCCGCGCGAGACATCGATGTGGCCCATCGCGTTGGCGGCGCCGGTGTCCCAGAGGTCGGTCAGCACCGGACGGCCGGACAGCGCCTGGAAAGTGAGCGCGCCGACAAAGCGCGTGGCCGCTGCCGTCATCACGACATCGACGACGGTGCCGGACTTCACCAGCAGCCGCGTCAGTTCAGCCGTCTTGTAGGCGGCAATGCCGCCGGTGACGCCAAGAACGATGCGCGACGGGCTGTCGCTGGTGCGGTCGCGGGCAGCGCTGTCGCTCATGTCGGATTCGTCTGTTCGGCTGATGGAGGTTGGCTTGCGGGGAAGTTTACAGTTGACTTCGATTGTAGCAATTGTGCAAGGACCGCCTGACCTGCGAGAAGTACCTCGGGTTACTTCTGATACCATAAGTACAGGAGCCACGATGATGGCAGTTGGCATTCAATTCGATACGCTGGACTACGCCAAAAAGTTGGAAACGGCGGGAGTTCCGGTGGGCCAGGCAGAAGGACAGGCCAAGGCGCTTGGCGAAGCGCTCTCGCGGTCCATTGCCTTTCCGGGCGACCTGGTTGCATTGGA
>JANNKR010000071.1:0-31118 GCA_031396395.1 Betaproteobacteria bacterium
TGCATGCGTATCCGATATCGGATTGGCGTTCACGTTCCAGATCGCTTCCAGCGAGTGCGACAGCGCATCGAGTCCGGCGGCAAGCGTGGGACCCGCCGGCAGCGACAGCGTGAGATCGGGATCGACCACCGCGGCTTCCGGCCACGTCTCCTTCAAATGCAGCGAGTACTTCTTCTGCGCGCCTGGCGTGCGGTCCCACACGGTGGCCCACGGTGTGACTTCGCTGCCTGTGCCCGCGGTGGTGGGCACGGTGATCAGCGGCTTCACGCGAGCGGGCACAAAGGGCTTGCCGGTAGCCAGCAACGCCACCAGCTCGGAAAACCGGCCGCTGGGCGTGCCGACCATCAGTGCCTTGGCCGTGTCCAGCGCGCTGCCGCCGCCCACTGCAAGGATCAGCTCGGTGTCGGCAAAGTGGGTCCAGAAGCGCTCGTACATGCCGGTGAGGCTGGCGACATCGGGATTGGGCACGGTGTCCGGCTCGATCGCCACCAGGTGCACGCCCAGCAGGTCCTGGATGCGCTTGGTTAGGCCGAAGCCCGCGGCCTCGGGAAACGTGACGAGCATCGTCCGCCGTCCCGCCACGAGTACGGGCAACTGTTCCAGCGCGCTTGCGCCGAAGGTGATCGCAACCGGATTGTGATAGTTCGACGTCATGTTCATGACCTGTAGTGGATGCCAACGAATGGGGCTACGCGATGGCCCTTGCAATCCGCGTGCGCAGCCAGGCCGACAGCAACTCGGAAATGACCACGACGAGAATGATCGACAGCAGGATGGCCGCGACGTCCTTCGACGCCACCCGTTGCACGCTCTCGCGCAGATACCAGCCCATGCCGCCGGCGCCGAAGAAGCCGACCACGGTGGCGGCGCGGAATACGACGTCCCATGTGTAGATCGTGATGCCGGTCCACGCCACGCGCACCTGCGGCAGCACGGCAAAGACAAACGTCTGGAGATTGTTGGCACCCGTGGCGCGGATCGCCTCGACCTGTCCGGGCCTGATCGCCTCGATCGCCTCGGAGAACAGTTTGCCGGAGAAACCGATGCAGAAGAGCGTCAATGCCAGCGTGCCGGGCAGCAGGCCAAAGCCCAGGATGGCCACCAAAAGAATCGTCCAGATCATCTCGTGCACCGAACGGCACCCCATGATGATGAGTCGGGCCACCGGATACAGGTAGCGCCTCGAGGGCGTCATGTTGAACGATGCGAACCACGCCAGCGGAATCGCAATGGTGATACCCAGCACGGTGGCGAGGTAGGACATCTGCAGCGTCTCCACCACCGAATGCCAGTAGTCGGCATTCATGATGTGCCCGATATTGGGCGGGAAGTAGCGCCGCCCCAGCATCTCGCCCATCCGCCCAAGCATGCCGGGCAGCCGTTCCAGCGGGATGCTCAGGTAGTCGAGGGCGAAGGCAATGAACGCCAGCGTGCCCAGCAATGCGCCGTACTTGTAGAGACTCTGTGGGTAGCGGAAGCGGCGCCACGTCAGCGGGACGCGGCCCGATGCCACGGCCACATCGGCGAACTGCGGCATGCCGGCGTCAGATGACGGCTTTGCGAGCATAGTAGGAGACGACTTCGCCAAATACGATGAGCGCGAGGATCGCTAGGATGACCACCGCGATGCCGCCGTTGTTGGACGCCGCCATCTGCCGGAACAGCACCAGCCCGAGCCCGCCGGCGCCGACCAGCCCCAGGATCGTCGAGCGGCGGATGTTGATGTCCCATTCGAAGATCATGTTGCCGACGAACACGGGAATGATCTGCGGCAGGATCGCAAACCACAGGATCTGGAACTTGGTGCCGCCCGCGGCGCGGACGGCCTCGAGCGGCTTCGGGTCGACGTCCTCGATCGCCTCGGCGATGGTCTTGGAGATGAAACCGACCGAGCGCACGGCCATCGCGAGGATCCCGGCCAATGCCCCCAGCCCGACGGCAGACACGAAGATCAGCCCCCAGACGATCTCGTGCACCGACCGGGACATCGTCATCAGAAAGCGGCCGACGGCGTACGAATACTTGCCGAATGGGGTGATGTTGGACGCGCCCAGCCAGGCGACGGGAATCGACAGCAGCAGCCCTCCCAGCGTGGCGAGCGTGGCCATCAGGATCGTCTCGACGGCCGGCTCCCACAGGTCCGGGACGAGACTCCAGTCGAGCTCGAGGAACCGACCCAGCGTGGTCAGCAGCGATCCGGTGAGGATGCGGCTCCAGTCCGTGTCGGCGATGACGATCGCCTCGACCGTCCACACCACCACGGCAAGGATGACGAAATACGACGTGTAGCGCCACTTGCGCGCGCGACTGCGTCCGGCAGCAATCGCATCGACGCGGGCATCGATCGACCCAACGTTGGCATCGAGCGCCAGCGAACTCACAGCACCTCCATCGCATAGATCTCCTGCAATGCCTGCTTGTCGAGTCTGGCCGGCGGGCCCTCGAACTTCTTGATGCCATCCTGCAGGCCGATGACATGCGAGCAGAATTCGCATGCGAGGTCGACGTCATGGATGTTGCACAGGACCGGGATGTGGAACTCGCGTGCCATTTCGCGAATCAGGCCCATCACCTCGCGCGAGATCTTGGGGTCGAGGCTCGAGGTCGGCTCGTCCACCAACAGCAGCTTGGGGTTCTGGATCAGCGCGCGGGCAATGCCCACGCGCTGGCGCTGGCCGCCGGAGAGGCGGTCGGCACGCTTGTCGATGTGCTCACCCAGGCCCACGCGATCGAGCAGCACCAGTGCCTGCCGGATCTCCGCTTTGGTGAACATGCGCAGCACGCTGCGTACCGTCCCGGTGTAGCCCAAGCGACCCGTGAGCACGTTGTCCATCACGGACAGGCGCTCGATCAGGTTGAACTCCTGGAAAATCATGCCGATGTTGCGGCGTTCGCTGCGCAGATCCGCGGGCGAGAGCTTGACCATGTCCTTGCCGTTGAAGATCACCTCGCCGCTCCTGGGCTCCACGAGCCGGTTGACGCAGCGGATCAGCGTGGATTTGCCCGCGCCGCTCGGCCCGATGATCGCGAAGAAATCATCGGCGTTCAGCGTGAAGCTGATGCCCTTCAGGATTTCGCGGTCGGCGTAGCCGGCACGAAGATTCCTTACCTCGAGTACGGTGTGCATGCGTGCGGATCCGGTCACCGGGGCGTGCAGGGATCCGGGCGCGAATTGCAGCGCGCCCGGGGCATTCGACGGGGGACCCTACTTGCCGCCGCCCGCTTCGCGGATCACGTTGTAGTCGGAGTCCTTCATCACGACGAATTTCTCGCTGCCGACATTCTCGAGATACTTCTTCCCCACTTCCGTCGTGTCCAGCGTGACGAACGTCTTCTGGATCTTTTCCTTGAGGTCGGGGCACAGCGATGCGCGATAGACGAACGGATCCTGCGGAATCAGCGGCGACGTCCACAGGATGTTGAAGTCGTCGACTTTCATCTTGCCCTTGCTGCCGTCGACAGCGTTCATGAAGCGGTGCGTGGCCACGAAGGCCGCGTCGGCCTTGCCATCGAACACGGCAATGGTGGACAGGTCATGCCCGCCGGAAAAGGCCTGCTTGCCGAAGTATTGCTTCAACGGCATCTTCACGACCTTGCCGCCGAAGACCGACTCGGGAATGAGCGAGCCCGACGTGCTGGCCGGATCCACCAGCAGCATGACGGACCCCTTGACCGACTCGACGGACGTGTACTTCGAGCCCTTTTTGGTGATCAGGATCGATTTGAAGCCAGGGCCAGGCTCCTGCACACCCTGACCTTTCTTGTAGTAGGTGGCGAACACATCGATATTGGCACCCTGCGTCTTGGCGATCAGGTACGACTCCGGTCCGAGCACCGCGATGTCGACCCATTTGCCGAGGAGGGCTTCCACCACCGACGAATACGACGTGGGCATGTAGAACTCGATCTTCTTGCCCGTGTTCGTCGCCAGCAGGTCCAGCACCGGCTTGTACAGCGTCAACTCGCGTACCGATTCCTGCGTGGGAATGATCGAGAAGCGCAGCACCTTCGGGTCCTCGCACTGCTGCGCCTGCGCCGCGCCGATTCCAAACACGGCCACCAGCGCCGCCAACCGCAACCAGTTTTTCTTGAACGTGTTCACCTGAAGCCTCCTTGAGGGTTGTCGTTCTGTCGCGACTTCCGATCAGCGCGTGGCCGCGCCGTTTATTGCAAGATCGAATACCTGGTAACTCTTGAGCGTGGTCATGCCAGCCTTCAACTTATAATCGTCGTTGAGCGGCTCGGACAGGATGATCGGCACCTTCGCCTCGGCCACGCCACCGTGCGTGCGCAGGCGATGGCCTTCCAGTCCCGAAAGGTCATGGTCCTTTTCCGCTGCGCCGATGCACACGCCCGCGGTGCCGATGACGGCGACGTCACCCTCGCGATCGGCGGGAAGGTCGAATACGCGGCAGGCGGTGGCCTTGTCGTAGGCCGCCTCGACGCCGTCGAGGTTGCGCACCAGGTCCAGCACCTGCTGCGGCGTGGTCTTGCCCCGGCAGTAGACGCGCACGAAGCCGCCCAGCGCGCCGTGATGCGCGACGAAGGCATCGGTGATCGGGCAGATCACCGTGGTGTCGCCCTTGCCGAATTTTGCATCCAGTACATCCTGCAGCCAGATCACGTTGGGCTTGCCGGCGGCGTCGGACTTGTCGTTCATGCCGTGGTCGGCGGTCAGCGCCACCAGCGCGCCGAGGGCGGCCAGCTGGCCGAAGCGCACATCGAGGTCCTGATAGAAACGCCTGGCCGCGGCCTCGCCGGGCGCGTACTTGTGTTGGACGTAATCGGTCAGTGACAGGAACATGAGGTCGGGCCGGTCGCGCTCGAGGATCTTGATGCCTGCATCCAGCACGAACAGCGACAACGCCTCGGAATACATGTCGGGCAGCGGCTGGCCGACGAATTGGAGCACGTTCTCGATGCCGTTCTCCGCCATCGTGCACTGGTCCGCCTTTTCCGACGAAAAGCTGATGCTGCCGCCGGACAGATCGAGGTTCTTGCCAAGCTGGCGGCGCAGCTTGTCCTTGGCCGTGATCGAGACCACCTTGCCACCGGCACGCGCGAACTGGCACAGGATGGTGTCACCGCGCAGCAGCTCGGGCCCGGACATCACCACCGCCTTGCCGGTGGCGGGATCGAGATAGAAGTTGCCCGAGATCCCGTGCTTGCTCGCCGGGGTACCGGTGATGATCGACATGTTGTTGGGGCACGTGAAGCTCGGCACCGTGCCGTCGGCGACCGTGGAAAATCCCTGCTTGATGAAGCGCGCGACATTGGGGATTGCGCCTTCCTTCAGGAATTGCTGGAAATAGGCCGGGTCGCCGCCGTCGATGCACACGACCACCACCGGCTTCGCGGGCCAGCGATAGGTGACGCCATTGGCGGTGACAGGGCCCTTCTCTTGAGTCGAAGGCATGGCGAACGGCTTCCTTTCAGGCTATCTGATGGTGGTGACAGAATTAAGTCGTGACCTTGCGCCCGTCGCGCGCGCGCGACGGGGGTGTTTCGTGCAGCACGCGGTGCAGCCGCTCGCGGCCGCTGATCACGTGCTCGAAGAGCAGTCGCCCGGCCAGCTCCTCGTCGCCCTTGGCAACCGCGTTGACAATGGCCTCGTGGTCCTTGGTGGACGCGGGAATGCTCCCGGCGCTGCGCGAAATCACTTCACGGCGATACAGGTTGAGCTCATTGACGATGCGCTGGTAATTGACCAGCAGCGCGTGGTTGCCGGCAGCTTCGCCCAACACCTCATGGAATTCGATGTTCAGCGGAAAATACGCCTTCGGGTCCAGCGCGCGGCTGGCCACGTGCATGCGCTTCACGATATCGCGCAGGCGCTGCAACGACGCGGGCTGAATGCGCTTGGCCGCCAGGCGTCCGATCAGCCCATCGAGCGCGGCCCGCACCTCGTAGATCTCGTAGGCCTCCTCCAGCGAGACCTGGCGCACGAACACCCCGCGATTCTTTTCGGTGCGCACCAGACCCGACTGGTCGAGCGCGCGAAAGGCTTCGCGCACCGGGCCGCGCGACACGCGCAGCTCGCCGGCGATCTCCGCCTCGTTGAGCTTCGCGCCGGCCTCGAGTTCGCCGGATACGATCTGCCGTTCCAGCTCGCGCTGCACCAGGGTCGTCAGCGAATGTTCGCGCAGCACGGCGATTGCCGCGTCGTGGGCACTGGGCAGGTCGGGCGGAAGGAGCTTCGCGCGAGGCATGGTGGAGGGCCGAGGACTTGACACAGGGTTGCGGGCGCTCCAGTATGGCGAGGTTTAGTAGATTGTCAACAATCATTTGTTTGCAGGATTGTGACAATGCCCCTGCCGTGCCCGCCTTGCGGCGCATCATGGCATCCCTTTTGCATCCTTCACGCAGTGCGCCCGAGTCCATCGCCATGAACGCCATCACGCCCCCGCCCCGCAGTCCGCACTTCGTCGCCGAGACCCTTCGCATCGGGGGACGCAAGGTTGCGACCGCGCGCAACATCGACGTGTTCAATCCATGGAACGGCGAGTTGGCCGGGACCACGCCGATGGCCACGGTCGACGACGTTCGCCGCGCCTTCGCCATCGGCCGCGACTACAAGGCAAAGCTGTCGCGCTACGAGCGCGCATCGATCCTGAACAAGGCGGCGGCGATCCTGCGCGAGCGCACGGAAGCGGCATCCGACCTCATCACCCGCGAATCGGGACTGTGCAAGAAGGACTCGCTGTACGAGGTGGGCCGCGTCTGCGACGTGCTCAATTTCGCCGCCAACGAGGCGCTGCGCGACGATGGCCAGTCGTTTTCCTGCGACCTGACGCCGCACGGCAAGAAGCGCCGCATCTTCACGCAACGCGATCCGCTGCTGGGCGTCATCAGCGCGATCACGCCGTTCAATCACCCGATGAACCAGGTCGCGCACAAGGTTGCACCGTCCATCGCGTCGAACAACCGGATGGTGCTGAAGCCCTCGGAGAAGACGCCGCTGTCCGCCTTCATGCTGGCCGACGTGCTCTACGAGGCGGGACTGCCGCCCGAAATGTTCCAGGTCGTCACCGGCGATCCACGCGAGATCGCGGACGAACTGATCACCAACGAGCATGCGGATCTCGTCACGTTCACGGGCGGCGTCGCGGTCGGCAAGTACATCGCGTCCAAGGCCGGTTACCGGCGCCAGGTGCTGGAACTGGGCGGCAACGATCCCATCATCGTCATGGAAGACGCCGACCTCGAGGAGGCCGCCACGCTGGCGACGCAGGGTTCGTACAAGAACAGCGGCCAGCGCTGCACGGCGGTCAAGCGCATTCTGGTGCACGAGGCGGTCGCCAGGCCCTTCGTCGAGCTGCTGGTCGCCAAGACCAAGGCATGGACGTACGGCGACCCGGCGGATCGAAACGTGGACATGGGGACGGTGATCGACGAAGCCGCGGCCATCCAGTTCGAGTCTCGCGTCAACGAGGCCATCGCCCAGGGCGCGCAGCTGCTAGCCGGCAACATCCGTATCGGCGCACTGTATTCACCGACGGTGCTGGACCAGGTGGATCTCAGCATGACCGTGGCGAAGCAGGAAACGTTCGGCCCGGTGTCGCCGGTACTGCGCTTCAGCTCGATCGAGGAAGCCATCGCGATCTCCAACGGCACCGCCTACGGCCTGTCGTCGGCCGTGTGCACGCAGCGCCTCGACTACATCACGCGCTTCGTGAACGAGTTGAACGTCGGCACGGTCAACGTGCGCGAGGTGCCGGGATATCGACTTGAGCTGACCCCGTTCGGCGGCATCAAGGACTCCGGGCTGGGCTACAAGGAAGGCGTGCAGGAAGCGATCAAGTCGTTCACCAATCTCAAGACCTTCTCGCTGCCGTGGGGGTGACTGAAGCGACATGCAGACGCTGCTGAACCTGCTTGCCAGCGTGGCCCTGCTGATCTGGGGCACGCATATCGTGCGTACCGGCATGCTGCGCGTGCTGGGGGCCAACCTGCGGCGGGTGCTCTCGGGCAGCGTCGGCAACCGTTTGTCCGCGTTCCTTGCAGGCCTGGGCGTCACCGGGCTGGTCCAGTCGTCCTCCGCCACGGCGCTCATCACCAGTTCGTTTGTGGCGGGCAACCTGATTCCGCTGGCATCCGCGCTGGCGATCATGCTGGGCGCGGACGTCGGCACGAGCATCATGGTGCAGGTGTTCTCGCTCGACCTGTCGTGGTTGTCCCCGCTGCTGATTTTCTTCGGCGTCATTTTCTTCCTGTCGCGCAGGACCACCCGCGCGGGGCAGATCGGCCGCGTTGCCATCGGGCTCGGCCTCATCATCCTCGCGCTTAAGATGATCATGGCCGCCACGCAGCCCATCGTGGAGGCGCAGGGCGTCAAGGTGTTGTTCGCTTCGGTATCGGGCGACCTGCTGCTCGACATGCTGATCGGTGCACTGTTCGTCGTGCTGTCGTGGTCCAGTCTCGCCATCGTCCTGCTCACCGCCGCGCTGGCGGCCGCCGGCGTGATTGCCGTCCCCGTGGCGCTGTGCTTCGTGCTGGGCGCCAACCTTGGCAGTGGCATCCTGGTCCTGCTGGCCACCAGTGGCACCAATGCCATCGGCCGCCGCGTGGCGCTCGGCCACCTGATGTTCAAGGTGATCGGCTGCTTGCTGTTTGCGTTCGCGTTGCCGTGGCTGACCCCGCTGCTGGCAACCTTCCAGCCCGAGGCCCAGCGGCAGGTGGTGAATTTCCACGTGCTGTTCAACGTTTCGCTGGCGGTGCTTTTCATCTTCTTCACCGACACGATCGCGCAATGGTGCGTGAAGTTGTTCCCCGACCGCAGCCTGGCGACCGACACGTGGGCGACACCCAAGCACCTCGATGAGGCCGCGCTGCCCACGCCCGCAGTGGCCATTGCCAACGCCGCGCGCGAGGCATTGCGCATCGGCGACCTGATCGAACAGATGCTGAACGGCATGCTGGAGGTGCTGCGGACCAACAACAAGGCGATGGTCGAGCATATCCAGCGCCTCGATGACGACGTCGACAAGCTCTACAGCGCCACCAAGTTCTATCTGACGCAGATCAGCCGCGAAGCCCTCGACGAAGCGGAAGGCCGCCGGTGGACCGAGATCATCTCGCTCACCATCAATCTCGAGCAGGTGGGCGACATCATCGAGCGCATCGTCGAAGACGTGCAGGAAAAGAAAATCTCGCTCAACCGGTCCTTTTCCGAGGCCGGCACGACGGAGCTGTGCGACCTGCATGCGCGCCTGCTGAGCAACCTGAAGCTTGGTCTCAATGTGTTCATCAATGGCAACGTCAAAAGCGCCCAGCAGCTGCTTTCCGAGAAGGAGCGTTTTCGCGATCTCGAGCGGGCGTACGCCGCGACGCACCTCGACCGCCTTGCGGTGCAGTCGGTGCAGGCCATCGAGACCAGCTCGCTCCACCTCGACGTGATAAGCGACATGAAGCGCATCAATTCGCACCTGTGCTCGATCGCCTACCCCATCCTCGAACAGGCGGGCAAGCTGCGTTCGAGCCGCCTGAAGTCCAACGATCGGCGGCCCGCCGCCGGCGCCGCATCCGCCGTCAAACTTGCCGAGAAACCTCCGTAATGCCCCTCACTCTCGCCGACATCGAACGCGTCTTTGTCGAGCACGGCAGCCTTGGCTATTCCGGCGAGCCGGTCACCCAGCTCGAGCATGCGCTGCAGGGCGCCGCGCTCGCGGAGCGCGACGGTGCCTCCGCTGCGCTGATCACCGCGACGTTCCTGCACGACCTGGGCCACATGCTGAACCTGCAGGGCGAGACGCCCACGGCGCGCGGCATCGACGACACGCACCAGTATTTCGCCATCCCGTTTCTGCGCGGCACCTTTGGCGATGACGTGCTGGAGCCGATCCGTCTGCACGTCGACGCGAAGCGCGCGCTGTGCGCGCTGGAACACGACTACTTCGACGGGTTGTCGGAGGACTCGCGGCGCAGCCTGAAGCTGCAGGGCGGCGTCTACAGTGCCGACGAAGCCGAACGATTCCGCGCCAGGCCCTATGCCGAGGATGCAATGAAGTTGCGCCGCTGGGACGACCTGGCGAAGGTGGCCGGTGCGCCCACGCCGCCGCTGGAACATTTTCTGGCTATCGGCCGCCGCGCTGCACGGCAGGCTTGACCGGCCGCACGCACGCCGACGGCATCGCCGCCGCCGGCGCGTGCTTTCCTCGTTTCGAACCAGCCTAGCCCCGCGGCTCGCCCTTGCGGTTGACGGTGATGGTCGGGCCTGGGGCGCTGGCCAGTTGCACGCGATGCGCCTGGCCATTGAAGACGTAGCTCACATCCCAGTAAGCGGGTGTGGCTGAACCGGGAACGGCGGCGCATTTCTGCACGTCCTGGCTGTAGCTCGTCGAGCCACCGCTGGTGCCGACATTGGCGCCGACGACCGCGCCGCCCACGGCGCCCACACCCGTCGCCACGTCCTGCCCGCGCCCACCACCGATCTGATGGCCAAGCACACCGCCAATGATGCCGCCGATGATCGCGCCCGGCACGTTGACGTTGCTTGGCGGCGACTGGACCTGCTCGCGCTCGACCCAGCAACGTTGTTCCTGTGGGCCGTAGATGGCATGCGCCGACCTGACCTGCGCCTCGAAGAGGGGTTCGTTGGGTCGTGCGCGATAGGCATACGTGGGCGCGGGAAGCGGCGGCGGCGCCTCCACGACTTGCCGGGTACCGCCCGCCGGACGCACCGACGAGACTCGGTTGCCGAGACCCATGCCGCGCAGCGAGTCGTAGCTTCCCGGTTGCAGCAGGCGACATTCGCCGCCGAACTTTTCGTCCGTGCAGACTTCCCAGCGACCGCGCGTGACCACCGCCGACGAAGCCGTGTCGTTGAATCCATACCGATCGAGGTTGGAGACCTGGCGATTGGTCGTGAATGTCTGGCCGCGAAAACCTTCCTGATCATAGAAAGTGATTTGCGCGCCTGCAGCGCCGGCGCTGAGCGCCAGACTGGCAATCAGGATCGAGCGGGTGAACGTATGCATGGTGGACTCCCTGTTCGTGACGGTGTGGACGTGACGAAATTTAGCGCGACACCAATGCGACCACCAGCGGTCGGACATCGCGACGGCGTGTAGGACACGTCCCGCATCGTTTCAATCGTTTCAGCGACCGACACGGATGCGCATCCGCCGCACAATCGGTTCACCACATCCAATTGATGCGAGGAGATTTTCATGGCATGGATCCAGAGCGAACACTACGACGACTTTGACGCCGCCGCCGCGGCAGGGTTGCCGGTAGGCGTCTATGCGGGCTCCCTTGGCTGCCTGTTCTCGAGCATGGGCGGCGAGGACCGCCCCGCTCCGGCAAGCGAAATCCCGACGCGGCCAGCAGGCGTGCGGGTGGCGGTCGCTGACGACGTCGGCAACGCCATCGGACGCGTGTCTGCACAAACCGCAAGCGCAATGCGGCATTGATTCTGAAGGGACCACCGATGCCCTCTCGCAAGCGTGACCCAATGATCGAAGCAACGCGCATCGGCCCCGATCTCCCCCGCGCGGACGCTTCGATTCCACCCGGGGCGCAGGATGGCAGCGTTGCCGCTCCCGCCGAGCCACAAGCCGTGATGATCCAGGCGCAACGCGACGTTGCCCGCGGCCTGGAAGATACCGATTGCTATACGCGGCTGGACAAGTTGATTCCGCGACCGCGGAAGAAATAGCGTCGAACTTCAGGCCAGGCGGACTTCCGCTAGCCGACGATCCGATCATACGAATCCCGATCCGCCTTGTAGCACCCGCAGGAAGCAGCCTTCAGCCCTCGCCGCTCCAGCACGGTCATGTTGCCGCGGTTGTAACGGATGAGGCCGGCGCGCTGGAGGGCACTGGCCGCCTTGGTCACGCCGACGCGACGCACACCCAGCATCAGCGCCAGGAACTCCTGCGTGACATGAAACGTGCTGGCATGCGCGCGATCCTGGGTCATCAGCAGCCAGCGGGCAAGCCGGGCCTCGACCACATGAAAGCGCGTGCAGGCCGCAGTCTGCGCCAGCTGGCCCAGCTGGAATGCAATGTAGCGGTCGACCGCACGGTGCAACGCGTCGCTGCGCGCAAGTTCACGGACGAACACCGCGGCCTCCATCCGCAGCGCCGGGCCTGCGCCCTGCACCACGGCGCGCATCGGCGAACCATCGACGCCAAGGGCAAGTGCAATCCCGAACATGCCCTCGTCGCCGATCAGGCCAACTTCCAGCGAAGCGGCAGCATCGATCGGCATGATCAGCGAGATGAAGCTGGCGGTGGGGAAATAGACGTGCGCCATGGGCGTTCCGGGCGCGTAGAGGACGTCGGCAAAGACAAGCTCGACGGGTTCGCATCCTTCAAGCGCACGACGCAGATCCCGTTCAGGCAGCGCCTTCAACAGATGATTGAAGGCGGGAGCGCGTTGGTTCGATGGCACCGTCACTCTCCTCGAGAGTCGGTGAGACCTGTTCGTCACCACCTGGAGAATTGAGGACAATTCCGATGCCCGATGCTGACCAATGAAGCGCGGCCTCACCTTCCGTGAACGAGGCCAGACTACGTCGATGTAGTGGCCCTCGTCTGCGCGGCAGCGCACATAGCGCCCACTCACCCGGACGCGCGGCGTGCGGAGTGCGGCGACCGGGCGCGGGACCCTACTTGGCGACGTACGGCAACAGGCGATCGAACTCGGTCTTGACGACCTGATAGCACTCGCAGGACTGCGCCTCCAGCCCCGGTCGGTCAAGCACGGTGATCTTCCCCCGGCTATAGCGGATCAGTCCCGCGTCCTGCAACTTGCCGGCCGCCTCGGTGACGCCCTCGCGGCGCACGCCCAGCATGTTGGCGATCAGTTCCTGCGTCATGGAGAGTTCGTTCGACTCCAGTCGATCGAGGCTTAACAGCAGCCATCGGCACAGTTGCTGGTCGACCGAATGATGCCGGTTGCAGACTGCGGTCTGCGCCATCTGGGTGATCAGTGCCTGCGTGTAGCGCAGCAACAGGTGCATGGTGGGGCCGAAGCGCCCGAACTCGGTCTTGAGCAATTCGGCCTTGAGGCGATAGGCATGGCCGGCGCTTTGGACGATGGCGCGGCTGGGCGTGGTGTCGCCCCCCATGAACAGCGAGATGCCAAGGATGCCCTCGTTGCCCACGACCGCGATCTCGGCGGAGCCGCCATCCTCCATCACGTACAACAGCGACACGATGCAGGTAGTGGGGAAATAGACATGGCGCAGCATGTCCCCCGACTCGTACAGGACGTCGCCGAGCTTCATCGGGATCAGTTCCAGATGCGACGCGAGGCGATCGTAGTCAGCCGCCGGAAGGGCGGCGAGCAGATGATTCTGCTGCGGGCTGTGGCGAGATGGCGCGGCCATACGCTGCACCTCGTGCAATGGCACCGCGCATGCCATCCCGGCGCGGTGATCTGGTTGGCAAGTTGGTACTTCGCCATTCTAGACCGTCACGGCGGCCGTGTGTGCGGTGCAGCACACATAATTGGGGTCCCGCATTCGACCCAATGGCGGCAATCCGGGCCAAGTGCCTGTATTCCCGGCGCCAGTGTGCGACGGCGCACGGAGCGCCACGCAGAGATCCGGCAGAATTCCAATGCGCCCGCCATGATCTTTCGGATTCGAAGGAAAATGATGGATGCAGGCTCCCGGATCACGATCACGTTCGGGGGCCTTTTCTTTTCCTGCCGTTCTCCCGCCCTCGTCCATCGCAGCACACTTTGCCGTCACGGCGGCACTACTGCGCGGTCGCGCCAACCTCGATTCGCACCTGGTGCGTGGCGTGATCATCGACCAGCGGAATTGCATCGCCTGGTTGCTCGACGGCATCCAGCGTCAAGCGTCTCACGCCTGTCTTTTCGCCGGGGCCGACCACGACCTGCGCGATCGCGATTGCATAGACCGACTCGCCGTATCGATAGCGGATCGTGAATGCGGTCCAGTCGGCGGGAAGGCACGGCGCAATGCGCAGACGATTGTTTTCTCGCGAGAGTCCGAGCAGGGATTCCGTGATGAGCCGGTACATCCACCCGGCGGAACCTGTATACCAGCTCCATCCGCCGCGCCCGGTGTGCGGCGCCAGCGCATACACGTCGGCGGCGACCACATAGGGCTCGACCTTGTAGGTGGCGACCCCTGCGGGTGTGAGGGCATGGTTGACCGGATTGATCATGCGCATCAGTTCCCACGCCCGCTCGCGCTCACCGATGGCCGCAAAGGCCATCGCCGTCCAGATGGCGCCATGCGTGTACTGGCCGCCGTTCTCGCGGACCCCCGGCACGTAGCCGCGGATGTAGCCGGGATCGAGATCGGAGCGGTCGAACGGCGGATCGAGCAGCTGGATCAAGCCCCGATCGCGACGCACGAGGTGCTGGTCGACGGCCTGCATCGCCCGGCGTGATCGCCCGGGGTCGCCGGCGCTCGACAGCACCGCCCAGCTCTGTGCCACCGAGTCGATACGGCATTCGACGTTGCCGGCGGAACCCAGCGGCGAGCCGTCATCGAAATAGGCCCGGCGATACCATTCGCCATCCCAGCCATGCTGCTCTAGGTTCTGTCGCAGCTTGACCCCTTCCGCATCGCAACGCTGCGCGAACGACGCATCGCCCTGCAGCAGCGCCACTTCCGCGAATTGCTGCAACACCGTGCACAGGAAGAATCCCAGCCAGACGCTCTCGCCGGTGCCCTTGATGCCGACGAGGTTCATGCCGTCGTTCCAGTCGCCGGAGCCCATCAGCGGCAAGCCGTGCGCGCCGAACTGCAGGCCATGCAGGATCGCGCGCACACCGTGCTGGTAGAGCGTAGCCGTGGTGGCGGATCGCCCAGGCAGGTCATAATACGAGTCGTCGCCCGCATTGACCAGGCGGCCTTCCAGGAAGTGGACCGACTCATCCAGCACCTTCCGGTCGCCGGTTGCCTTGACATAGCGCGCGGTCGCCAGCGGCAGCCAGAGATAGTCATCCGAACAATGCGTGCGCACGCCGCGGCCGGACGGTGGATGCCACCAGTGCTGGACATCGCCTTCCACGAACTGCCGTCCCGAGCAGCGCAGCAGGTGCTCGCGCATCAGCGCGGGCTCGGTGTGGACCAGCGCCATCGAGTCCTGCAACTGGTCGCGGAAGCCAAACGCGCCGCCCGACTGGTAGTAGCCGCTCCGCGCCCAGATGCGGCACGCCACCGTCTGGTACAGGAGCCAGCCATTGGCCAGCACGTTGAGCGATGCGTCCGGCGTGTCCACCTGCACCGCGCCAAGCGTGCGCGACCAATGCGCGTGGACGGCTTCCAGCGCGCCGCGCGCCGCGCCGGAGGTGCGGAAGCGCTGCACCAGATTGCCGGCGTCGGCGGCATTGCGTCCCACGCCGAGCCTGAATACGATTTCACGCTCCTCGCCATCCGCCAGTTCGAACGGCACCTGGATTGCGGCGCACGGATCGAGCGCCGCACCGACCTTGCCGGAAAGGCGTGCCCGGGCCATGGCCGCCGGATTGCGCAGCGCGCCATTGCGCCCGATGAATTCGGCGCGGTCCCCGGTGACGCTGCGCGCCTGATCCTCGACATCGAAGAACGCAACCCGGTCCGGGAACTCGTTGTTGTACGAATTGCGCGCCAGCAGCGCGCCGCTCCTGGGGTCGGTCTCGGTGATCACGTGCATCGTGGTCTTCGGCCGCAGGTCGCCCAGCACCCACTCCACATAGCCGGTGGCCGAAAGTTGGCGCGACCGTCCCGACGCATTGCGGATCTTCAGCACCGAGAACTTGACCGCTGCGTCGATCGCCACGTACACGCATAACTCGGAGTGGATGCCGTCTTCCTCGTGCTCGAAAATGCTGTAGCCGAAGCCGTGACGGGTGACATAGGCGCCGGTGCCGCGCACCGGCAGCGCCGCAGGCGACCAGAAGTGGCCGGACTCCTCGTCGCGCAGAAAAAATGCCTCGCCGCTGGCATCGCTTACGGGATCGTTGTGCCACGGACTCAACCTGAATTCGTGCGCATTCTCGCTCCACGTATAGGCGAGCCCGCTTTCCGATATGACCGTCCCGAAACCGGGATTGGCCAGCACGTTGGCCCACGGCGCGGGCGTGGTCTCTCCGGGCACGGTGGTGATGACGTACTCGCTGCCATCAGGCGTGAATCCCCCGAGGCCGTTGGCAAGGATCAGTTCGCGTGCCAGCCGGGGCTCGGCCGGTGCGTCGGCGCGGCGCGGCCGCGTTGGCACGAGGCGTGGGATCCGCACCTCCGCGGGGCCGCGCCGGGTGACCTGCTCCACCAGGCTGCCCCGGCGATCGGTGATGATGGCGCGGGCCACGGATTGCAGCAGGATGCGGTCTTCGTCCGCGATCTGCTCCGCGCGCCGCACAAAGATTCCGCCCGGTCGATCCATCACATGTGCTTCGACCCCGGCGGCGACGAGGCCCATGATCTGCTCCTGCAGGACCTGCCGGTAGCCGCCGCGATCCTCATTCCAGATCACGAGGTCCACCGCCAATCCCTTCAGCCGCCAATAGGCGTGGGCCTGCACCATCCGGCGCACGAGATCGATGTTCTCGGCATCGCCGATCTGCAGCAGCACGATCGGCAGGTCGCCCGAGATCGCGTAGCTCCACAGGCCGGATTGCCCGCGCCGGTTGCGCAGCAGCACATGGGGTTCCGCGCGCAGCGAGGCGTTGGCATAGATGACCGAACCCGCGAGGCGCGCATACAGCTGCGCGTCGGATTCGGTGGCATTGATCTGGCGCAGCGTCACCCAGCTGTGCGTCCAGGCCAGCTCGAACACGCGGTCCGCAAGGTGGCGGTCCTGATACTTTTCCACGAGACCCAGCGCGGCGTCGCGGGTGTCGGCAATGCCGGAAGCAATGTCGATCGTTGCCGTTTGCAAGGGGTCGAGCGTGATGCGATGGCGGATGGCCACGATGGGATCGAGGACCGAGCCCTGGTTGCCGCCTAGCGGCCCGGCCTCGGCCATGGCCTGCGGCGCGACGACGGTGCGCCCGCGGCCGATGAAAGCCATGCGGTCGGTCTCGTAGGAAACTTCCTGCGATACCGTGCCATGGACCGCCATCAGATGGAACATCCACGGCGCATGCTCGTCGCGCGAACGGGGCCGCCGGGTGCACAGCAGGGCCTGCCGCTGCGCGACGATCTCCGTCTGCACGAACAGGTTGGAAAAGGCAGGGTGCAACGCGTCCGCCGCCGCCGGCGCCAGCGCGACTTCCGCATAGCTCGTGACATCGATCGTGCGTCGTGTCCGCGACCGGTTGGTGATGCGCAGCCGGCGCAGTTCGATATCGTCCTCGGGCGAAACGACGATCTCGGTGTGCGTTTCGAAGTCGTTGTCGTGGCGACGAAATTCGGCACGGGCCTCGGTGAAGATGGCTTCGTAATGCGTGGGCCGCTTGAGCGCGGGCTGATGCGCGGCGGACCAGAACTCGCCGGTTGCGACATCGCGGATGTAGCAGAACGTACCCCAATTGTCGCAGGTGCTGTCTTCGCGCCAGCGCGTGACGGCGAGGTCCTTCCAGCGGCTGCTGCCCCCGCCTGCATTCGTGACCATCACGTGGTAGCGGCCATTGGACAGCAGTTGCACTTCCGGGATCGGCGTGTTCGGGCTCGTGATCACGCGCACCGGCGGTTCGGGTCCCTCGGCAAGGCCGCGAATGGCGGAAAGTTCGGCGGGTTGCGCGTAGACCGCAGCCGTCTTCGGCGGGCGCTCCTGCAGCAGCAGCAGCGTGGCCTTGAACTGCGGATCCGACTCGAAACGTCGCTGCATCGGCCGCGTCAGCAGCAGGTGGGCCAGCGCCAGCAGGATCATCCCCTGGTGATGCGCCATGAATGAACGCACGACCGCACTGGTCTGTCCACGCTGGATGCGCGCGGTGGTGTAGTCGACGGCCTCATACAGGCCGAAGCGCCCGGCCAGTCCTTCCGCCGCCAGCCGCTGCAGGTTTAGGCACGACGCCTCCGGCGCCACCAGCAGCGCCAGCGCCGACGCATAGGGCGTGACGACCAGGTCCTCGGCCAACCCGCGCTTCAGCCCGAGGCCAGGTACCCCGAAGGCGCGATACTGGTAGTTGAGACCGGCGTCGACCGCGTTGTAGCCCGACTCCGAAATGCCCCACGGCACGCCGCGCTGCTTGCCGTACGCGATCTGCCGTTCCACCATCATGCGACAGGTCTGGTCGAGCAAGGTGTTGTCGTAGGTGGGCATCACCAGCAGCGGCATCATGTATTCGAACATCGAGCCGCTCCACGAGAGCAGCACCGGATGTCCGCCGGCGGTGGTGAGGAGGCGCCCCAGCGCAAACCAGTTCTCCTGCGGGATCTGTCCCTGCGCGATGGCCACGAAGCTGGTGAATCGCGCCTCCGAGGCGAGCAGGTCGTAATAGCTCGGATCGCGCCGGCGCTCGTCGACGTTGTAGCCGATGGCCAGCAGGTGCCGCGCCCCGTCGTAGAGGAAGTCGTATTCCATGCGCGAGAGTTCATCGCATTGGAGTGCCAGGCGCTCGATCTGCCCGATCCGCGCGGCAGCGCGCTCGCTGGCGAGGGTGACGGCACGCGCCAGCGCGTCGAGCCATTCGCCAGCGGCCGCCGGGAGGTCGGCGTGGCGCCGCAGCTCGATCAACGGCAGCTTTTCATGGGCGAACCCGACCAGTTGGCGCAATGTCGGAATCCCGAAGGCGTCGACCAGGTCGGCCAAGCCGCGGGGTGGCGCCGGCAATGTGCTCCACGGCGCAAGCCATGCCAGCTCGTCCTGCAGGTTCCGGCATTGGCGCGCCAGCGTATCCGCCCAGAAGGTCGCTTCGCTGACCGGCGCCGCGCCGTCGCTGGAAGCCTCGTGCGGATAGAACGTACTGACCGCGGCGACATTGGCGTCGAACCGGTCAAGCCAGATGCGCGCTGCCGCGATCGTCGCGGGTCGCGAGTCGTAGGCAGTTTCCAGATCCCGCTGCAGGCGCAGCAGCGGCGCCGGCGCCGCACCGCCGATGGCGTCGGTGAGCGCATGAAGTGTGTCGCTCAGTCCTTCGAACGATTGCAACACCAGGATGCGTTCATCCACCAGCGCGAGCAGCCCCGGCCGCAGCGTCATCAGGTGACCGGCGAGGTTGCCGCTGTCCACTGCCGAGACATACAGCGGCGGCAGCGGCTTGCACGTCAGCGTGTCATACCAATTGTAGAAGTGCCCCTCGTGCCGTTCCATCACCTGCATGGTGTCGATGGCATTGGCCGTGCGCAGGAGCAGTTGCCCGGCCGGGATGTAGCCGAAGTCATGGGCGGTGAGGTTGGCCAGCAGTGCCAGGCCCATGTTGGTCGGCGACGTTCGATGCGCGATCTTGGCGATCGGATGCTCCTGGAAGTTGTCCGGTGGCAGCCAATGGTCGTCCGGCCCGACATAGGTTTCGAAGAACGCCCAGGTTCGTCGCGCCAGCTTGCGCAGGAAAACGGACTGGTCCATGGACAGCCGTGCCTCGCGGCGAACCAGCGGACGGCTCAACCACCACGCAATGACCGGCGAGACGAACCACAGCAACAGGATGGGCCACGCTCCGGCCAGTGCGAGTGGAGCAAAGGCAACCAGCACGGCTGCCGTACCCATGGCAATGACCGGCGCAATCCACATGGATTGGACGGACGACGCCAAGGCCGAGCGGTGTTCACCGTCGTCGACGCGCAGGCGAGGAGCGTCATCAGTGATGGATGGATTCCACTCGAGGAGCCGTCGATGCGTGAACAGGATCCGCCACGCAGTGCGTGCGATGGCATCGAGATTGACGGTGGCTTCATAAGCGAGAAAGGCGAGCGCAAGCACTGTTTGCGCGGCGTGAAGACCGGCGGCATCCGCGGCGGCGGCGAGGTGCTGCCGCCACAGTACCTCTTCCGGCTTCCGTAACAGATCGACCAGGCACGCACCCGCCGCCGGCAGCCAGAGGACCGCAATGACGGCCAGCGTCCACAGCCAGTCATGCGGCAACACCGTCCACCCCAGCAGCAGCAGCAGCGTCAACCCTGGGGGGACCAGGCTGCGGCGCAGGTTATCGAACAGCTTCCACAGAGAAAGCGCCGACAGCGGATTTCTCAGCCGGCGCTTTTCCGGTCCCGGCACGAAGGGCAGCAGCCACCCCACCAGCTGCCAATCGCCGCGAATCCAGCGATGGCGGCGCGCGATGTCCGCGCTTACCGTCGACGGATAGTCCTCGTACAGCTGCACGTCGGAGAGCAATGCGGAGCGCGCGTAACAGCCTTCAAGCAGGTCGTGGCTGAGGATTCGTTGTTCGGGAAATCGATAGCCGACGGCGCGCTCGAAGGCGTCGATGTCGTAGATGCCCTTGCCGATGAAGGAACCTTCGCCGAACACGTCCTGGTAGACGTCGGAGACGGCACGCGTATAGGGATCCACACCGGGATCGCCTCCGTGCAGTCGCGCATACCACGACCGGTTGGCGCCCGGCAGGCTGATGCTCACCCGCGGCTGCAGGATGCCGTAGCCCTCCGTCACCATCTCGCTGCCCTTGTACTTCGCCGCGGTGTCGAAGCGCGCGCGATTGAGCGGGTGCGCCATGACGCCAACGAACTGTCGCGCGGAATCGCGCGGCAGTTGCGTGTCGGTGTCCAGCGTGATCACGTACCGTACGTTCGACAATTCCGCGGTATCGCCGACGATCAGGGCGAAGCGGTCGCTGCCACGGCCACGCAGGAACGCATTGAGGTCGGCCAGCTTGCCGCGCTTGCGCTCATACCCCATCCACACGCGTTCCTGCGGGTTCCAGCGACGCGGGCGGTGAAACAGGAAGAAGATGTCGCCGGTGGTCCCGCCCGTATCAGGCCCGCGCGGACGCCTGTATTTCCTGTTCAGCTCCTCGATGCCGCTCTGTGCATGCAAAATCAGCGCCGCATCAGCGGGTACCGTCTCCGTTGAGGCGTCCAGCCAATCGGTCAGGAGCCCGAAGTGAAGGTGCTCGTCGCGATTGGCGAGGAAGCGGACCTCCAGTGCCTCGATGAGACGCTCGATGCCTTCCGCGCTTCCCAGCATCGTCGGCACCACCACCAACGTCCGCGACTCCGGCGGGATACCGCCGGAAAATTCCATCCGCGGCAACCGTCGTGGCGTCACCGCCAACGTCACCAGCCAGTTCACCATGCCCAGGGCGAGTTGGCTGGTGGTCAGCAGCAGTAGCCCACCGAGCAGCACCAGGCCCGGACCGGCGATGCCGCCACCGTGCGCCACCGCCAGCAATGGCGCGGTGACACCTGCGGCCACGAGCGCGATACCGCCGAGGTAGAGCGGCAGCGGCATCCGCCGCCCCGCCCGACCGAGCGCCTGAACCGCGGCAACGCGCATTTCGGTCGCGCGTTCGAGTTGCGGGCGGCCCTTGTCGACCAGGTAGAACCCGACGTGCGCGGCGCGCACATCATCGCCGTCGTAGCCGTCATGATCGGCGGTCGCCTCATAGGCAAGCTGGATCGCCTTGCGCGCGACCTCGGCTTCGGAGAGGTGGCTGCCCTTCGCAATTTCTTCCACCACGTGGCGGTACCGATCCCGGGTCGAAAAATCCATCCGGCCATAGAGTCCGCCAGGATCCTCCCGCAATTTCTGCTCGACGATGCTGATGGCCTCGACGAAATCACGCCAATCCATCGCCCCCAGGAAGCGCAGGCTGCCGATGGTGTTGCTGATCGAGAGCTGGACCCCGGCCTGATCCTGCGTTTCCCGTTGCACCAGTTGCTCGATCGAGAAGCCCGACTCCGCCAGCCGTTGTTCGATCCAGGTCAGCGGCAACGCCAACGCGGCGCTTTGGCCCTGCAACCGGCGGGCCAGCTCGGCCACGAACGAACTCACCATGGGCGGATTCGAGCGCGCCATGTCCGCGAGCACCAGGATCAGACTGTTGGGATCGCTCTCGGCGACGCTCATCATCTGGTCGGCCCACGCATGCGCACGGTTGCGGTCGACCGTACCGGCGGCAATGCGGACACCGACGCGCCGCAGATTTTCGATCAGCGCCAGCCGCAGCATGATGGGGATGGCCCACAGCTCACCCAGCTTGAGCGGCGCCGCCGTCTGGTACGCCGCCACGAAGCGGGACAGGCTCTCCGCATCAACCCTGCCGTCGCCATGCGCGATCGCCTCGAATGCAAGGTCGTAGACGCGTGGCAAACCGGCCGATGGACCATGCGCGAGCCGCGGCAACTCGCGGCTGTAGCCTTTCGGGAGATGCCGCTTGGCCGTTCGAATCTGCTCTTCGACCAGGTAGAAGTTGTCAAGCAGCCATTCGGCAGCGGGCGTGACGCGACGATTCGCGGCGACGACCGAGGTCATCAACGCGCAGACATCGACCAGCACCTTCTCGTTTTCCGCCAGGCGCGACAGGAGCTGATCGGGGGCGCGCCCGGACGCCAACCGGTGGGCAACAGCAAGCTTCTTGCCGTGCTGCTCCATCTGGTCGGCGCTGAAGAGTTCGGCGCGCAAAGGCGGCTCTTCATCCGGGTATCGGACGAGCATTTCGGTGCGGCGGAACGGCGCCGTCACCGCGAGCAATCGTTCAAAGAGCGTCCGCTTGCGCGCATCCAACTCGGGATTCCTTCTTCGTTGCAGGAACGCCGCGCAATCGATGAATCAATCGATGGATCATCGGCACGTGGGCAGCCAATGAGGCTAGCGGGTGGCGGTGAAATCGTCTGTTCGCTAACGTACAGAGCGCGCTGCGCCGGGATTCCATAGCGGCGATGTCCTACAGGAAAATGGCGTCGATGCGCACTGGCGGCTGCCGCATTGTGTCGCCATGATTGCCCAGGTGGTCAACGAATGCCTTCGCTGCGCCGTTATTGGCAGGAACGTAGAACGCGTATTTCACGTGTCATCCCGCTGATGCAGGTCTTCCGCATCGCGTTCGAATCCCGAATACAAGGAATACTCATGCACACCGAACCTTTCAAGTTGCGCAAGCTTGCCCTGGTCGCCGCCATTGCACTGATGGCCGTCAGCGCCGTTGCCAGCGCGGACCCGCCTTCGCGCGTGGCGCGCCTGGGCTACATCAATGGCGCGGTGAGTTTTTCCCCTGCCGGCGAGGACGACTGGGTGCAATCCACGATCAATCGTCCGCTGACCACCGGCGATCGCCTGTGGGCGGACGCTGGCGCCCGCGCCGAGATCCAGGTCGGCGGCGCGATGATTCGGATGAGCGCCGGCACCGGCTTGTCCGTGCTGAATCTCGACGATCGAATCACGCAACTGCAATTGACGCAGGGCACGCTCGGCGTCCGCGTGCGTCGCCTCGACGCCAACCAGGTGTTCGAGGTCGACACGCCGAACCTCGCGTTCACCGTGCGCCAACCCGGCGACTATCGGATCACTGTCGAACCTGATGGCAGCGCCACGACCATCGTAGTGCGCAGGGGCCAGGGCGAGGTGTACGGCGAAGGCGCCTCGTATGTGATCGACTCGCGCCAGCCTTACCGGTTCACCGGCACGGGTCTGCGTGAATATGAGTACGTCGACATGCCCCGCGTCGACGACTTCGACCGCTGGGCCAGCGCCCGTGACCGCAGCTACGACAGTTCGGCCTCGGCCCGCTATGTATCGCGGGACGTCGTCGGCTATCAGGACCTCGATGCCAACGGCACCTGGCGTGTGGATGCATCCTACGGCAACGTCTGGGTCCCGACCCGCGTCGCCGCCGGCTGGGCGCCCTACCGCGACGGTCATTGGACCTGGGTCGACCCGTGGGGCTGGACGTGGGTGGATGACGCGCCCTGGGGCTTCGCCGTTTCCCACTATGGCCGCTGGGCCAATCTCGGCGGCACCTGGGGCTGGGTGCCGGGTCCCGTGCGCAGCAACGCGTACTACGCGCCGGCGCTGGTGGCGTTCGTGGGTGGCAACAATTTCCAGCTGTCGATCTCCAGCGGCAACGTCGGCGGTGTCGCCTGGTTTCCGCTCGGACCGCGCGATGTCTATCGTCCGTCCTATGTGGTGAGCCGCGGCTATTTCGAAAACGTCAACCGCAGCAACACGGTGATCAACAATACCGTCATCAACAACTACTACAACAACACCAACGTGACCAATGTCGTCTACGCCAACCAGCGCGTACCCGGCGCCGTTGTTGCGGTGCCGACGACCGTGTTCGTGCAATCGCAGCCGGTGTCCAGGTCGGTGGTGCGCGTGTCGCGGGAAGAAGTTGCCACGGCGCCCGTTGCCGTGATGCCCTTCGTGGCGCCGACGCAGACCAGCGTGCGTGGCGCGGCTCGTCCCGGCGATCAACCGCCGCAACGTACCTTCGAACGGGCGGTCGTCGCCCGCAGCGCGCCTCCGGCCGCCGCCGTCGGCTTCGCTGCCCAGCAGCAGCAGCTTGCCGCCAAGCCGGGCCAGCCGCTCGATGACAATGCACGCCGGCAACTGAAGCCGGCTGCGGCGGCACCTGCCCCTGTGGTCAGGGTTGTTGCACCCACCCAGGTCGCGGCACCGACGGCTGCTCCTCCCGCAGCCGCAGCCGATGGCCGGACCAACGATGCCCGCGGCAGATCCGACGACCGCAATCGCATCGGTGCGCCGGTGGCGGCGGCACCAGCACCAAACGCTGCGCCGCCGATGGCCACGCCGCCCCAACCCGTAGCGATGCCGCCGGAACAACGCGGCAGGCAGGATCAGCGCGGCAACGAGGGTCAGCGTGGACAAGTCGCCGCGCCGCCCGCAGCCGCAGGCATGCCGGCGCCAACGGCGCCCGCGCAGGCCGCGCCACGGCAAGCTGCGCCGCCGGCGGCCTCGCCGCCGCCAGCCGTCGCCCCCCAAGCTGCGCCACGGCAGGTCGCACCAGCGCAAGCTGCGCCGCAGGAGCAACGCGGCAACGACGCACCACGCAACAATGCCGAACAGCGTGGTGGTGGCCAACCACGCACACAACCGGCAGCAACGCCGCCCCAACCCCAACGCGCCCCTGAATCCCGGTCCATGCCGCCGCCGTCTGCTCCGCCGGCACCCTCCGTGATGCCGCCGCAATCGCAACCCGCACGACCCGCGCCATCGATCGCAGCTCCGCCTGCACCGGCCGCACCGGCGGCGCGGCAAATGGCACCGCCCGTTCAATCGCCGCCTGCCGCCGGCACCCGGCAACCCGACCAGCGTGCGCCGGTGGCCGCCCCGCAATCCGCTGCGCCACAACCGCAGCCCGCGCCCGGCGCGGCGCCGCGCAGCCCCGACCAGCAGCGCGGCAGCGGCAAGCCCGACGACAAGAAGAAGGATGCCGACGAGCTGAAGCGCGACGAAGACAATCGCAAGCCGAAGGGATAGCGGCTCCGTCCGCGCAGCTGCGGACACGCGGCAACGGGCCGGGGCACCTGCAACGGCCCGTTGCGCTGGTCCTGCGGCAGTCTCGTCCCCACGCCGCGGCGTGGGGTCTCAAGCCCACTGCCCAGGCCGGGCCGGGGCACTATGTGTGTTTGCGCACAGACGCAAGCCTGCCGGACGGTAGATACTTTCATGCCGTGGCGGGAGTGGCGCAGCGTCAACCCTGCCATGCGCATCTGGCCTTTCGTCGTTACATGCTCCCAGTGAAAGTCGGCCATGCCAGCAACAGGTAACGATTCCTCCGGCCTCGACGATGCCGGCAAGTCGGCCCGCGTCACCGAAGTACGCCGCCAGGAAGCACTGCTCAAGACCGGCGCGCTGCAAAATGCCATCCTGACCAGCGCCAATTTCTCGATCATCGCGACCGACGAGAAAGGCATCATCCAGCTGTTCAATATCGGCGCCGAGCGGATGCTGGGCTACAAGGCGGATGAAGTCGTCAACCGGATCAACCCCAGCGATATCCACGATCCCGAGGAAGTCAGCGCGCGCGCGCGGGCGTTGAGCGCCGAACTCGGGACCACCATTGCACCGGGCTTCGAAGCACTGGCGTTCAAGGCCTCGCGCGGTATCGAGGACAACTACGAACTGACGTACATCTGCAAGGACGGCAGCCGCTTCCCGGCCATCGTGTCGATCACGGCGCTGCGCGACGATGCCGACGTCATCATCGGCTACCTGCTGATCGGCACCGACAATTCGGTACGCAAGCGGGTCGAAGTAGACCTGCAACGGGCCATGGCCCTGGCCGAAAGCGCCAACCTGGCCAAATCGGATTTCCTTTCCAGCATGAGCCATGAGCTGCGCACGCCACTTTCCGCCATCCTGGGCTTCGCGCAGCTGATGGATTCCGGCACGCCGGTGCCGACCCCGTCGCAGAAGCGAAGCATCGACCAGATCCTCAAGGCGGGCTGGTACCTGCTTGAACTGATCAATGAAATCCTGGACCTCGCGCAGATCGAATCCGGCACGCTGCTGCTGTCCCTCGAACCGATTTCGCTGACCGAAGTCGTGCGCGAATGCCAGGCCATGATCGAGCCGCAGGCGCGCAAGCGCGATATCAGCGTGTCCTTTCCTCATTTCGACAATTCGTACTTCGTCAGGGCTGACCGCACGCGGGTCAAGCAGGTGCTGATCAACCTGCTTTCCAATGCGATCAAGTACAACCGGCAGGGTGGCACGGTTGTCGTGGACTGCATCGAACATCCACCGGCGCGCATTCGCATCTGCGTCACCGACAGCGGCGAGGGCTTGACACCCGACCAGATCAGGCAGCTCTTCCAGCCATTCAATCGGCTCGGGCAGGAGGCCACCGTCGAGGAAGGCACCGGCATCGGACTCGTGGTGAGCAAGCGCCTGATCGAAAGGATGGGCGGCATCATCGGCGTCGAGAGCACCGTCGGCGTGGGCAGCGTGTTCTGGATCGAAATGGACCTGACGACGGAAACGCAGTCGCGCGCGGCGAAGCCGGCCCCCATCGTCGACACGCGTGTCGATGCCAATGCGGCGGTGCGAACGCTCCTGTATGTCGAGGACAACCCCGCCAACCTGATGCTGGTCGAGGACCTCATCGCGCGTCGACCCGATCTGCGCATGCTGACGGCGCTGGATGGCATCAGCGGCGTCGCCATAGCCCGCGCGGAACGGCCGGACGTGATCCTGATGGACATCAATCTACCCGGTATCAGCGGCATCAGGGCCATGAAACTGCTGGCCGCGGATCCCGCAACCACCCATATTCCGGTGATCGCACTCAGCGCCAACGCGATTCCACGCGATATCAAGGTGGGGCTGGAGGCAGGCTTCTTCCGCTACCTCACCAAACCCATCAAGGTCAACGAGTTCATGGAGACGCTGGATGTCGCGCTGCAATTCGGGCAGGCGCAGGCGGCCAAGGCCACCCCGGGGAAACAGGCGTGATGATCGCCGCGGCGGACATCCTCAATGCCAGTATCCTGATCGTCGATGATCAGGAACCCAACGTAAGCCTGCTCGAGGAACTGCTGCGCGAAGCCGGTTATACCCACGTAGCCTCGACGATGAATCCGCAGGACGTCTGCGCGCTGCATCGTAAACATCGCTACGACCTGATCCTGCTCGACCTGCAGATGCCCGGCATGGACGGGTTCCAGGTGATGGCGGGGCTCAAGACCAGCGTTGCCGACGCCTACCTCCCCGTGATCGTGCTCACCGCCCAACCTGGCCACAAGTTGCGGGCGCTGCAGGCCGGTGCCAAGGATTTCATCAGCAAGCCGTTTGACCTGCTCGAAGTCAAGACGCGCATCCACAACATGCTGGAAGTGCGGCTCCTGTACAAGGCGCTCGAACAGTCCAACGAAGTTTTGGAACAGACCGTGCTGGAGCGCACCGCCGAATTGCGCGAAAGCGAAGCGCGCTTCAAGAGCCTGGCGGAACTTGCATCCGACTGGTACTGGGAACAGGACAGCGCGGGTAACTTCACCAAGGTTTCCGGCCCCGTGCTTGAAATGCTCGGATTGCGGGTCGATAGCTTCGAAGGCGAAGGCCGCATCGACACGATGGAGGGCTGGAATGAAGCGGAACGCATCGCCCTGCATGCCAAAATAACGGCCCGCCAGCCATTCCTCGATTTCATGTTCAGCCGCGTCAATGTCGATGGCTCGCAGCAGCAGTTCCGGGTCAGCGGCGAGCCGATGTTCGACCAGTCCGGGCGCTTCACCGGCTATCGCGGCATCGGGCTCGAAGTCACCGTCAGCCACTAGCGCGCCGCGCATAGAGCCATCGCCATGTCGACACCCCACAGCCCGAACCAGAACCACCTGCTCGCCGCGCTGCCCCCGGCGGAATTCGAGCGCGTCGCGCCCCATCTGGAACTGGTCCCGATGCTGCTCGGCGAAACACTCTATGAGCCCGGTGGCCAGTTGCGCCATGTCTACTTTCCCACCACTTCCATCGTGTCGATGCTCTACATCATCGAGTCCGGCCTGTCGGCCGAGATCGCGGGCGTGGGCAACGAAGGCATGCTGGGCATTGCCTTGTTCATGGGCGGTGATACCACGCCCAGTTCGGCGGTCGTGCAGACGGCAGGGCACGGGTACCGGCTGTCGGGAAAATTGCTGAAGGAGGAATTCAATCGTGGCGGTTTGATGCAGCGCATGCTGCTGCGCTACACGCAGGCGCTGGTCACGCAGATGTGCCAGACCGCGGTATGCAACCGGCATCACGCCATCGAGCAGCAGCTGTCACGATGGCTGCTACAGACGCTGGATCGCCTGCCGTCGAACGAATTGGTGATGACACAGGACCTGATCGCCAGCGCGCTCGGCGTGCGCCGCGAGGGCATCACCGAAGCCGCCGGGAACCTGCAGCGCGCCGGATTGATCAGCTATCGACGTGGGCACATTTCGGTGCTCAAACGGTCCGGCCTGGAGGCACACGCCTGCGAATGCTACGCCGTCGTCCGGAAGGAACTCAGCCGCCTGCTGTTCGATGTGCAGTATCGCCAGGACACGGCGGCAACACGGGTTACCGCCACTCACGCGTGGTAAGCGGCGCGGCATTGACCGCACCGCGTCAGTTGGCGGCGGTCAGCCCTTTTTGCTGCCGACGACCAACAGCACCCCGCCAAGCACGATGGCGCCTACGCCAGCCCAGATCGGCACATTGACCGTTTCCTTGTCGGTTACCGACAACGTCAGCGGCCCGATCTTGGTCTCGTGCGTTTCCTTGGTATAGGTGAAGCCGCCGTATACCAGGCCGAGGATGCCGCCGACGAGCAGCACGATTCCCACCATCTTCATTGCGTTCATTCATGTCTCCCTGGACGGACTCAAACGAACCTTAGTCGAACCACCGCTTGCCGTCTGTGCGACACCGCACGCAGCCGAACCAGGGCGTGGATGGGGGCATCTACCGGGACGGTGATTCCGGATGCATCAAACGGTCCGCTGCCTCAGGACCCGCGCTGCCTGAGGGATAGATGTGGAGCGGCCAGTGCCGATGCAGCAGCGGCGTGTAGAGGCGCCACGATGCCTCGGCCTCGTCACCGTGCACGAACAAGGTGAGATCGCCTTCCACGACATCCCGCAGCAGCGTTTCGTAGCCGGCTGACAGGGGTTCGCCAAAGGCTTCAGCGTACCGAAACTCCATGTGCTGCGTCTGCAGCGTGAACCGGTCGCCGGGCGACTTCACCTCGAACGACAGGTCGAAGCCCTCGTCGGGCTGCAGCGTGATCACCAGCACGTTGGAGCGCGTGGCACAGCCGTCGAGCGCGCGGAACAGCGCCACCGGCGGGCTGCGGAAGTTGATCGTGATCTCGGTGACCCGCCGGGCGAGCCGCTTGCCGGTGCATAGATAAAACGGCACGCCCTGCCAGCGCCAGTTGTCGATCTCGAGTTGCAGCGCCACGAAGGTTTCGGCGTCCGACTGCGGCGCCACGCCGCGTTCCTGCCGATACCCGGCCAGCTTCCTGCGCTTGACGGTGCCAGGCCCGTATTGGCCGAACACCACAGCGTCGTCGCGGATCGGCGCAACGCTGCGCAGCACCTTCACCTTTTCGAAGCGGATGCTGTCGGCCTCGAATGCCGCGGGCACTTCCATCGCGGTGAGCGTGAGCAATTGGGTAAGGTGGTTCTGCACCATGTCGCGCAGCGCGCCGGCATCCTCGTAATAGCGCGCGCGCTGCTCAATGCCGAGGTCCTCGGCCACGGTAATCTGCACGCTGCGGATGTGATCGCGATTCCATGCGGATTCGAACAACGCGTTGCCAAAGCGGAACGCCAGCAGGTTCTGCACCGACTCCTTGCCGAGGTAGTGGTCGATGCGGTAGACCTGCTCCTCGGCGAAGTATTGGTGCACCATTGCGTTGAGCTGCTGCGCCGAGGCCAGATCGCGGCCGAATGGTTTTTCGATCACCAGGCGCGTCCATCCGCCGCTGCGATTCAGGCCACCCTGCCCCAGCGCTTGAATCGTCCCAGGGAACGCCGCCGGCGGAAGCGCCAGGTACAGGACGCGATTGCCGTGCAAGCCACGCGCCGTTTCGAGTTCCGCCATGCGCGCGCCAAGCCGCGCATAGTCGGCGGCGCTGCCCGCGCCAATGCCCTGGTAGTGGAGACAGGTACCGCACCAACGCCGCAGCTTTTGCACGCCTGGCAACCCGGCCTCTTCCAGGGCGGCCAGCGCCTGCGCGCGTAAGCGCTCGTCGGTCAACGTTTCATCGCGGCCGACGCCCAGGATCTGGCACCCGGCAGGCAGCAGCCCGTCGTTCATCAGCTGGTACAGCGCGGGAAGCAGCTTGCGGTCCATCAGATCGCCGGTCGCGCCGAAGATGACGAAGAGGCAGGACTGCATGTCCACGTTGCTCACGTGACGTCACCTCATTGGAGTGGGCGCACCACCGTCCGGCCATCGGAGCGCTGGTTGCAGGTGGCGTCATCTTACTATCGTGGCAAGTGGAGGCGAGCCGTCCGGGCACTTCCGCCATGGTGCGTGCCGCGTCCGGGCACCGGACAAAAAATGGCCGGGGTATTGAGCACCCCGGCCAAACTATCCAACCCATTGAACCAGAACCCGTCGCCAGAGGCGACCGGTCATTGCAGCGAACTCAGGACTTGCCGTATTGCACCTTGGCGGCGCTGACGCATGAGTCCTTCACCGCGCCCGCAAGGACGTCGCACTTTTCAAGCGCAACCTTGTAGTCGGCATCACGTTTCTCGACGCTGGCTTCCTGACGCGCATCGGACTGCTTCACTGCCGCGTCCTGGCGCGTATCGGCTACCACGCGGTCGACCTTGGCGTCGGCCTTGCCCTTGACGAGTCCGGCCTTGCTTTCCTTGA
>JANNKR010000082.1:0-4328 GCA_031396395.1 Betaproteobacteria bacterium
GGCCTGATGATCATCGCGGTGGTTGCCGTTCCGCTTGGCGTGCCGCTGATCTTCATGCTCGCCCCCGGTGGCGCGGATTGGCGCGAGATGCTCGCCGATCGCGGCCTGCACATCGGTATTGCGCTGCAGCTGGCGGCGGCGTGCTGGTCCGGCTTCGGACTCTATCGCGCACTGCGCACGCAGACACCCGATCAGTTGCGACTGAAGCGCCGCTTCGCCCTGGTATTTCTTCGCTGGATCGTGGTCCTGATGGCCACCTATACCGGATTCTTCGTGTTCCTTGGCCACTACAGCGCGCTGTTCTACGTCGTGCTGTTCGTCGCCACGTCGATCTTCATCGAAATTGCGCCCGACCGGTTCCTGCGCGCGATGCCAGGTGGCGCGGAGGACGCCGAACCCGAAGTGCCGAGGACGCCGAATGCTTCAGCCCCACCAGAACGCAAGCACCCCCGCAAGCACCACTGAGTAATCGCTAGTCCAGGTCCGCCAGCGCCGGCTCCACTTCCAGCAGCGCTTCGAGCAGCAGTGCCGACGTTGCGTCGCGCAGGCGCGTGGCGTCGGAGAGGATCTGGCGGAAGCGGCGCCCGCCCGGCATGCCGTGATAGAGCCCCAGCATGTGTCGCGCGATCGAACGCAGCGGCACCCCGCGAGCGCGCTGCGCATCCACATACGGCACCATCATGCGCAGGACTTTCTCGCGCGTCGGTGGCTGCGTCTCGATGCCGAACAGTCGCCAGTCGACCAGCGCCAGCACCATCGGGTCGTGATACGCAGTGCGTCCGAGCATCACGCCGTCGACCGCGGCCAGTTCGCGTTCGATCGCCGTCCAGTCGGTGATCCCGCCATTGAGCACGATGGTCAGCCCCGGGAACTCGCGCTTCAGGCGATGTACGACGTCGTAGCGCAAACGCGGCACCTCGCGGTTTTCCTTCGGCGACAGCCCCTTCAGCACCGCGTTGCGCGCGTGAACGATGAAGACCTCGCTGCCAGCCGCGGCCACGGTACCAACGAAGTCGCGGACGAAGCCGTAGTCGTCATTGGCGTCGAGGCCAATGCGATGCTTGATGGTGACCGGCAGTGCCACCGCATCGCGCATCGCCTTCACGCAATCCGCCACCAGCGCCGGCTCGGCCATCAGGCACGCGCCGAAACTGCCGCTTTGCACACGTTCCGACGGGCAACCGCAGTTGAGATTGATCTCGTCGTAGCCCCAGCGCTCGCCCAGTTTCGCCGCGTGCGCCAGTTCGCGCGGGTCGCTGCCGCCCAGTTGCAGCGCCACTGGATGCTCGGCCGCGTCGAAGTCGAGGTGGCGCGGCACGTCGCCGTGGATCAGCGCCGGCGCAGTCACCATTTCGGTGTAGAGACGCGCGTGACGGGAGATCTGGCGCAGGAAGAACCGGCAGTGCCGGTCGGTCCAGTCCATCATGGGCGCAGCACAGAATCGATGCGAAAGGGAGTTCATCCAGCCCATACGATGTTTGACCCGTACGCTGCATCCGACATGGAGGTCGCAGTTCCGCTCAAGTCTCGGTTCTTGCGTACCCCGCCTCCTTCTGACCGCGGATAGCAAGCACCAACACCACATCAATTTGCGCGACGTATCGATACAGCGCGACATAGCCGCGCGCATGGCGCCCGATGACCAGTTCCCGCAACTCCGCCCGGACAGGTCGACCGATCAACGGGTTTCGCTCCAGCACATCGATAGCCTTGATGATGTCGTGCAGTCGTGCCTGCGCGTCTTTCCCGTCATGCGCAAGTATGTGTTCCAGGATGCGGTCGAGATCGTCTCCAACTTCTGGTGCGAGCTCGATGCGTGACATTGCTATCGCGCAAGCGTTCGCGGCTTCGGTCTGGCGATCTTGGCACCGGCAATCCGTTGCTCAAGATAGCGCCGCATTTCGTTCCATGGCACTGTCTTGCCGGAGGCGACAATCCCGGCGTACCGTTGCTCGGCGGTATCCTGGAACTCGGCCCGGCGCTCTTCTTCTTCAGCCTTCTCGGCGATCGCTTCCAGTATGAAACTATGCGCGGTCGTTCCCGCGCGCTCTGCTGCACGCGCGATGCGTTCCTTGAGGTCCTGCGGCAGGCGAATGGTGGTGGTGGACATCGCTGGGCTCCGAGTGAAAATGGATTGTAGCACACTTGTGCTACGCAACGGCATCACCGGCCAAACGCAGCTTAAGCGCCCCTGATCGCACTGCAAATGGTCACTGCACACGTAGTGCACACGACCCGCTGGAAAGCCACGCCAGTGCTCGTCAATCGCACCGTTCCATCATCGGCGCAACGCAGAATCGATGCGAAAGTGGGTTCACTCACCCGATACGATACAGGCTCGTCACTTCCGCCTGCCGACTCGCAGGCTTCTCGCTATCCAGGGCGACTGCGCGATCGACCGCCTTCAACCCTTCACCGGCGTTGCGCGTTAGCGGAACTGCACGCACCGGGTGCGGGATCGGAGGCGCCGGCACCCTGAGGCTCAAAGCTGGCACGGGAAAATGAACTTGGTAGGATGACGCGTATCGTTCAGCCGGCGCCCCGAACCCGCTTCCGCCCACGACACCGCATGGAGGATCGCGCATGGCACCCGCCTGCACGCTGGTCTCGAGTTGCATCCGCTCCATGGCGACTTCGGCATCGAAGCGCGCGGGGTCGACATCGCGCACCCGCTCGCGCCACCGATTGCACAGGCGCTGCGCGACGCCTTCGGCCGCCACCGCCTGTTGCTGGTCCGCGGCCAGAAGTTGTCGCCCGCCGCCCACGTCGCGTTCACTCGCGAATTCGGCGAGCCCGAGATCCACGTTCTGAACGAGTACCACAAGGCACAGCATCCGGAGATCTTCGAGCTTTCGAATATCGGTCCGGACGGCAAACCCAACGCCATCCATCCCGACCTCGGCACGCTGTTCTGGCGCAGCGACGGCTCGTTCCAGCAGACACCTGCGCTCGCTACGCTGCTTTACGCCGAACAGGTACCCGCCACAGGCGGCCATACGCTGTTCGCCGACATGATCGGTGCCTACGAGGCGCTGGGCGCCGCCGAGCGCGAGCGCTTCCCGACACTGCGCGTCCTGCACGACCTGCACGTGTCGCGCCTCAAGGCAGGCTACGCGGGCATGACCGACGCGCAGCGCCTGGCCGCGCCGCCCGTCGAGCACCCGCTGGTGCGCCTGCATCGGCCCACGGGCCGCCGCGCGTTGTACCTCGGCAGCCACGGCCAGGAATTCGTCGGCCTACCACCACTGGCCAGTCGCGGCCTCTTCGAGCGCATCATGAACCACTGCACCGAGCCGCGTTTCGTCTACGAGTACATCTGGCGGCCGGGTGACCTCGTGATGTGGGACAACCGCGCCACGGTGCATCGCGGCACGGAATATGACACGGCGACCGAACCGCGCGTGGTGCGGCGCACGGTCGTACGCGGCGAGTTGCCGGTCGCCGCGGGGTAGTCGTTTCCGACGCACGTGGCGGAGCGTGGAGACACCGGCAGTGCGGGCCAGGCATCGAAGGTCGGCGGCCTCCCACGGGGGGAACCGGGCGGGGCGATGGCTTGGCGTGCAAAATGTAAGGATTGTCGCGGGCACGCGACCATCGGTTGGAGGCCGCAGATGGACGTCATGGGCTGGAAGCTTCGCGCACGGGTTTTCCTGGAACGCTTGTGGCAGCCCACCTGCGCGTGCATGACCTGCATGTCCGCTCCAAGCTTCGCCAACCTGGTGAGCGCCGTGCACTGGAAGATTGCGCTGCAGACCGGCCTAGCCACCGGCGTTCTGGCGCTGTTGCTCACGTTTACGCCACCCGGGAGGTACTTCACGCACCGTTACGGCAACGCCCTGCTGGTAGGGGGACTGACGGCGCTCGCCGACGCGTGGTCTCATCCTGGCCGCTTCGGCTTCGAGTACGGCGAGGCGCTGCTGACGGGCCTGGTGTCGGGTCTGCTCGCGCTGGCCGGCTCCTTCATGCTGGAGGATCGCGCGCGCCGCCTTCGGCAGCTATGGGCCCGGGCCCGCGCGGTGTTCTGACCTCAAGAGTGGAGGCGTCTTCGCGCGGCCGGGCTCGCGCTGCAGCGCGTCCCAGCGCAAGGCCTGCCATTCGACGCCCACCAACTGCAGCGTCCCGCGCAACGCCGCCACCTCGTCGGCGCGCAGCACGCTGCCGTCGCGCCGGCGGCGCGACGTCGACAGCAGACCACTGATGCCGCGCTACCGAAAGTAGAAGGAACGGCTTAATCTTGAAACCGGATTTCCGAACCGACTATTGGTACGGCTATAGGGGGCAGGTCAGTGACGAGCGTGTCACCGCGGTTCACGGCGCGGATCAGGAGC
>JANNKR010000089.1:0-5869 GCA_031396395.1 Betaproteobacteria bacterium
GTCCTTCACCACGGATTCCGCTTGGGCGGCGGTGGCGTCTGTGATGCCGACACCGGCCATCGACTGCAATTCACCGAATATCTGCGGACAGGTCAAAGCATCATCGCCGGGGCGGTACACGCTCGGGTCACCGGCCCCCGCTTCGAGGCCCGCCGCCAATCCCATCATCGACTTGCAGGCCGCCACCGAAATCGGGGGATTCGGCATGTTCGCGAGTTGCTCGCACACGGCGGGAGACATGCCTTCAGGCATGGTGGGCTGACCCATCCCCTGCGCCTGGGGCTGGGCAACGTTGAGCAGTGTGTGCGCCAGAAGGACAGCGAAAGCGCAATCAAGGGCTCGCACAGGCCATACGCGCGTCGATGCGAGTCCGGTCGACGGTTTCGGAACCAGGATCAACGCACTGCGCGAAAGGCGTCCCATGACCACGAATGCATTCTAGGTGAATCTCCGGTTTCGGCATACGGTCGGGTACTGCGGACCCTGATCAGTGCAGCATCACGATTGACGTAGCCATGAACTCAGCGCGAGAGCGCGGGTGCGGCCCCTGGCCGCGGGGCTGGTCGGCCCGAGTACCAGCGTCCCGCCCTCTACCGCGCGAACCCCTGCCCCCCGTTCACGCCGATGACCTGCGCGGTCACCCAGCGGGCCATGGGCGAGGCGAGGAACAACACGACGCTGGCCACCTCCTCCGGACGGCCCAGGCGCCCGGCGGGCATCGATGCAAGTACGGTTTTGTAGAGCGCCGGTTCGCTTGTCTTGCGCTTGTCCCAGAAGCCACCGTCGAACTCGATCGAACCCGGGGCCACGCAGTTGACGCGGATGCCCTTCATGGCGAGGGCCGCCGCCTGCGTGCGCGTGTAATGAATCACGGCCGCCTTGGCCGCGCCGTAGGCGGGCGTGCGCGGGGACGGATTGAGACCCGAGCCCGAGGCGATATTGATGATCGCGCCATCGCCCGTCTTCTCAAGGAACGGCAGTGCTTCGCGCGATGCGCGCACGACCGCAAGCAGGTCGATGGACAGGCTCGCGACCCAGCTCGCTTCGTCGTCGGCCATGCCGTAGCCGGTGGCGTTGTTCACCAGCACGTCGATGCCGCCGAGCGCGGCGGCGGCCTGCGCGATATACGCCTTGATCGACGGTTCATCCGCGAGATCGCATTTACCTGCGTGCGCTACGCCGCCATGCGCGGCAAGCTCGGCACGCGTGGCCTCCAGTGCCTGCGCACCGCGCGCGCAGATCGAGACGTTGGCCCCGGCCGCGGCCAACGTCAATGCAATCGAGCGGCCGATGCCGCGGCTGCCGCCGGCAACGACAACGCGCTTTCCCTTGACATCAATATTCATCGGCGATCCGCTCCTCGAACGCTCGCTGCCAACAACAACCAGGGTCCGGCTACCTGGCAGCAAGCCACCGCCCTCAATCCTTGCCGAGGATCGCAAGCGCCGTGCGCATCGGCGCCTGGGATACCCGCACCATGCCTGTCAGCGGCTCGTCCATCTCGAGAACGATGAAGATCGCGCCGGAAACCGACAAGGCGCCCAGGAACAGCGCCGTGACCACCGTTCCATTGCGAGGCGGTGCAAGGAGCCCGAAGCCGAAGAAGATCAGCGTCAGCCACGCCACGACCACCACGAGCAGCGGCGTCGAGATCGAGTCGTGCTGCTGCAGCAGCAGCCGCAATCGATTGGCGCTCACTGCATCAATCAGGGTCAGCGCCTTCGAGCGCAGGTCTTTCTGCTCATCGTTGCGCGGTACCAGCGCGCGAATGCCGGCGGCGACGTCCTCGATGCGACTTCCCGCCGTTGGCGCGCCCATTTGACTTATCTGGGCCGCGTCGTGCGCGACCAAGGCCTCGACCACCCGCTGAAAGTTCTTGCGCAACACGCGGCGGATTTCGACCGTCTCCGGGCCATAGGTGGCAAGCGTACCGTCGAGCTGTACCACCACGACCGCCGCCTGCGTCAGTTCGTCCCCCACCCGGTCGAACGAGCTCTTGGCCGAAGACACCATCAGGCCCAGCACCAGTGCCGACATGGTGGCGACCACGCCAAGCGCCAGTTTCACGGTGTCCTTCGACGGGTCGTTGAGATGGTGCTCGGGCAGGTGCCGCCTAAGGGCCCGGCCTGCGACCGCGCTGCCGAACACGCACGCCAGGACGATGGCAGCAATGGCGAGCGCGGTCATTGCGGCAGCCCGTGATCCAGCGCGGAAAAGGGCACCGCCGGGGAGATACCTGTGTGCATGACTGCCTCCATTATGGTTCTCTACAGCCCACCGCCCCTGCGATACTGCCACGCGATGCCGACCAAGTCATAGTTGTTGTCGGTGCGCGCCGCCACACCGCTGCTGACATAGAATTTGATCGAATTTGGCCGATCCCTCGAGCCAGGTGTAGGGAACTGTTGCGTCGAACTTGGCCGACATCCCCCATAGATCCAGCACCCTCGCGTAGGCGACGACCTCGGTCGACGAATTGAGATCGGGTTGGCTGATGGGCGACGCGGAATCGAACGCAAGTCCGCCCTGCGTATAGGCGTAGCCCGCAATCAGGAAATTGACGCCGATGGGTGCATTGGAATGGGCGCGCGGCTCGATGTCCTGCGCGCGCGCGGGCAAGGCAACGCCCGCCATCACGCAGGCCGCGATCGCCGCAATGACCTGCGTGACCGGGAGCCGGGTGCGCACACAGTGCCCATGCTTGAACCATACTGACGTTGCACATCCGGCCGCAATGGATCAATGCGCGGTTCCCGGCGCAGCCGCGGCCGGATCGGCAACGACCGTGGCACCAAGATCCTTCAGCAGACGCTTGAAATCGGGCGACACCATGATGGCCGTCCCGGCCGCCGCGCGCAGCCGGTCGACGGCCTCGGCAGGCAGGACGAAGGACGTGGGCTGCAGATTGAGGTAATCGCGCTCGGCCTGATCAGGCAGCGCGGCAAACGACACGTCGATGGCATAGACCTCGGCAATCGGGGGGCGCACCGCCTTGCACACCGGCCCGTCGGGAGTCGTCGAACACTTCGCCAGCTCGCGGACCTCCCGTCCGAGATGCCAGCGCGCCGCGATGTCCTTCAGCTGCTCGACCGCCTCGTAGGAATAATGATCGATCGGTACGCCGGTGGCCTTGATCAGCACGTCGAAGACGCCCGGCCCCTGCTCCGATGCATCCCAGTGGGTCGGCGGCGAGGACAGCGAATTGACGACGAACACGATCACGCGCTTCACATGGTCGAGCGGCGTGGGCTGGCCCGCGCCGTGCATCGCTTCCATCAACTGGAGTGCGTCGAGCACCCCGCGCATGCCCACGTTGTCGGACACGCCACCATCGACGAGGTGGACGTAGGGCCGAAGTTTGCTATCGGCGTAGGGTGCGGCTTCCTTCAGTTCGCGGATCACGCGGGCCGCGGGTCGCGGCGGATTCGGGTGGTCAACGAACTGCGTGACCCACTTCGGAACGTTGAACCCGCACGTGCCGCCGTAGTTGTTGATCGTGACGGTCGACAGCACCACAGGCACGGCCGACGATGCCGCTGCCGCGCGGGAAAGCCGCACCGCGTTCAGATCGGAGCAAAACACGTTGAAGATGGTCTGGTTGAATACCACGCGGCCACCGGTGGAGATATCGGTGGCCGACGCCATGATGAACGGACCTTTGCCGCGGTCGAGATCGCCGAAGGTCGCCCCATTGAACAGGATTTCGTCATAGTAGTTGGCCGCCAATTCGGAGCGACCCCAGCCCGTCGACACCAGGTCGCCCCAATACCTCGGGCTAAGGGCGCGGGCGAGGAGTTCGCCCTGTACATCGCGCTTGAGAAAGCGCTGCACGTAGTCGTCGAAAAGCTTGTCGCCATAAAGACCATACGCAAGCGCGGTGAAACTGCCGCCCGAAACGCCGGTGATGACGTCCACGGCATCAAGCAGGCGCACCTTGCGTCCGTCGGGACCTATCGCCTCGGTGCGCTTGAGATGCTCGAGGACTCCATACGAGAAGGCTGCCGCGCGCGTGCCGCCGCCCGAGAAGGCGAGAATGACCAGGTTGTCCGGGTTCTTGAAGTACTTCTGGCGGTTCAGGAACGTATAGCCTGCCGAAGCGTCGACCGTTGTGATCGGCGGATTGACCGGGCGAGTGGCGCAACCGGCCAGTCCGAGCAAGGCAACGAGCGCAAAGACTGCAGGTGTACGAATGCGACTCATGACGACGACTCCGGCAACGCGGAAACGAGGGACCGACATTACGATACAACGATCGTTATCCTGGCAAGTCCCTCGACCTGCGCAAGCTTGACCCAGGTCAAGCCTGGCCTCTATCCGGCGATGCTCCGGCTCCCGGGCTCGACTTGCCGTGGTTCTCGCGCCGCTGCTTGCGCAGGCGCATCTGCGTATCCTGGAAATCCTGCGCCAGCATGTACAGGATGCCGGTGGACCACGCGATGGTAAGGAGACCGGCAATGCCCAGCAGTGGCTCGAGCAACTGCCAGCGCTCCGGCAGGTAGCTTGCCTGCAGCGTGGTGAAATTCAGCAACGCGTTGTAGAACGCCCGATGGTGGTTGGTCTGCGCGCCCTGCAGGAAAAAGAAAGTTGTCCATACAATCACCTCGATGATGTTGGTGACGATGATGAGCAGGCTGGCAAGGATGACGAGGCTAAGGCCGCCGGTGAAGGACTCCAGCGGATCGTAGCGCTCCTTGATCGTATCGACCAGACGCAGGATCCAGAACATGCCGGTGCCGTGAATCGCCATCGTGATAGCCACCAGCAGGCTGCCCCACATGATCTCGTCCAGCTTGATGACAAAGAGATCCATACGCTAGGCCCGGTCCGGCACATGCGTCAGGAACTCGGGCATGTCGGGGAGTCCGTCGATGAACGTTCCCTTCTTCTTGCCCTTGGCGGAAAAGCGCCGGATCCGCTGGTTGAAGCGCTCGGCCACGTAGATGTCGCCATCGGGACCGATCGCGAAGCCGGACGGTGCCTTCAGCTTGGCGTCGATCACCACGCGCGGCTTCAGTTTGCCATGCGGCGCGTCCTTGGGAATGTCGTAGGCCAGGATGCTGCCCGTGCCGGCGGCGCCGATGTACAGCGTGTCACCGTGCAGGATGAGATGCACGGGCTTCGCCAGCGTCTTGCCCGTGATGCGCGCCACCTGCCTCCCGGTCGCCAGTTCGTAGACCTTTACGACGTTGCCCGCTTCGCCCGCCACATAAATGTGCTGGCGATGGACGACGATGCCGCGCACGGAATGCCGGGGCTTGCCGTGCACGTCGAGTACCACCTCGAGGCCCAGCGGATGCGGCACGTCCTGCGGCGGGTGGCTTCCCGCTTCCGGCAGCGCACCCTGGCTGGAGGCGACGAGCGTGCCGGGGAGGAAATTGCCCTTGGGAAAATGCTTGCGCAGGTGCGGGGCCACGGGCGCGGGCTTGCGTGTCCTGGGCACGATGGCCAGGACGGTGTTGGTGTCCTGGCACGACACGTAGAGGAGGCCATCGTCGCCGAAGGCCAGGTCGAACGGATGGACCATCGCCGAGACGTGCTTAGTGGTGACCACCACCTCGGCGAAGCGGAAGGTGTCGCCGTGGCGCTGATAGCGGGCGATGTGACTGTCCCTGCGCCAAGCATTGGCGATGTAAAGGTCGTCGCCGATCAGTTCGAAGGCGCGGGCAATGTGCAGCGGATGCGCCTTGGGCGACGGGTCGAGCAGCAGCGGATGCGCCTTGCGCGGCGTGCCGTCATCCTCGAAGACGCCGATGTTCTCGACGCCCGCCTTGCCCTCACCCCGATAGCTGATCCACCACACGATAGTATCGCTCCAATGATGCGGCGTTTGCCGCTGACGTGGGCCGGAAGCGCGCTCCAGCCACGCGCC
>JANNKR010000098.1:0-2826 GCA_031396395.1 Betaproteobacteria bacterium
CATCGCGCGCGGCACCTACATCTACCCGCCCCACCAGTCCCTGCGCATCGTCACGGACATATTTGCGTACTGTGAGCAAAATGTGCCGCAGTGGAACACGATCTCGATTAGCGGTTACCACATCCGCGAGGCGGGCTCGACGGCGGTGCAGGAAGTAGCATTCACGTTTGCCAACGCCATCGCCTACGTGCAGGCGGCCCTCGACGCGGGGCTCGACATCAACTCGTTTGGCCAGCGACTGTCATTTTTCTTCAACGCGCACAACGACTTCCTTGAGGAGGTCGCCAAGTTCCGCGCGGCGCGGCGGTTGTGGGCGCGCATCATGAAGGACCGCTTTGGCGCGACGAATCCGCGCGCGCAGCAGCTGCGGTTCCACACCCAGACCGCAGGCAGTACCCTGACCGCGCAGCAACCCGACAACAACATCGTCCGCGTCGCCGTGCAGGCGTTGTCGGCGGTGCTCGGCGGCACGCAGTCGCTGCACACCAACGGCCGGGATGAGGCGCTGGCGCTGCCCACCGAGAACGCCGCGCAGATTGCCCTCCGCACGCAGCAGATCATCGCCTTCGAGTCTGGTGTGACCAACACGGTGGATCCGTTTGCAGGGTCGTATCACATCGAGAAGCTGACCAACGAGATCGAGCACGAAGCGCGCGAGTTGATCGCGCGCATCGATGGCGTGGGCGGCACGCTGGCGGCGATCGAAGCCGGCTACATCCAGCGTCAGGTGCAGGAGTCGGCCTACAAGGCACAGCTCGCCGTCGACGCGGGCGAATCGGTGGTGGTGGGTGTCAATCGCTACCAGACCGAGGACAAGTCCACGATCGAAGTCTTCCAGGTGGATCCGGAACTTGAGGTGCAACAGGTGCGGCGGGTGCAGCAGGTGCGGCAGGTGCGCGATCAGGGACGCTGGAAGGCGACCCTCGACGAGGTCGGCCGGGCCGCGCGGTCGACCGACAACCTGGTGCCGCCGATCGTCGCCGCCGTTGAGTCCCATGCGACAGTGGGCGAAATTGCCGATACACTTCGCGCAGTGTTTGGCGAATATCGCGAAGTCAGCCTCGACTGATTTACGCAAACCGTAAAAGTGGAGCAGGTCCCTTTACTCTCGGTCGAAAATCTCACGACGGTGTTCGACGTCAAGCCGCGGCCGGTGGTGGCCGTCAACGACGTGTCGTTCGAGATCCGCAAGGGCGAGACGCTGGGCCTGGTTGGCGAGTCGGGCAGCGGCAAGTCGGTCACGGCGTTCTCGATCATCGGCCTGCTGCAGCCTCCCGGACGCGTGGCCGGCGGGCGCGTGATGTTCCAGGGGCGAGACCTGGCGCAGCTGCCCGAGCCCGCGATGCGCAAGATGCGAGGCGCCGGCATTGGCTTCGTCTTTCAGGAACCCATGGCAGCCCTCAACCCCGTGATGCGCGTGGGCGCCCACATCGCCGAGGCGCTGGTCGTCCATGGCCTGGCCTCCAAGAGCGAAGCCCGCGATCGCGCGGTCGAGTTGCTGCGAGCCGTGAAGATCACCGACCCCGAGAAGCGGGTCGACGACTACCCCCACCAACTCTCCGGCGGAATGCGCCAACGCGTGATGATGGCCGTGGCGCTGGCCTGCAAGCCGCCCCTGCTGATCTCCGACGAACCCACCACCGCGCTGGATGTGACGGTGCAGGCCCAGGTGCTCGAGTTGTTGCGGGAGATGAAGAAGCAGTTCGACTTGTCGCTGCTGCTGATCACGCACGACCTCGGCGTCATCGCCGAAACTGCAGACCGCGTCGCCGTGATGTACGCCGGACGCATTGTCGAGCAAGGGACCGTGCGCGAGATCTTTCACCAGCCGAAGCATCCATACACCAGGGGTCTGCTTGCCTCGATCCCCGGCGGCGCCGCTGGATCGCGGCTACAGGCCATTGACGGCACGATCCCGAACCTGGCGTCGCTGCCGCCCGGCTGTTCGTTTGCGCCACGCTGCGGCGATCGCATGCCGGTCTGCGACACCGCCTTCCCGCCAGTGACACACACCGGTGGAGGCAACCCTTCCTTGTCCGCCGTAGCCTTGGCGAAGGTGGAAGGGTTGCCTGCTTCGGGCGGGCACTCGGTGCGCTGCTACCTGCATGGAGGCCAGCCGTGACGCCTCTCGTCGAGGTCAGGAACCTCGTCAAGCACTACGAACGCGGCGGCGGCTTCTTCCGCGCCAAGACTGTCGTCAAGGCGGTCGACGATGTGAGCTTTGTGGTCAACGAGGGCGAGACCTTCGCACTGGTCGGCGAATCGGGGAGCGGCAAGAGCACGACCGGCCGCTGCATGCTGCGGCTGGTGGAGCCCACCTCCGGTGAAGTCTTGTTTCGCGGCAAGAACGTGCTGGGATTCTCGAGTTCCGGGATGCGGGCGGCGCGCCGGGACATGCAGATGGTCTTCCAGGACCCCTACTCGTCGCTCAATCCCCGCATGCGGGCCTTCACGATCGTCGAGGAACCGCTGGTCATTCACTCGATCGGCTCGAAGGCGGATCGGCGGGTTCGCGTCGCTGACCTCTTCAAGCTGGTCGGTCTCGATCCGGCACACCTGGATCGCTATCCCCACGAGTTCAGCGGCGGACAGCGTCAGCGCATTGGCCTGGCGCGCGCGCTGGCGCTGAACCCGTCGTTCATCATCGCCGACGAGCCGGTGTCGGCGCTCGACGTCTCGATCCAGGCGCAGGTGATCAACCTGCTGATGGACTTGCAGCAGCAGTTCAAGCTGACCTATCTGTTCATTGCCCACGACCTGCGGCTGGTCCGTCACATTTCGACCCGCGTGGCCGTAATGTACTTGGGCCGAATCGTGGAAATGGGC
>JANNKR010000233.1:0-7009 GCA_031396395.1 Betaproteobacteria bacterium
TCCGCGTCGCCGCATGCGGACCTCGACGCTTATGTCACTGCACTGCGGACCCACTACGGACCGCAGCGATTGGCTTGGGGCTCGGATTGGCCTTTCCTGCGCAGTGCTTCTCGCATCGACTACGGGCCGTTGCTCGCGCAACTCGGTCGCTGGTTTCCAGGCACCGCCGATCGCCGCCGGATATTGGTGGATACGCCGGCGCAGTGGTTCGGTTTCGTGAGCCGTTGACGGGCTGCCGCGCGCACGAGTCGCGGCAGCCCGCTGCGTGAATGATCTCCAGCCGCTATTGGGGCGCGCACATCACGACGATGTCCGCACCATCGCCTTCGGCGATCCAGCGCTTGAACGTGCCGTCGTCGAGCTTGGCGATTTCCCCCGCCACATACGTGATGAAGTAATGATCGAACGACGCGTTGAAGAACTCGACGACCGTCAGTCGCAAGTTCCACTTGCCCGCCTGCAGCGTGGGTCGCGGATACAATGGCCCGATTGTCATATCCATGTGCATTCGACCGGCGCACTGTGATGTCACTTCTGCCTGATCCGTCCCTGAGCCCCACGCCTATGCCGTCGTCCGATGGTCCCCGGGTGGATCCTGCCGCACCGCTGTTGTTCATCATCAATGCGGCATCAGGACACAACGATCGCGATGCGATACGCCGCGCGATCGAAGCGGCGCTGGACGAGGCAGGGCGAACGGGCGAACTGCGGTACGCCCGAGCCGATGAAGTTACACGCATTGCGCGTGACGCTGCCGCGACCGCCATCGCCCGCCATTCGGCGGTGGTCGCCGTCGGTGGCGATGGCACGATTGGTGCGGTGGCACAGGCCGCGTATGCCGAGGGCTGCACGATGGGCGTGGTCCCACAGGGCACTTACAATTATTTTGCCAGGACGCACGGCATTCCCGCTGATCCAGCGGATGCCGTACGGGCCCTGCTGCGTGCAGTGCCCGTTCCCGTACAGGTAGGCTTGATCAACGACCGCGTGTTTCTCGTCAACGCAAGTCTCGGTCTCTACCCGCAGATGCTCGAGGACCGCGAGACATACAAGGCGCGCTTCGGCCGCAGTCGGCTGGTGGCGGTCGGGGCCGCGTTGGTCACGGCGCTGAGCAACCACCGTCAGCTTCGCATTCGCATCGAACTCGGTACCAGTGCCCGCGACGTGACGACGCCCACGCTGTTTGTCGGCAACAACCGGCTGCAGCTCGAGCAGGTGGGCCTGCCGGAGGCGAGTGCGCTCGACGAAGGCTGCATCGCCGCGGTGATGTTGCGTCCGATCGGAACGCTCGCGTTGCTCTGGCTCCTGTGCCGCGGGGCCGTCGGGACCCTCGGCGATGCAAGTACGGTGGAGAGCTTCAAGTTCCATGGCATGGTCGTCAAGCCAAGACTCGGTATACGTGGCCGCAAGGTCAAGGTGGCCATGGATGGGGAGGTGAGCTGGCTTCTCGCACCGCTCGAATTTCGGGTGTCCCCCAAGCCGCTGTATCTTTTGAAGCCTGGAACAGAAGCAGGGGGGGGCGGTCCGGGACCGAGCGGCGCATGAGTGTGCTGATCCAGATATCCGACCCGCATTTCGGCACCGAGCAGGCGCCGGTCGTCGAAGCGCTGGCGATGATGACGCAGCAGCAGCGGCCCGATCTCCTGGTGCTCTCCGGCGACATCACCCAGCGGGCCCGTCCCGCGCAGTTCCGCGATGCGCGGGCCTTCGCCGATCGGCTCGGTGCGCCGCTGCTGGCCATTCCCGGCAACCACGATATTCCGCTCTTCGCCCTGGGCGCCCGTCTCGTAAGCCCGTACTCGCGGTACTGCGCCGCATTCGGCGAGGAACTCGAACCCGTGCATTCCTCGCGCGAATTGCTGGTGGTGTGCGTGAACACGACGCGCTGGTATCGGCACACGAACGGAGAGGTGTCCGAGGAACAGATCGATCGCGTGGTCCGGCGTTTGGCAAGTGCCGGACCCGAGCAGCTGCGAGTGGTGGTGGTCCATCACCCGGTAGCCGTCCCCCGCGCCGAGGACGCGCATGACCGGCTGCGCGGACACGCTCCCGCGCTGCGGCGCTGGTCAGCCGCCGGCGGCGACCTGGTGATGGGCGGACACATCCATCTGCCCTACGTCATGGCGATACCCGACCTCGCGCGACCGATGTGGGCTGTGCAGGCCGGCACCGCCGTCTCTTCGCGCGTCCGTGACCAGGCCCCGAACTCGGTCAATCTGTTGCGTTGGGGGGGTGATGGAACCAACGGCTGCTGCGTGATCGAGCGATGGGACTATGCGGCCGAATCCCTGGCCTTCGTCCGCGCCACGGCCACCGCAGTAAAGCCAAGCCGGGTGGCCCTTGCTGGCTGACACAGCGTTTCTCGTGGACCGGGCTGCCTGGGCGGGTCAGAACGCGTTGCCGCTTTTCTTCGTCGTGCTTGCGCTGTTGCAGGTGGCAACCTGTGCTGGCTGGTGGGCCCTGCGACGATTCAACGCGTTTGGGATTTCGCCGACGCACTTCCTGCGCCTGGGCATCGCGATCGGCTTCGGCGTCATCCTCGTGGCGGCCGGCGCCTTCGCCGAACTGGCAGGACATCTGCAGGCGGAGCTGGCACCGGCCGACCTGGCGCTCACCGAGGCATTGCGCGCCAGCGCGCCGCACCCGGCGCTGCTGGTGTTCGCTGCATTCACGCGTCTTGCCGACACCGCCACGCTCACCGGACTCGGCATCGGCGTCGCGATCGTGCTCGTCGCGATGGGTCGCCGCTGGCTCGCCCTTGGCTGGGTGGTGGCGGTCGCCGGCAACGGCTTGCTGAACCAGACCCTGAAGGGGTTCTTTGGCCGCGTTCGGCCCGTGCAACCGGAAGGCTTCGTGGTCGAACAAGGATTCAGCTTTCCGAGCGGGCATAGCTCCGGCGCCATTGTGACCTACGGCATGCTGGCCTACCTGGCAGTTCGACTGTTGCCGGAGCGCTGGCACTTGCCGGCGGTGGCCACGGCGATGGCGCTCGCCTTCACGGTCGGCGCCAGCCGCATATTCCTGCAAGTGCATTTTGCGAGCGATGTCGTCGCGGGTTTTGCATCGGGAGCGGCGTGGCTCGCGGTGTGCGTCATGACCATGGAGCTCGCGCGACGGTCCCGACGGCGAAATTCGCCTGGAGACCGGGTGAGTACTCCCGATTGACGTACCGGCGCGCAACGGCGCACAGTGGGAAGCGGTGCCACATCGGCATTGCACTTCGGGAGGGCGCCATGAGATTCTCCATTTATCGACTTGCATTCCTCAGCGATCCTGATGTCGAATCCATTGGCCGGGCAGGGGGCCTCGCCCAAGGGTGCCGAGCAGGCCATGGCGGCAATCAGTGAAGGGCGTCGCATCGGTGCCAAGACCTTCGAGGTACTGGCGCAACGCTATCCAACCGACGACGAGGCACGGATATTTTTCGCCCTCTACAACGCCGGGACGCAATCGCAGGCCGACCAGACCTACGCGGCCTACCTCAAGTCGGCTGCCATCCTCGAAGCTCAACTCGGCAAGTATTCCGATCATCCCGGTGTGGCGCACTACCTCATCCACAGTTACGACGCGCCTCCAATCGCCGACAAGGGGCTCTCCGCGGCGCGCCGGTACTCGAATATCGCACCCGACGCGCTATGCGTTCGAACGGGGCGCGTGGTCGGAAGCGGCGAAGTTGCAGCCGGCGGGTGGCTCGTATGCCTATGTCGAGTCAATCACGTACTTTGCGCGCAGCGTGGGTGCGGCGCGCAGCGGTGATCTCGTCGCACCCCGCAAGGATGCCGAGCAACTTGAAACCTTCCACAAGGCGCTGCTGACCGCGAGGAATGCCTACGGGGCCACTGAAGTCGAAATCCAGAGACTCGCGGCGGCCGGATGGATCGCTTATGGCGAGGGCAAGCCCGGCGACGCGCTCAAGGAGTACGAGGCATCGCAGGTACGCGAGCCCAACCGCTTCCGCAACTATCTGGGTTCCGCGCGTGCTGCAGATATGGCGGGCGACCGCGCCAAGGCGGCAGCCTATTACCAGAAGCTGCTGGCGCTGGCGAAGGATTCTGATTGCGCGCGCCCCGAGTTGGATAGCGCGAAGAAGCTCGCGCAGCGGTGAGCAGGCTCGCCGGCATCGTTGGCGCGTGCGTACTGGTGACCGCGTTCGCGGTGCGTTGGTTCGAGCGGGCGGAAAAGCGCCACCCGGACCTGCAGAACATCCTTGGCTTTTGGTACCGGAATCTCCAGCAGTACGACCTTGCATTCAAACACTACAAGCGCGCCCTCGCGCTCGATCCGCGCCATCGCGGCGCGCACGAATACATTGGTGAAACATACCTGTTGACGGGGGATTTGGCGGGCGCGCAGAAGCACTTGGCGGCGCTCAAGGCAATATGCTTGCTGCCCTGCGACGAGATGCAGGATCTCGAAGGTGCGATTGCCAGGTACCGGGGCGCGCGCTGACGCGAGTGCCGCTCTGGACACGTCGCTGACATGGGTCCGGGGATTGGTGCGAACCCGTTAGCGAGGGCAACGTCCGCGTGGACGTACCCGCTGCTGGCATTGGCCGTCCTGGTGCACGCCATTTTGTGCTGGCGCTTGCGCACGGATCTCGCCTTCGACCCCAAGACGATCTACTTGCCATTCGCGCAGCGCCTGCTGGGCGAAGGATGGGCCTTTCTCGCCTCCGAGCGATCGGTGTGGTATCCGTTCGGTGCCTACGGCTACCCGGCGCTTCTCGGCGCCAACTTGCAGGCCATCGAGGCCGTCAACCTGGCGCTTTCGTCGGCGGTCGTGCTGATGGTCTACCGCATTGCAACGTTGGCCCACTCTGTGCGCGGCGGGCTGGTGGCAGCGTGGTTCTACGCGGCGTCGCCCGCGGTGGCGCCGCTGGTGATCAACGCCTTGACCGAGCCACCCTACTTCTTCCTTTGCGCCGTGTGGTTGTGGGCGTTCGGTGAGCTATGTGCGTCCGGAGATCGACGCTGGGTATGGATCGGAGGCTTGGCGCTGGGCTGCGCCGTGAACTTGCGCGCATCGCTGGTCCTTTACATTTTCGGTAGTGCGATGCTCGCCGTGGTTGCGAGCAGGTACGGCGGCGCCGGCCATGACACCTGGAAAAAATTGGCTCGCGTGCAGGTTGTCGCGGCCGCGATCACGATCGTGGTGATCGTGAAGAACTGGCTGCTGTTCGATTTGCCGCAGATCAGCACGGGTGGTGGCAATGCCTTCTACCTCGGCAATCACCCGCTGACCGGAGGTTATGACCCGGACGTGGTTGGCTTGTTCTTCGACGTCAATGGCGTCGCGCAGGAACTCCAGCTGACCGTGCAGGCCGATCGCAAGCTCTACGCGATCGGCTGGGAAATGCTGCGGGCCCAACCGCTGGAGGTGACGTTTGCGAACTACTTGCGCAAGACGTGGGCGTTCCTGTTCTACCCAAACGCTTCGTTGAGCGACAGCCTGTTCACGCTGCGTTCCTGGCGCATCGCGCTGCTGGCGGGTGCCGCAGTCTGCATGTTCCGGAATTGGCGCTCACCCATCGTGTTGCTTGCCGCGTCGGTGGTGGGCTATCAGGTACTGGCGCACGCGCCGCTCTTATTCACCCCCCGCTACTCCGTGGGCGCTCTCGATCTGTGGCTGGCCGTGCTTGCGGGATGTGGCTTTGCCACCGTTTCGCGATCGACGCTGCGCCAGGTGTCGCTATTCGCACTTGCGCTTGTCGCTGCCATCCATGCCGGCAAGACGATCCGATTAAAGGAGGGCGCGGTTGTTCCGCTGCACTTCAACGCAGGCGTTCCGCATCGCGTGATCTGGGAGCAGCGCGACGCGCCCGACGATGCGCTCACCGGATTCGTGGCGAACCCTTCCACCAATGCGCTGGTGGCAAAAGCCGGCGTTCCGTCGATCCGGATCGCGCTGCCCAATGTGGAAGGGATTGCCGGCAACGCCACGTTCTGGCAGCGCAGCCTGTTCCTGATTCTCGAGGTTACGACACCGCCTGAAGGGAAGCGCTGCAGTGACGGGCGCATCGCGTTTCGTCCCATCCCCGCCAATCCTGATCCTTTGGCACCGGTGGCCTACTATCCCTTCAACCTAACGCGCGACGCAGGCATCCAGACTTTCTCCTTCGGCATCTCCACGCGTACCGCGACCTGGCCTGCCGGCATCAACGGACCCGGCAACTTCGAGATCCTGTTCGCGTGCGAACCAGGCGGTGTCGTGCGCCTCAATCGATTGGCCATTGCCGAATCCACCTACGCCGACGCGTATGGCAAGGGCCCGGCGGCAGGGGCGCCCGTGGTGGTCCCCGCCGTGGAGTACTACCGTGCTTCCGGCGATCGGTATTTCGTCACGTGGGTGGCCGACGAAATTGCCACGCTGGACGCCGGCGTGGACGTCACGGGATGGGTGCGTACCGGGCACACGTTCAAGACCTACGTTAACGCGCAACCCGGCACATCACCGGTGTGCCGCTTCCGCATCCCGCCCGGTCTCGGCGATTCGCACATCCTGGGACTGGGAACCGCGGAATGCAGCGCCATCGCGAAGGAAAATCCTGGGTACCTGCTGGAGTCCCCCAACTTCACCGCGCGCATGGTGCCGCCGCAGGCAGGTCAATGTCCGGCCGGCACCGTGCCTGTCTATCGCGTGCGCAACAGCCGCACCAGCGTGAACTACCGATACACGGCGGACCAATCGGTACGCGACCGGATGGCGATGGGCGGTGGATTGCCCGAACGGGAGGGCGCGGACACTGTGTCGATGTGCGCGCCGGAGTAGATTTGCCGGCGCTGCACTGCCCATCCCGCCCGCCCCGGTTGATCTGGCGGACGACGAGACCCTGCCACTGCCCATCGCGCCCGTCCTGGGTGATCCGGCAGACGGTGCGCGAACCGGACAGGGCCGGGAACTATTGCAGCGTGCCTGTGAAGTAGCCGCTTTCGGAGCACCCACCGCCTATCGGACCCTGCCATTCACCTTCGATCCCCTGCGCGGTTGCCTTCAGGTTGGTCACCAGGAT
>JANNKR010000263.1:0-20296 GCA_031396395.1 Betaproteobacteria bacterium
TGGTGCGCGACAACGAGGCGCGGTTTGTGGACGCCGTCAGCCGCGACTTCGGCCATCGCTCGGCGCATGAAACGCGGCTGGCCGAGCTGTACATCGTGCGCGCCGAGATCGCGCAGGCGCGTAAGCATCTCGCGCGCTGGATGCGTCCGCACCGTGTCCCCACGCCGCTGCATCTGCTTCCCGGCCGCGCGCGCATCGAGCGGCAACCGGTGGGCGTGGCGGGCATCATCAGCCCTTGGAATTACCCGGTGCAGCTCGCGCTGGCACCCGCTTTGGGTGCGCTGGCCGCGGGCAATCGCGTGTTGCTCAAACCCTCCGAGCTGACCCCGGCAACGTCCGCGCTGCTGCATGAGCTGGTCGCCGCACGCTTTGCCGAAGATGAGTTCGTCGTGATCCTGGGCGACGCCGGGGTCGGCCGCGCATTCACGCAGCTGCCCTTCGATCACTTGTTCTTCACCGGCTCGACGGCGGTGGGGCGGCACGTTGCGCGCGCCGCGGCCGACAATCTGACGCCGGTCACGCTGGAACTGGGTGGCAAGTCGCCGGCATTGTTCGCCCCGGATGCGGACCTTGCACTTGCCGCGCCGCGGCTCATGTCCGGCAAGCTTCTCAATGCGGGCCAGACGTGCATCGCACCCGACTATGCGCTGGTGCCGCGTGGGCGCGTCGACGATTTCGTCGCCGCGGTCACGCAGGCCACGCAACGGCTCTATCCGACGATCGCCGCCAACGACGACTACACCGGCATCGTCAACGATCGGCACTACCAGCGGCTGACGGGATTGGTGGACGACGCCCGCGCGAAGGGGGCGCGCGTCGTGGTCCTGGGCGATGCCGGTGGCGTGCCTGGCGTGCGGAAGCTGGCGCCGACGCTGCTGATAGGTGTCGACGATTCGATGGCGGTGATGCAGGAGGAAATCTTCGGACCCCTGCTGCCGATCGAGGCCTACGACACGATCGACGAGGCGGTGGCACGCATCAACGCGCGACCGCACCCGCTGGCGTTCTATTACTTCGGCAACGCCGGCGCGCGCTGCGGCAAGGTGCTGGAGCAGACGATCGCCGGTGGCGTGACGGTCAACGACACGATTTGGCATTTCGCGCACGAGGGACTGCCGTTTGGGGGGGTAGGTGCTTCAGGGATCGGCGCCTATCACGGCGAGGCCAGCTTTCTCACGTTCACGCATTGCAAGCCCGTGTTCACGCAGCCGAGGTTCGCGGCAACAGGCATGCTCAGTCCGCCCTATGGCAAGGCCTACGAGCGCGTGCTGGCGCTGCTGCGGCGGTTGAACGGTTGACGCAAGCCAACAAAAACTCGCCGACGCGCCAGGTCGGGCCGCTTCGGCGAGTGGTTGCCTCGTTACTTCCGCCGGTCAGGACTTCGGCAGAATCACCGTATCGATGACGTGAATCACGCCATTGTCGGTGGCGATATCGGTGGCGGACACCATCGCGTTGTCGACCATTACCTTGCCGCCATCGACCTTGACGGTGATCGACGCGCCTTCGACCGTCTTCACCATCCCGGGCTTGACGTCCTTGGCCATGACGTTGCCGGATACGACGTGGTAGGTCAGCACCTTGGTGAGCTTTGCCTTGTCCTTCAGCAGCGCATCGAGCTGGTCCTTCGGGATCTTGGCAAAGGCGGCGTCGGTCGGGGCAAACACCGTGAACGGTCCCTTGCCCTTCAGCGTATCGACAAGGCCGGCCTCTTGCAGCGCAATGACCAGCACCTTGAAGTTACCGTTGTCCTGCGCGGTCTGGACGATATCCTTCGCGAGGACGGGTGAGGTTGCCGCGGCCAGGGCGGCGATGGCGATTAGTGATCGAACTTTCATGTTGACTCCGATAAGTTGATGGTCAGGCGGCGCGCATTGTGCACGTCGCATCCAACCCTATGATCGCAGATGTCGAAGTCGTGTTCATGACTTTAGTTGGACAAACGGCGGGGAGCCGATTTTTGTCCAGCCTTGGACAATGCCAGCCCGGCTATGCCCAGGGACGCAGTTTCGGACGCGCGGGAAGCGCGCCGGCGGCACGGGAGCCTGCGTACCTTGTCGATGACCAGCCTAAGGCGACCCCGTCCCCTGGTGCACCATTCCCGTGCTTTCGCCCACTTCATGCACGACGTGGGCACGGCCCACCAGCAGTGGGTCCGCGGCACCGATGTGCGCCACGTCCTTCGCCTTGTACGGCAGCGAGTGCAGCACATAGCGCAGCGCATTGATGCGCGCGCGCTTCTTGCAATCGGACTTGATGACCGTCCATGGCGCATCGGCCGTGTCGGTGTGGAAGAACATCGACTCCTTGGCCCGCGTGTAGTCATCCCATTTGTCGAGCGACGCGGTATCGATGGGGGAGAGCTTCCACTGCTTCAGCGGGTGCGCCTGGCGCTCGCGAAAGCGCCGCCGCTGCTCGAGCTTGCTGACCGAAAACCAGAACTTGAAGAGGTGGATGCCGCTGCGCACCAGGTTGCGCTCGAACTCGGGCGCCTGCCGCATGAACTCGCGGTATTCCTCGTCGTTGCAGAAGCCCATCACCCGCTCGACGCCGGCGCGGTTGTACCAGGACCGGTCGAAAAAGACGATCTCGCCCGCGGTGGGAAGGTGCTGCACGTAGCGCTGGAAGTACCACTGGCCGCGCTCCGCTTCGCTGGGCTTGGACAACGCAACGACACGGGCGCCGCGCGGATTCAGGTGTTCCATGAAGCGCTTGATCGTGCCGCCCTTGCCGGCGGCATCGCGCCCCTCGAACAGGATGATCACTTTCTGGCCCGAGTCCCTGACCCATGCCTGCAGCTTCAGCAATTCCACCTGCAGGCGGTATTTATGCCGCTCGTAGCTCTTGCGCGACATCAGGTTGAGATACGGATAGCGGCCACTGCGCCAGTCGTCGGCCAGCAGCTCGTCCGCATCGACATCGGACCGCGCCTCGAGCTTGCGGTGCCGCTCGAGCAACGCGCGCGCAAGCGCCTGCGCGTCCTGGGGCGCGCGCTTGGCCAGCATGGCGTCGAGGGCGTCGAGATCCGCTTCGCTGGTGGCATCGATGCGATCGCGGACCAGGATTTCCTCGACTGCTGCCGCCGTGCGCTTGACCGGGGGCCGCCGTTTGGCGGCGGTGCGTGACGCCACAGTCGACACGCCCTTGGCGCCGGGCGTGGAAGTGCGGGATTTGCGGATGGCCATCGCGGTCCTCGAAAATTCAACAGCCCCGCAAATGTTACTCGAAGGGCCTGGCCGAAACTATTTGGAGGAGGGCAACTTCCCGACCACGCCCTCCACGTAATAGTCCATCTTGCCCAGTTCCGCGTCGGTGATCGCCTTGCCGGCCGCCAGGCGCTCCTTGCCGGTGTTGTCCTTCATCGGACCGGTGAACGGGTTCAACTTGCCGGCGGCGATCTCGCCTTCGGCCTTCGTCACCATGGCCTGGACATCGGCCGGCACGACCTTGTTGTACGGCGCCATCTTGATCATGCCGTCCTTGATGCCGCCCCAGACGTTGTCCTGCGACCACTTGCCGTCGATGGCCGACTGCGCGACCTTGGTGTAGTAGTTGCCCCAGTGGTGCGTGACGGCGGTGAGTTGCGCGTTGGGGCCGTACTTCGACATGTCCGAGTGGTAGCCGATGGCGTAGACCTTTTTCGCTTCCGCAGCCTGCACGGCGGCGGTGGAGTCCGTGTGGTGCGTCAGCACGTCGGCCTGCTGCGAGATCAGCGTGTTGGCGGCTTCGGATTCCTTGCCCGGGTCGAACCAGGAGTTGACCCAGATCACCTTCACTTCCGCCTTCGGATTGACGCTGCGCATGCCGCGTGCGAACGCGTTGATGCCCATGACCACTTCAGGGATCGGGAACGCGGCCACGTAGCCCGCGACGTTGGTCTTGCTCATCTTGCCCGCCACGATGCCGGCCAGGTAGCGGCCTTCGTAGAAGCGCGCGTTGTAGATGCCGACGTTCTTGGCGGTCTTGTATCCGGTGGCATGCTCGAAACTGACCTTGGGGAACGTGCCCGCGACCTTGATCGTGGGATTCATGTAGCCGAAGGACGTCGTGAAGATCAGGTTGTGGCCGCTGTTCGCAAGTTCGCGGATCACGCGCTCGGCATCGGCACCCTCGGGGACGTTCTCGATGTACTTGCTCGTGACCTTGCCGCCCAATGCCTTTTCCATTTCCTTGCGGCCGGTGTCGTGCTGGAAGGTCCAGCCAGCGTCGCCGATCGGGCTCACGTAGACAAAGCCGATCTTGAGCGGGTCGCCTGCCTTGGGCTGGGCGCTGGCGGGCGCAATCATCGCGACGGCGCCGGCGGCGAGCAGGGCCAGCGTGATGCGGCGGGTGGTACGGGTCATGGCGATCTCCTGGTGCGGGTTCGGGGTGGGCAAGGGGCTGCGGTGGGAAGCAAAATCGGGATGGATTCTACGCTGTTGCGGGCCAAATTCACCCATACGGGTGGAAGGACTTGCCGAGCGATGCCGGGGCGTTGAGCTTGATGGCCGTGAGATCGCGCGAAATGACGGCCAGCACGATGATCGTGGCGACGTACGGCAGCATCGACAGGTACTGCGAAGGGATGTCCACGCCCAGCCCCTGGGCCTGGAATTGGGCAAGCGTGACGCCGCCGAAGAGGTAGGCGCCAGCCAGGACCCGCCAGGGTTTCCAGGTGGCAAAGACGACGAGCGCCAGCGCGATCCAGCCGCGCCCCGCGGTCATGCCTTCCGTCCACGAGGGGTTGTAGACCAGCGACAGGTAGGCGCCGCCGATGCCGGCGCAGGCGCCGCCGAACATCACCGCCAGGTAGCGGATGCGAATGACCGGGTAGCCGATCGCATGCGCGGATTGTGGCGACTCGCCGACCGCGCGCAGGACGAGGCCCGCGCGCGAATGGAACAGGAACCACTGGATCAGCACGAACAGCACGAGCGACAGGTAGACGAGCGGGCTGTGGCCGAACAGCGCCTTGCCGACGACCGGCAGGTCGGTGAGGCCGGGCAATGTCAGCGCCTTGATCGGCTCGATCACGACGCTGACGTACTCGAGGCCGATGAACGCCGAAAGGCCGATGCCGAACAATGACAGCGCGAGACCGGACGCCACCTGGTTGGCCTGCAGCGTCAGCGTGACAAAGGCAAAGATCAGCGAAAGCGCAGCGCCGGCCAGCATGCCGGCCACCACGCCGAGCCAGGGCGACTTGGTGGAGGCTGCCACGATGAAGGACACGACCGCGCCGACGAGCATCATGCCTTCCACGCCAAGATTGAGCACGCCGGCCTTCTCGGTGACGAGTTCACCCAGCGCGGCGTACACGAGCGGCGTGCCCGCAGCCAGCGTCAGGATCAGCAACTGGGCAAAGGTGTCCATCAGGCGGGCTTCGCGACTGGTGCGGAGGAGCGGATGACCCGCAGCCGGTAGTGGATGAACACGTCGGCCGCCAGCAGAAAGAAGAGCAGCGTGCCCTGGAACAGCCCCGTGACCGACGACGGCAACGCAAGGCGCATCTGCGCGGCCTCGCCACCGAGGTAGAGCAGCGACATCAGCAGGCTGGCGAAGAAGATCCCCACCGGATGCAGGCGACCGACAAACGCCACGATGATCGCGGCAAAACCATAGCCGGGCGAGACGACGGGCAACAATTGTCCGATGGGTCCTGCCACTTCGCCGATGCCCGCCAGGCCTGCGCAGCCCCCGCCGATCAGCATGCCCAGCCAGACGGTGCGGTTGGCCGAGATGCCGGCATAGTTGGCCGCGGCGGGCGCGAGCCCCGCCACGCGCATCTGATAGCCGGCGAGACTCTTGCGCATGAAGAGCCACCCCATGGCCACCGCCGCCAGCGCAAGCAGGAAGCCGACGTTGAGGCGGGTCTCGGCGAGCAGGTTGGGCAGGAGTGCGCCATCGCTGAACATCTTCGACTGGGGAAAATTGAAGCCCTCGGGGTCACGCCAGGCATCGTGCACCAGCAGCGACAGGATGAACGATGCGACATACACCAGCATCAGCGAAACCAGGATCTCGTTGGCGTTGAAGCGCGTGCGCAGAAACGCCGGAATCGCCGCCCAGAATACGCCGCCCAGCAGACCGGCGACCAGCATCAGCGGCAGCACCAGTGGTGACTCGGAACCGTGGAACGCCAGCGCCACGCCACCGCCGAATATCGCGCCCATGATGAGCTGGCCTTCGGCGCCGATGTTCCACACATTGGCGCGATAGCCGATGGCAAGCCCCACGGCGCAAAGCATGATCGGGCTGGCCTTCAGCAGCAGTTCGCCAACGTCGTAGACCGTGTCGATGGGCTCGATGAAGAAGACGTACATCGCCTCCCAGGGATTCTTGCCCATCGCCGAGAAGAGCACGAAGCCGATCGCGAGGACGGCGAGCGTGGCCACGACCGGCGAGAGCCAGCCCGCCAGCCGCGAGGGTTCAGGACGGGGTTCGAGGCGAAGGCGCATGGGGACGTTGGTCGCAGGGCAGGCGTTGGTGGGCGCAGGGCGCAGCGTGTCAGACCATGCCGGCCGGCGAAAACGGCCGGTGGGGTTCGGCGCCCGATGCGATGAAGGACCCGGACATCAGGAGGCCGATCTCGGCGGCATTCGTATCGCTGACCGGCTTGGCGTCGGACAGGCGGCCACGCGCGATGACGGCGAGTCGATCGCAGATCTCGAACAGTTCATCGAGTTCCTCCGACACCACCAGCACGGCGACACCACTGTCGCGCAGATCGATCAGCGCCTGCCGGATCTGCGCGGCGGCACCGACGTCCACGCCCCAGGTGGGCTGCGCGGCGATCATCACCTTCGGGTTCTGCCGGATTTCGCGGCCGACGATGAACTTCTGCAGGTTGCCGCCGGAAAGGCTGCGCGCGACGGCGTCGGGACCGCCGGCCTTGACGCCATACGCGCGAATGGTTTCCACCGCATAGGCGCGCACCGCGTCGTGGCGCACGAAACCACGCGCGACGAGCTGCTGACGGTACGCGGTGAGCAGGGCATTGTCGGCCAGCGACATCTCGGGCACGGCACCGCGGCCGAGACGTTCCTCCGGCACAAAAGCAAATCCCAGCGCTCGGCGTTGCGCTGCGTCGAGGCGTCCTGCGGCCTGGCCCAGCAGCATGATCCGATCGGCTTCCGGCAGCAGGCGTTCGCCCGACAGCGCGGCCATCAGCTCCTTCTGCCCGTTGCCGGAGACCCCGGCGATGCCGACGATCTCGCCCACGCGCACGGTGAGGCTGATGTTGTGCAGCGGCGTGCCGAAGGGATCGTCGGCTTCCAGCGACAGGTCGCGCACCACCAGCGCATCCGCGCCGGTCTGCGCCGCGCGGTGCTGGGGATGCGGCAGGTCGCTGCCGATCATCATCCGGGCCAGCGAGGTCGACGACTCGTGCCGCGGATCGCAGGTGCCCGTCACCTTGCCACCGCGCAGCACGGTGGCCTTGTGGCATAGCGCGCGGATTTCATCCAGCTTGTGGCTGATGTAGAGAATGCTGCAGCCTTCGCTCGCCAGTCGCCGCAGTGTCTCGAACAGTTTTTCCACCGCCTGCGGCGTCAGCACCGAAGTGGGCTCGTCCATGATGAGGAGCCGCGGGTCCTGCAGCAGGCAGCGGACGATCTCGACGCGCTGGCGTTCGCCGACCGACATCGTATGGATGTGGCGGTCGGGATCGAGCGGCAGGCCATAGCGCGTGGAGACTTCGCGGATACGGGCAGGCAGATCGCTGCCGGTGCGATCGCGCTCCAGCGCCAGCGCGATGTTGTCCGCGACCGTCAGCGTTTCGAACAGCGAAAAATGCTGGAATACCATGCCGATGCCAAGCCGACGCGCGCGCGCCGGATTGGCGATGGCGACAGCCTTGCCTTCCCATGCAATGGTGCCCGAGTCCGGCTTCACGGCGCCGTAGATGATCTTCATCAGCGTCGACTTGCCGGCGCCGTTTTCGCCGAGCACGGCGTGGATTTCGCCGGGCAGTACCGTGAGGCTCACGTCCTGGTTGGCGATCACCGACGGATACGCCTTGGTGATGCCGGTGAGTTGCAGTCGAGGCGTCACGGTGGCGCCGGTCATGGGCGAGGCGTCCGGTGGGTGGTGGCGCGCAGGGCCAGAACGTGACCTGGCCTGCCCGCAGCGGCCCGCACGCTGGCCGGTGCGGATACGCCACCGCTACGCGCGGCAAGCGCCTCGCGCAACACAAGCAGCTCTGCGGCCACGGCAACTGCAATCGCGCCGGGTTCCTTGCTGCGGATGGCAATCCCGGGCTGCGCACCGATCGGGCACACGACACGCGCCACCGATTCGGCAGGTGTTCCGCGTGCGATCAGCCGCTTCTCGAACTGGTTGCGCTTGGACCGCGATCCGATCAGGCCCAGATACGACCAATCGTCGCGGCGCAACGCCGCTTGCGTCAGGTCGAAGTCCAGCGCGTGGCTGTGGGTCATGATGAGCACCCACGCGCCATGGGGCGCGGCATCCATTTCGGCGACCGCGTCGTCGGTGATCACAACGTCGACGTTGGCCGCAACCTGTGCCGGAAAGTCGTGCTCGCGGCCATCGATCCAGCGCACCGAGGCGTTCAGCGTGCCCAGGACCTGCACGAGTGCGCGACCGACATGACCATTGCCAAACAGCAGGATGCGGAGATCCTGTGGCCGCACGACGTGCAGCAACAACGTGGCTCCAGCTGCGGTGGCGGAGGGCACCAGCATCGCGCCGACGGTGCCCGCAGCCACGCGTTGCCGCGCCAGCGCGATCGCGGCCGAGTCGTCGCCCGGCGTACCCAGCGATCCGGCGACATTGTCGGCACTGACGAGCAACGGCTCGGCATGGCTGCCGACGCGCGATACCAGTGCAAAGGGTGTGTGCGTGCGCTGGCAGGCCAGCGCGGCATCGAGCCAGCCGTGCTCCCCTTGGCGGACGACGTTGAAGGTGAGGGTGGCGACGCCACCACAGCATTGGCCCAGGCTTGCGGCCAACGGAAAGCGCACGATCCACGCACCCAATGGCGCGGTGCTGGCGAGCGCATCGCGCGCCATGCGCAGCGCCTCGAACTCGAGGTGGCCGCCGCCGATCGTTCCTGTGGCATCGCCCGCAGAAACCACCATCGCAGTGCCGGCTTCGCGCGGTGCCGATCCTGACGTGTGGGCGACCGTGACCAGGACCGCGCGGCCGTCGCGAACCACGCGCTCGCGCAATGCCGCGATCCACTCAGCCATGGGTGCCCGCGCGCTGGCGCAACTCGTCGACCGAAGCCAGGATCCGCTCGTCGGTGGCGGGGGCGTCGAGTCGCGGCGCATGCCGGCCGTCGCCGACACTGGCAATCGCGTCGCGCAACGCGTGGAAGCCCGACAGCGCCAGCATGAACGGCGGCTCGCCCACCGCTTTCGATCGATAGATCGTGTCCTCCCGATTGGGCGCGTCGAAAAAATCCACGTTGAAGTGCGCGGGCACGTCATGCGCAGTGGGAATCTTGTAGGTCGAGGGCGCATGGGTCTTGAGTTCGCCGCGGTCGTTCCACCACAGCTCCTCGAGCGCCAGCCAACCCCAGCCCTGGATGAAGCCGCCTTCGATCTGGCCGCGGTCGAGCGCAGGATTGAGCGAAGTGCCGACGTCGTGCAGGATATTCACCGCCACCAGTCGATGTTCGCCGGTGAGCGTGTCGATTGCCACTTCGGAGACCGCCGCGCCGTAGGCGTAATAGAAGAACGGGCGGCCCGACAGCGTCCTGCGGTCGTAGTGGATCTTGGGCGTGGCGTAGAAGCCAGTGGCGGAGAGCTGCACCCGCGCCATGTACGCCATGTGCGCCAGCTCCGCGAAGGGCAGGGTCCCGCCGCCCGCCGTGACGATGCCGTTGGCGATGTCGACGCTCTGCGGGTCGCAGTCGAACTTGCGCGCGGCATACGCGACGAGCCGGGCGCGCAGCGTGCGTGCGGCGTCACGCGCCGCCATGCCGTTCAAGTCGGTGCCGGAGGAGGCCGCAGTGGGCGAGGCATTGGGCACCTTGCTGGTGTCGGAGGCCGAGACGCGAATGGTCGCCAGCGGCACCCCCAGTTCCTGCGCGACGACCTGCGCGACCTTGGTGAACAACCCCTGGCCCATCTCGGTGCCACCATGGTTCAGCAACAACGTGCCGTCGTCGTACAGGTGGAGCAGGGCGCCGGCCTGGTTGTAGTGCGTGGCCGTGAACGAAATGCCGAACTTGACGGGCGTCAGCGCGATTCCGCGCTTGATCACGGGGCTGGCGGCGTTCCAGGCCACGACTTCCTGCCGCCGCTCGCGGTAGCGCGATGATCGCTCAAGCTGCGCGATCAGTTCCGGCGCAATGTTGTCCTCGACAGTCATGCCGAAGGGCGTGACATTGTTGGTGGTGGTGCCGTAAAGGTTGGCCATGCGGACATCCAGCGGATCGAGGCCCAGCGCGCGCGCCACCTCGTCGATGATGTGCTCGATGGGAAACATGCCCTGTGGTCCGCCGAAGCCGCGGAAGGCGGTATCCGACACCGTGTTGGTCTTGCAGCGAAAACTGTGCAGCGCGACGTCGGGCAGCCAGTAGGTGTTGTCAGCGTGGAACACCGCGCGATCGTTGACGGGGCCGGACAGATCCGCCGAAAAGCCGCAGCGCGAGGCCAGCGTGAGATCCAGACCGAGGATGCGGCCTTGGGCGTCGAAGCCCACGTCGTACTGGTAGGCAAAGGCGTGGCGCTTGCCGGTGGAGCGCATGTCGTCGTCGCGGTCCAGCCGCAGCTTGGCGGCGCGCCCGGTGCGCCGCGCGATCAGCGCCGCGGCGCATGCGAACAGCGACATCTGCGTTTCCTTGCCGCCGAAGCCGCCGCCCATGCGCCGGCACTCCACGACCACATCGTGCGCCGCCAGCCCCAGCACGTGCGCGACCATGTGTTGCACCTCGCCGGGATGCTGCGTCGACGTGTGGATGTGCATGCCGCCGTACTCGCGGGGGATGGCCAACGCGATCTGACCTTCAAGATAGAAGTGGTCCTGACCACCGGCTTCGACCATGCCCTGCAGCCGGTGCGGCGCGCGCGCCAGCGCCGCCGCGGCATTGCCGCGCGTGACATGCACCGGTGGCAACACGAAGGATTGCGCCGCCATCGCCTGCGCTATGGTCAGGATGGGCGGCAGCGGTTCGATGTCGAACCGGGCCAGTCGCGCGGCGCGGCGTGCCGCGTTGACGCTGGTGGCCGCCACGGCGAACACCGGCTGGCCTACGAACTGCACGAGGTCCTCCGCGAACACGGGGTCGTCGTGCTGGATGGGACCGACATCATTGACGCCAGGGATATCGGCGGCGGTGATCACATCGACCACGCCCGGCGCGGCGCGCACGGCGGCGAGATCGACACCGCGCAGGCGGCCGTGCGCCACGGGACTGACGCCCAACGCCAGATGCAGCGTTCCGCGCGGCTCGGGCAGGTCGTCCGTGTAGTGGGCAGCCCCGGCCACGTGCAACGCGGCCGAGTCGTGCGTGACATCGCTGCCGACAATCGGCCGGTCGACGGTGCTGGCGAGAGCGGGGGCGCGCGGGTGGCGGGCGTTCATCGCGTCGTCAGTCCGCCGCCAGCGTGACCTGATCGACCCGGGTCTGCACCGGCGCGCCGGAGGTCTCGAGGCGGAAGCGGCGGAGCAGGTTGCCCAGCACGGTGCGGCGATAGCCAGCCGATGCGCGCATGTCGCCTATGGGTTCGAACTCCGCCTGCAGCACGCTGGCGGCGGCCAGTGCCGTGGCGTCGTCCCAGGGCCGGCCCTGGAGTGTCGCCTCGGTGACGTTGGCGCGCCGGGGCGTGGCAGCCACGCCCCCGCAGCCGATCCGCGCCATGACGATCGTGTCCTCCGCGACCGTCAACGCGAAACACACGAAGACGGCCGAGATGTCCTGGTCGAAGCGCTTGCTGATTTTGTAGGCGCGCAGCAGCAACCCCGGCGCGCGCAGCGGGATGCGGACGCGCACCACGAACTCACCAGGGACAAGTGCCGTCTTCTGGTAGGCAAGGTACAGCGCGTCCAGCGGAAGCTCGCGCTCGACGTCGGCGTGGCGCAACACCACCGTGGCGCCGAGCGCCATCAACGCCGGCATCGAATCCCCAATCGGCGAACCGTTGGCGATGTTGCCCCCCAGAGTGCCGCTGTTGCGGATCGGCACCGAGGCAAAGCGCGCCCAGACTTCGCGCAGCTCGGGCCAATGGACGTCGAGCGCGGCAAACGCCGAAGCGAGACTGGCGGCCGCGCCGATCTCGAGATGGCCGGACACGGTGGCGATCCGGTGCAAGTCTGCCACCTCGCCGACGTGGACGATGTCGCCCAGGTCGCGCTGGTGCTTGGTGACCCACAGGCCGACGTCAGTGGCGCCCGCGACGATGCGCGCCGCAGGTCGCGCGGCCAGCGTTGTCGCGAGTTGATCGACCGTGCGGGGTGCATGCCAGGTCGAGCCACCGCATTCGTATTGCAGCGGCCGCGCATCGGCGAGGTCCACCATTGCTGCGCGCAGTACGGTGTCGTCGGCGCGATCCGTACCGGGTCCGCGCCACCCGTCGGGCGCAGGAGTTTCGTACATCGCCTGCGCGGCGTCGACGATGGGGCGATAGCCGGTGCACCGGCAGAGATTGCCCGACAGCGCATCTTCGACGGCAACGCGGGCCGGTGCCTGCGCGTTCTTGTACAAACCGAAGAGGCTCATCGTGAAGCCCGGCGTGCAGAATCCGCACTGCGACGCATGACAGTCCACCATCGCGCGCTGGACCGGATGCAGAGCGCCATCCGCGGCGGCGAGGGATTCGACCGTGAACACCGCCTTGCCGGCCAGCGAGGGCAGCAGGCGAATACAGGCGTTCACGGGCTGCCAGGTCAGCGCAGCGGTAGTCGGATCGATCTGGGCCAGCACTACCGTGCAGGCGCCGCAATCGCCTTCGGCGCAGCCTTCCTTGGTGCCGGTGAGGCGCCGTTCGTCGCGGAGATATTCGAGCAGCGTGGTCTGCGGCGAAAGCCCGGTAACCGTCACGGGCTCGCCGTTGAGCAGGAAGCGCAGCGCAGTGGAGGGAGAATTGCCGGGCACGATCGCCTCGTCGCTTGGCGCCCAGCGAAGCGTCCGGGGCCTGTCCTGCATCCTCTTCCTGCCGGCGGCGAAAGTCAACGACCGGGGGGCCATTGCTGCATACCGGATTGTGTGCTCCCGTCGATTGTCGAAGCCGGTCGAATTTGAAACGGAAAGGGCGGCCCTCGTGGCGCGCCATCGAAGGGCGGCGGCGCACCGGTTCGTTGTACTGAGCGAATCATCTTGTATACCAAAAGTGATTGATATGGTATGCATGATTGGATTGACCGAACTCGTACATGCACCTAAGCTTGCAGCGCAGCCCGCGATCGCCGGGAAGTTCGCTGGCACGGTCCGGCCGTGACGGTAGTCGGGGCCGCGCCACGTGGTCGCATCAGTACCGGGATACCAAAGTGATGCAGAAGCGCATAGCCAGCGCGGCCGGCAAAGCCGGCGCGGAGACCAGCATCTGCGATGCCATTCGCGCCGCGATCCTCGAGCGTCGGTTGGCGCCCGGGACCAAGCTCCAGGAAGTTCCGCTCGGAACGTTCTTCGGCGTATCGCGCACGATCGTTCGACAGGCGCTGCGGCGGCTCGCCCACGAAGGCATCGTCTCGCTGCGCGACCGGCGCGTGGCGGTGGTGGCGCGTCCATCGAGCCAGGAGGTGACCGACATGTTCGCCGCCCGGCGCGCAATCGAGGCGGCGGTCGTCGAGCACGTGGTGGCGCGTATCACCCGCGACGAGGTTGCGGCGCTGCGCCGCCTTGTGCGCAGCGAAGAGGCTGCCTATGGCCGAGGCGCGCGCGCCGAGGGACTCAAGCTGTCACTCGCCTTCCATGAGTCGCTGGGGCGACTCTGCGGCAATCCCGTGCTCATGCGTTACCTCACCGAGCTGGTGTTGCAGACGTCGCTCGCCGTGGCACTTTACGAGCAGCCCGACCGCGTGCATGCCCATGCCGATCATCTCGAACTGCTCGATGCCGTTGCCAGGCACGATGCCAAGCGTGCCGTCAGGCGCATGATCCTGCATCTCAACGATCTGGAGCGCGACCTGCACTTGCACGCGCCACCTGCCGCGCCGTCGCTCGAGTCGATTTTCGGCGTGCCGAAAGCCCGCTGACCGCGGATCGAGAGGCCGCAGGGCCCATTGCGCACCACAAAAAAAGAGGGCCCCGAGGGGCCCTCTTTCCTGCTGCGAACTGCCAGCGATGCGACTACTTCGTGCCCGCCTTGGCAACTGCGGCGATCAGCTTGTCCGCGCCCTTGTTGCTGACGTTGGCACGCACCAGGATGTCGGGCGGCAGCACTTTCTTGCCGAAGAACGAGGCGTTCCAGTCGTCGTTGGCCGTCACGACCGTGCCGTCGAGGTTCAAGCCGCCGTAAATGCCCTTCGACCGGCTGAAGGCGATCAGGTCGGCGACGACGTCGGACTTCGCGCCCGCGCCTACCGGGCCCGCAGCCACGCTGGCGTCGGCACCGAACTTGAACGACGTGGACAGCAGCGAGTTCATGCCCTTGTCCGTCATCACCAGCGTGACCATTTCCGACGCGGCAACGCCGGCCTGAAAGCCGATGCTGGCCGTGGCCAGCGTGTAGAACGCCGGGCCGACCCACTTGTTGCCCGAGCCGCCTGCACGCGCAACCAGCACGCCACGACCGCCGGAGCCGCCGACGATGAAGCCGGCCTTGACGATTTCAGGCGAGATCAGCACGGCCTTGGCGCGGTGGATGTTCTGCTGCAGCCACTTCATCTCGGGATCGCGCATGAAATTGGACAGCGTGACATCGGCCGAGTCGACGAGCTTCTGCTGGTCCGTTTGCGCCTGCGCCGCGGTGGTGAAGCCCAGCGCGGTGACTGCAAACAACATCGAGACCGACCATTGACGTAGCGAAATCTTCATTTGTAGCTCCTTCTTCAATTGGGTCCGGTGCGGTGAATCCACACTATGGACCGATACTTGCAAGCCGCGCCGGTTTCAGCGCAGCAGTTCGATGCCATTGGACGACACGCGCACGCGGTCGCCGATGCGCAGACCGGGGGCCGCCGTTTGCTGGACGTTGGCATAGCTGCCGTCACTGTAGCGAATGCCGATGTCCCAGACCGTCGTCTGGTCGCGGTTGGCGACCTCGTTGCCCACGAAGCCACCACCGACCGCACCGACGACCGTGGCCACGGTACGACCGGTGCCACCGCCGATGAGGCTGCCCAATCCGCCACCGATGAGCGCACCACCGATGGCGCCGGCGGCATTGTTCATGTTCTGCACCTGGCGCTGCTGGATGGATTCGACGGTACCGACGCGGCTGCCTTCGGAATTGGTCACCTGGAAGGCGGGCGGCGTATTGCAGCCGGCCAGAGTAAGCGCGGCAGCCGCCGCGACGATTGCACCGATGCGGCGCAGTTGTTCAGTGATCATCATCTACAGTCTCCGGAAGTAAGTCGGGCGATCACTCGGGGATCGCGTTCAGCAGGTACATGGCGGCAAGCAGTCCGGACGGACGTCCGAGTTTGCCCAGCCATGCAGCGAAGATGGTTTCGATCTCGCCGCCGACATAGATCTGCGTCAGCGCGCGATTGACCTCGAGGCGCAGGGCCGAGTCGTTGCGCGGCAGCGCCATTGCGTAGGGCTCGAAGGAAAGTTCCTCGGTCAGCAGTACAAGCTTGGCCGGGTCCTTGGACTGGGCGGCGAGCCCGATGAGCTTGATCTTGTCGCCCGCGTAGGCGTCTACGCTGCCCGCTTCCAGCATGGCCATGCCGGCATTGGCATCGGCGATCGGCACGACGGTGGCATTGACCAGGCGACGCTTCATGGTTTCGTTCAGCCGGGCCTCGGTGGTGGTGCCCTGAAGCACGGCGACCTTCTTGCCGCTCATGTCGGTGATCTTGTTGATCGTCGAATCGGCCCTGACGACAAAGCCGCCGCCATCGATGAAGATCAGGTTGGAAAAATCGACATTGGCAAGCCGGGTCTGCGTTTGCGTGGTGTTGGCGCACTCGAGATCGGCGCGGCCGGAGGCAACCATCTGCAAGCGCTCGGTGACCGAGCCGACCATCCAGTTGATCTTGAGGTTGGGCTCGCCGACCGCGCGGGCGATCTGGGCGATCACGCGGTTGCATAGGTCGATCGAATAGCCTGCCGGCTGGTTGTTGGGGCCGACGAACGAGAAGGGCAGCGAATCACCGGAGAAGGCGACGTTTATGGCCTTGGCGGCCTTGATCTTGCCAAGTGTGCCAGGCGTCTGCGCCATTGCGCCGCCGGCAATCAGGCCGGCGGCGATGAAAATAGCGAGGAAAGTGTTCTTCACGTGGAGCTACTCCGTAACCGTTGGTTGGGGGAACCGGGACCGCAGGTCCTAGCCACCCCTTTGCGGGGCGCGCGTCGATGGAAAGGCACGCCAGCGAACCGCACGATGGGGACCCAGTTGTTGACTACTATTTTACACCATTCGCGCGGGTCCCGAACGCACGACCGCTGCTGCGGCGACATGGCCGCGCATACTGCGTGATAGACTCGTTTTCGACCGGATTCGTTCCGAACTCTCCCGAAACCGTGGCTCAACAACTCCCCCTGCAAAGCTGGCGTGAACTTGCTGCCCAGCGCGGCGGTCGCGACGGCATGAGTCACGCCACGCTGGTCGTTTCCGACGCGTCCGACGGCGGCCTGTTGCTTGCGTTGTCGGGCCGCCTCGACGCGCAGACCATCCCCGCCGTATGGCGCGAAGCATTGCACGCGCTGAGTGCGGCCGGGACGCGCGGCGTCGTCGTGGATGCGGCGCAGGTCGACTACTGCGACGGCGCCGGCGTGGCGTTGCTGGTGGACCTGCTGCGGCAACCGCGCGCAACGCCGGTGGTCGTCACCAATCTCAAGCCGGCGTTCAGCGACCTCCTGCGGCAATACGATGCGGGGTCCCTCGTCCGCGACCTCGATCCACCGCCCAAGCGCCGTCCCGCCGTGGAGGAAATCGGCCGTACCACCGCCGGCATGTTGCGTGACATGCGCGAGCAGATGGTGTTCATCGGCCAGGTGGTGGCCGCGCTGGCCTATGCCGTCCGTCATCCGTCGACGATCCGCTGGCGCGACGTCGCCCTGGTGTGCGAGCGCGTGGGCGCCGATGCGTTGCCCATCGTGGCGCTGATCTCATTTCTGTTGGGCGTGATTCTCGCATTCCAGTCAGCGGTGCCGATGAAGAAGTTCGGCGCCGAGATCTTCGTGGCCGATCTGATCGGCCTGTCGATGCTGCGCGAACTGGGGCCACTGATGACGGCAATCCTGCTGGCCGGCCGCTCGGGTGCCGCGTTCGCAGCCGAAATCGGCACGATGCGCGTCAACCAGGAAATCGACGCGCTGACCACGATGGGGCTCGATCCGGTGCGGTTCCTGGTGACCACTCGCATCATTGCCGCGTTGCTGATGACGCCGCTGCTGACGATCTTCTCGGTGCTGGTCGGACTCCTGGGTGGCGCGTTCACGATGTTGTCGTTTTCGATCCCCTTCGTCACGTTCGTGAAGGAGGTCGAAGGCATCGTCGGGTTCTCCGACTTCATGGCCGGGTTCGTCAAGTCCTTCGTCTTCGCAATCCTGATTGCCGGCATCGGCTGCCTGCGCGGCTTGCAGACCAGCGCCGGCGCGTCCGCGGTCGGCGACGCCGCCACGCGTGCCGTCGTGTCGGGGATCGTGCTGATCGTCGTCGTCGACGGCATATTCGCCTTCATGTACTTCCTGCTCGACATCTGACATGGCCGACGACGTCATCATCCGGGTCGAGGACCTCACTGCAGGCTATGACGATCGCACGATCCTTGAGCATGTGACCTTCGACGTGCGCCGCGGCGAGGTGTTTGTGATCCTCGGCGGTTCCGGCTGCGGCAAGAGCACGCTGCTCAAGCAGTTGATCGGGTTGTATGCACCGCTGGCGGGTAGTGTGCTGATCGAGGGCGACGACATCGTCACCGCCGACGGCGAGCAACGCGAAGCAATCCTGCGCAAGTTCGGCGTGATGTACCAGTCCGGGGCGTTGTTCGGCTCGATGACGCTCCAGGAAAACGTCGCGCTGCCGCTCGAGGCATTCACGACACTCGACCACGAGCAGATCGAGCTCATCTGCAGGATGAAGCTCGCGCTGGTGGGGCTTGAGCAATTCACCGGGCACCTGCCGGCCGAGATCTCGGGCGGCATGCAGAAGCGCGCCGCCATTGCGCGCGCCATGGCGCTCGACCCCCGGATCCTGTTTCTCGACGAACCCTCCGCCGGCCTCGACCCCATCACGTCGGCGGAACTGGATGCATTGGTCCGGCGGCTGGCGGACAGCCTCGGCGTGACCTTTGTGATTGTCACCCACGAACTTGCGAGCATCTATGCGATCGCCGACCGTGTCATCATGCTCGACAAACGAACCAAGGGCATCATCGCCGAAGGCGATCCCCGGCAACTGCGTGACGAATCCACCGACCCCTATGTCCGCCAGTTCTTTCATCGTCAGGCCGAACTTGCCGCGGCCTGACCGCGCGCTGCTGCCATGAGCCAGAAGGCCAATTACTTCAAGTTGGGGCTGTTCGTGATCGGCGCCATCGTGGCGCTGGTGGTCCTGCTCGGGATCATCGGCACCGGTCGCATCTTCGAGCGGCGCGTCACGATCGAGACGTATTTCAAGGAGTCGGTGCAGGGTCTCGACATCGGGTCCAAGCTGAAGCTGCGCGGCGTGACGATCGGCGAGGTCACCAAGATCAGCTTTACCTATGTCTACTACCAGCTCGATCTGCCGATGACCGAGCGCTATCGCTATGTGCTGGTCGAGGCCCAGATGCAGCCGCGTCTCGTGGGCGGCCGTGCGGCCGCGGGCGACATGACCAATCCCGTCAACGCCGCTTTGGAAGTGGAGAAGGGCCTGCGGTTGCGGCTGGCGCCACAGGGCATCACCGGCACCAGCTACCTCGAAATGGACTGGATGGACCCGCCGCCGCCGGTGCTCCCGATCACCTGGACGCCCAACAACGTCCACATCCCGAGTGCGCCGTCGACCGTGCTGGCGTTCGTCAACGCGGCGCAGGAAATCCTCAATCGCCTGCAGGCCATCGACATCGAAGGCACGATGACCAACGTCAACCGGCTCCTGGTCACCTTCAACGACCGGGTCGGCGCGATCGACACCAAGGGATTGACCGAGCGCACCAACAAGACGCTGGCCAAGATCGACCAGACGCTGGACGCCGCGCAGGTCAAGAAGATGACCGACGAAGCCACCGCGTTGTTGGCCGAGTTGCGGCAATCCAATGCGGAGCTGGCCAAGACGCTGTCCAATCCGGCGTGGCAGAAGATTCCAGTCGAGACGTCCGCGGCCATGGCGCGTGTGCGGGAGCTGGTATCGGATCCCAAGCTGGCCAAGACAATCGCCGGCCTTGAACGCATCACCGGCCGCCTCGATCGCCTGATGGGCGGCGCCGAGCCCGATCTCGCGGCCACGTTCGACAATCTGCGCCAGATCACCGAGAACCTGCGTGATCTCACCGAGGACACGAAGCGGTATCCGGCCAACGCGATATTCGGCGGGCCGCCGCCACAGGAGCGCAAGCCATGAGCAATCGTCGTTCGTTCGTGCTTGCCGCCGGCGCCGCCGCGGCGGCTGCCGCCATTGCCGGTTGCAGTGTCGTCCAGACGTCGCCGGTCAAGGCGACGTTTCTGCTCGAGCCCGCGATGCCCCCGCCGGTGGCCAAGCCACAACCCGGCGTGCTGCGTGTAGGCACGGTCAACGTCGCCGCACCCTACCGGGGCCGCCCGTTCATCGTGCGTACCTCCGAGCTCAAGTTCGAGTCCGACTATTACTACGAGTTCCTGTCCCCGCCCAGCGCGATCATCGGCGATGCCAGCGCCCGCGCCATGGCGGCCGCGCGCGTGTTCGCCGGCGTGTTGCCGCTGGGCGTCCCGGCCGAGAGCGATTGGCTGCTGGAAGGCTTCGTCGGCGCGATCTATGCCGACGCCCGCGTGCCGGCGCAGTCGACTGCGGTGCTGCAGATCACCTACTACCTGTCGCGTGCATCGGCGGGGACCGGTACGCCGTTCTGGACCCGCGCGTACGAAAGGCGCATTGCGTTCGAGACGGGAAGCACGACGCGATACGTCACGGCGCTCAACACCGCATTGACCGAAATTCTGGCTGAGCTGGCCCGTGACGTGGCTGCTGCGACGTTGCCCGCGCTGTAGACGCGACCCAGTAAATCAGGGGCAAGCAAAATCAGGGACAGACCACCATTTATTGCGCGGCATTGCCGCGCAATA
>JANNKR010000277.1:0-2509 GCA_031396395.1 Betaproteobacteria bacterium
CAAGCCACTAGCGGGTTCGCCCCGCAAAGCCGTCGACACCCTCCGCGACATGGTCCGCCGCGCTGACCGGCTCGTGAATCACGACGCCCTCGGCGGGATCGACCGGCTGCGTCCACGGCGCAAGCCGCAGCAAGCGCGAAGTGTCGGCATAGCCCGCCTGCCAGCGCGCGCCGATGCCCTCGGACGTGAAGTCGATGTCCTTGGTGTGATCCTCGCCGTGCAGGTTCGGCGCATTCAGGCGGGCGACGTGCATCGTGGTGCCGCAGCCCCAGCTGGCCAGTTCGCGCACTTCCGGCGACATGCGCGTCTTGTCCGGCAATCGCCGCGCCAGGTCGCGGATGATGTGGCGCAAATGGTGAATCTGCTTCTGTCGAGCGATGTGCGTGTTGGCGCGACTGGCGAACTGAATGTCCTTCGATCGGCCCATCACCTCCCACACGGACTCGGGTTCGGCCCCCTCCGGGTTCCATACGTTCACGGCGAAGATCACCGAGTCGCGGCGCGGATGGTCTTCGAGCACAGCCTCGATGGGCGTGTTCGAATAGATGCCGCCATCCCAGTACGGGTCGCCATCGATGCGCACGGCGGGGAAGGCTGGCGGCAGCGCGCCCGAGGCGAGGATGTGGTCGACGCGGATCTCCTCCTTCCTACTGTCGAAATACCGCATCTCGCCGTTGCGCGCGTTGACCGCGCCCACGGTGAGGCGGGTGTGGCCCGTGCTGTTGCAGTCGAACTCAACCAGTTCTCCGAGCGTTTCGCGCAGCGGCGCCGTGGAATAGTAGGCGGCATTCTCGATGCCCAGCCGCATATGCGACGACAGCCATGCGGCCGGATTCGGCACGAAGAAGCACGGTATGCCGTTGCTGACGGTGGACAGGTTGGCGGCCATGTTGGGCAGCCCGGTGATGAGGCTCATCAGGTCGGGACTCGCGGTGTGCTGGACCCGGTTCCAGAACTCGCGCAGCCGCTCGAGCCGGTTGGCGAACGAGTTGCCGGCGATCAGCGCAGCATTGATTGCACCGATCGACGTGCCGATCACCCAGTCGGGTTCAATGCCGGCCTCGTGCAACGCCTCATACACGCCAACCTGATACGCGCCCAGTGCGCCACCGCCCTGCAGCACCAACACCACCTGTCCCGGAAACACCGGCGCAGGTTCGCCTCCGCCTTTGGGTGCGGGCTTGCGGCGCTTGCCTGTTGTTGTTGCCATGCGTAATTCTCCTTGTTGGTCGCCGTCGACGACATCGGCCGCGGCGCCGCATTGTGGTTGTAATGGTGCTGCGGAGGATCGATTCCTTGGCGTTGCCTACTGCGCCGTCCAGCCGCCGTCGATCGGAATGATTGCGCCCGTGATCGACGCGGCGTCGTCGCTGGCGAGGAAGGCCGCGAGCGCGGCCACTTCGCTGACTTTGACGAACTGCTTCGTCGGTTGCGCATGCAGCAATACGTCGCTGATCACCTGGGCGTGGGTCAGGCCGCGCGCCCTGGCCGTGTCCGGGATCTGCTTTTCCACCAGCGGCGTCCACACATAGCCGGGGCAGATCGCGTTCATGGTGATGCCCTGCTCGGCAACTTCGAGCGCGACGGTCTTGGTCAGCCCGGCGATGCCGTGCTTGGCGGCGACGTAGGCCGACTTGAAGGGGCTTGCGACCAGTGCGTGGGCCGATGCGATATTCACGATGCGGCCCCACTTCTTCGCCTTCATCGATGGCAACGCGAGGCGAATGGTGTGAAACGACGCGGTGAGGTTGAGCGCCAGTATCGCGTTCCACTTGTCCACCGGAAACTCGTCGATCGGTGCAACGAACTGAATACCGGCATTGTTGATCAGAATGTCAATGCTGCCGAATTCGGCCAGGACCTTGACCATCATCGCTTCGATCGCGTCTTGGCGGGACAGGTCGGCGCCGTCGTAGCGCACGGTAACGTTGTGGTCGGACGCGAGCTTGGCACGCAGCGACTCGACGACCGCGGCGTCGCCGAAGCCATTGAGGATGACGTTGGCGCCGCGGGCAGCCAGTGCTTCGGCGATGCCTAGCCCGATGCCGCTGGTTGAACCCGTCACGAGTGCAGTGGATCCCTTGAACATGATGAAAATCCGCATCGATAGTGGTGAATGGAACGGCGGCCACTTGCTTTGAAACCTGGCCCGGAACGCCGGCTTCGGGCAGCCGACCGATGGACAGGAGCGCGGTGCGACCCCGATCCCAACGTGAGTCCGCGGACAGCTTCAAAACATTACGTTTGGGAAGCTTGGCGCGAGCAGAGGGTACTTAAGTAGGCGTGGCGCGATCCTGAGTAAGCAACGGCAGGGTTACGCGACCAAACCGGGAGCGTCGCGCCGTGTCACGCCGGTGCGCCAACCTCCCTGTCTGCCTGAAAGGTTCGACGACGATGGACCATGTCAAGACGATCGCCATTGTCGGTGGCGGCTTCGCCGGCACGACGCTGGCTCGGGCCCTCGAGTCCGGCCTCCCACCCGGACATGAGGTGCTGCTGATCAGCGAAG
>JANNKR010000308.1:0-1574 GCA_031396395.1 Betaproteobacteria bacterium
CGACGGCGGCAGCGGCCAAAACGAGGCTGAGCGTGACTGCGGTGCGGCGAAGGAGGGGGTGCATTGTGTTATACTTTCTCGCGCCAGTAAGATTAACTCTGCATTCTAGCAAGAACACCCGAACCTCCACAATAGAGGCCGCTGTATAAGTTTCGGTCGTGGCTCTGCCTTCTGGCGGAAAACGCGGCGCTGCCGACCGCATCCTGGCCGCTTTTTGCGCATGCTGAAGATATACAACTCCCTTGGCCGCCGCAAGCAGGATTTCGTCCCGATCGAGCCGGGCAGGGTGCGGATGTACGTATGCGGCATGACCGTCTACGACTACTGCCACCTGGGCCACGCACGCGTCATGGTGGCGTTCGACATGGTCCAGCGTTGGCTGCGTGCCTCCGGATTTGAAGTCAACTACGTACGCAACATCACCGACGTCGACGACAAGATCATCAAGCGGGCGCTCGAGAACAAGGAGACCATCGGCGAGCTGACCGTGCGCTTCATCAAGGCGATGGACGAGGATATCGGCGCCCTCGGGGTGCAGAAGCCGGACCACGAACCGCGCGCGACCGAATACGTGCCGCAGATGCTCACCATCATCGGGCAGCTGGAGCGCAAGGGGCTCGCCTACAAGGCACCCAACAGCGACGTTAATTTCGCAGTACGCAAGTTCCCGGGCTACGGCAAGCTGTCCGGAAAATCGCTCGACGACCTGCGCGCCGGCGAGCGCGTCGAGGTGGACGCCAACAAACTGGACCCGCTCGATTTCGTGCTCTGGAAGCATTCCAAGCCCGACGAGCCCAAGTGGCCGTCGCCCTGGGGCGAGGGGCGTCCGGGCTGGCACATCGAATGCTCGGCGATGGGCTGCACGCTGCTCGGCGAGCAGTTCGACATCCATGGCGGCGGGCAAGACCTGCAGTTTCCGCACCACGAGAACGAAATCGCGCAGTCCGAGGGGGCGAACGGCAAGACGTTCGTGAACTACTGGATGCACAACGGTTTCGTGCGCGTAGACAACACCAAGATGTCGAAGTCGCTGGGCAATTTCTTCACCATCCGCGACATCCTCAAGGTCTTCGATCCCGAGGTGGTGCGCTTTTTCATTGTGCGCGCCCACTACCGCAGCCCGCTCAACTATTCGGATGCGCACCTCGAGGATGCGAAAGCTGCGTTGACCAGGCTGTATACGGCTTTGAGGAATTTTTCCCTGAAGGAAGAAAAACCAGACTGGAGCGAACCCCACGCTCAGCGCTTCAAGGAAGCGATGGACGACGACTTCAACACCTCCGAGGCCGTCGCCGAACTGCAGAAACTCGCCAACCTGGCGTTCACCGGCGATGCGAAGGCGGCGGCCCAGCTGAAGGCGCTGGGCGGGGTCCTCGGCATCCTGCAGCGCGACCCGCAAGCCTTCCTTCAGGGCGGCGCCGGTCCTGCGGACAAGGATGTTCAGGACAAGATCGACGCGCGCCTGGCGGCGCGAGCGGCAAAGAACTATGCCGAAGCCGATCGCATCCGCAAGGAACTGGAAGCAGCAGGCGTCGTTCTGGAAGACGGGCCGAAGGGCACGACCTGGCGACGTG
>JANNKR010000317.1:0-3802 GCA_031396395.1 Betaproteobacteria bacterium
TCGGGCGCATGCGCCATTATGAGACGATTCTTGAGAAGATTGAAGGCAGCGCTTCCCTCTTGATAGCTCAACATCTGCTCGATCACTGAGAAGTTTTGGGGGCGCGAGCCGAGGGTCCAGCCCTCGCGCCGCGCGGGAGCCTGTCAGGAATGTTGTGTGTGAGGCATAGCATGACGACAAGGAGCATGTATGCCAAGCAAGACGAAGATGAAGAACGCGGCCATCGCGGCCAGGTCGGCGGCGCTGCCGACGATTTCCAACGAACTGATTGACCAGTTCGTTACCGGCCCGATGACCGGCCAGGCGGTCAACGCCGCAACTGTCGCCTTCAAGAAGGCGCTGATCGAGCGCGCGCTGGGTGCCGAGTTGGGCCACCACCTGGGCTATGCGCCAGGCGCGGCCAAGCCCGAGGCGGCCACCAACCATCGCAACGGCAAGAGCACCAAGACCGTGCTCACCGACGACGGGCCGCTGCGCATTGAGGTGCCGCGCGACCGCGAAGGCGAGTTCGAACCCAAGCTCATTGGCAAGCACGAGCGGCATTTCACCGGATTCGACGACAAGATCATCGCCTTGTACGCGCGCGGCATGACGGTGCGCGAAATCCAGGCGTTCCGGGCCCAGATGTTCGCCACCGAGGTCACCCCGGAATTCATCAGCACCGTCACCGACGCGGTGCTCTCGGAGATTACGACCTGGCAGTCCCGGCCGCTCGAGCCGATGTACCCGGTAATCTTCTTCGACGCCCTGCGGGTGAAGATCCGGGAGGACAACGTGGTGCGCAACAAGGCCGTCTACCTGGCCTTGGGCGTGCGGCCCGATGGTACCCGCGAGATCCTCGGGCTGTGGATCGAGAACACCGAGGGAGCAAAGTTCTGGATGAAGGTGTTTAACGACCTGAAGACCCGCGGGGTCCACGACATCCTGATCGCGGTCACCGACGGCCTGAAGGGCATCGGTGAGGCGCTGGGTGCAGTGTTCCCGGCCACCACGCTGCAGACCTGCATCGTGCACCTGATCCGCAACAGCCTGGACTACGCGAGCTGGAAGGACCGCAAGCTGCTCGCAGCTGCTCTGCGGCCGGTCTACACGGCAGCCAGCGCCGAGGCCGCAGAACAGGCGCTGAACGACTTCGAACGCGGGGCCTGGGGGCAGCGCTACCCAACGGTCACGGCGGCCTGGCGCCGGGCCTGGGATCGCGTCATTCCGTTCTTCGCCTTCCCGCCCGAGGTGCGCCGCGTGATCTACACCACCAACGCCATCGAGAGCGTGAACAGTCGGCTGCGCACGATCATCAAGACCCGCGGGCACTTCCCCAGCGACGACGCGGCCAGCAAACTCATCTGGCTGGCACTGCGCAACATCACCGCAGACTGGAGCCGATCGGCCAGGGAATGGAAGCTGGCGATGAACCAATTCGCGATACTGTACGAAGAGCGGTTCACGCAGACCGCCCACGGTGCAGGCCGGTGAAGGAGGGTTGAACCATGAGTACATGGGCTCAACCGGGGCGCCTCCGGGGGCCTGGCAGGGGCCTGGAGTTGAAGAAGTTTAAAGCGCAGCCAATCCACTTATCTCAGCCCGTTGCGTGTTGAAGGGAACGGAGCCAGCGCTGTTTGCAACGCACTGATGTGGTAAGGGTCAGTGGTAAACCTCAAAAGCCCCAGAAGTGAACACCGTTGATTTCATTCACTTTTCTGGGGCCATGTAGTAATGGCGGAGTGGACGGGACTCGAACCCGCGACCCCCGGCGTGACAGGCCGGTATTCTAACCAACTGAACTACCACTCCATGCGGCTCTGGCGCCGCTTGCGCGCCGCCCAAGTGCCTCAATCAACTTGTCAGAACTTGGCGTCCCCTAGTGGAAACGTCTCACCAACTCAGAAGCCAGCATTCATGCGGGTTTCTAGGCTGTGCCACACAACCATGTTCTCGGCGTTGTTACTCAACCGAGCCTTTAACTGTAGCACAGCTCTTGCGAGCTCCCGCCCCTGCGGAGGTCCCCGGCATTCGCAAAGCCAACCCGCCAGTTCTCTGCGTCGACTGCGACCGGCCCTTCGAGACATTGGCAGGCGGAAATTCGTGGGCGCGCTGCCGTTCCTGGAACGAGAACGAGCTGTTCGCGCGTGGAGCCCTACAGACTTGCAAGCATGCGGACGACCGAGCCAGCGATGCTGCCGGCCGGCGCGAATAGCGCCACGACCACGACGCCCACGACCCCCACCAAGCGGCAAACCGCAATGCGCACGTCACGGGAGACCAGCGCATTGCGGCGCTCTCGGTCGTCCTTTCCTTAGGAGGCGCGGGTTCACAAAGTAAACGCAACACCTTGTGCAAGCGAGGGTGGGAGAGTGTCCATACTGACTACTTCCTCATCCGGCAAGAAGGGGTTGCAGACATGGCGCACGAACAGATCTCCCGAGACGAACGATATGCGATCGCGGGCATGAAGGCCAGGGGTTACAGCAAGCGAGAGATCGGACGCTGCCTGGGGCGCAGTGCCAGCACGATCAGCCGAGAGATGAGGCGCAACAGCTTCGATCAGACGGACAAGTACTGGGCGGACAGAGCGCACGCGCTGGCGATAGGCAGACGCCATAAGAGCCGCAGGAACAGCCAATACAGCCAACAGGAATGGAGCGAAGTGCAGGCTCAGCTGCAGCAGGAGTGGAGCCCCAGGCAGATCGTGGGCACGCGCTACCTGGAGTTGAAGCCGACGATGAGCTACGAGACCATCTACCGACACATCAGGCTGGACAGGAAGAAGGGCGGAGTGCTGTGGACCCACATGAGGCACATGAGCAAGGCGTTCCGCAAGCGCAAAGGCAGCCCCGCTACGAGGGGCCGACTGGTGGGCAAGAGGCACATCAGTGAGCGGCCAGCGGCGGTGGAACTGCGCCAAGAGGTAGGGCACTGCGAAGGCGACACGGTGATGGGGGCCGACATGAGGCACTGCGTGCTGACACTGGTGGAGCGGGTCACGGGATTCGTGCAAATCAAGAAGCTCTCGGCCAGGACTAAGGAGCAGGCCGCTGCGGCCCTGGCGCAATGCGTCATCAAGCTTCACGGCGTGATCAAGACAATCACGCTGGACAACGGTACAGAGTTCCACGACTACAAGCTGGTGGAGCAGCAGTTCGGAGTGCCGTTCTACTTCGCTACGCCGTATCACTCCTGGGAGCGAGGGAGCAATGAAAACACGAACGGACTGATCAGGCAGTACCTACCTAAAGGCAAATGCTTGAAGAACCTGACGCAAGCTGAATGCGACGCCATTGCGACCAAGCTGAACAACCGACCACGGGAACGACTAGGATTCAAGACGCCGGCACAAATGCTGGCCGCTCTAAGCGGTGTTGCGATTCAATTGTGAACTCAAGCCTCACAACACATATCATCCCGATGTGAGCAGCGAAACTTCCGACTCCTACCGCGTCTTCTTTTCCCATGGCGGAGAAGATACGTTTATGGTTGAAGATTATTTCGGCCCGAAAATTCGGGCATCCGGTGCGGAAGTATTCGTCGACAACGGAGCAATCCTTTATGGAGACGATTTCAGGGAAGAAGTCTTTCAGGAGCTTCAACGATGCGATGAGCTACTGATACTCCTGACGCCATCTTCCGTGAAGCGTCCATGGATATTTGCGGAACTTGGGGCTTCGATTGTTCGCGAGGTCAGAGTCGTGGCCATCCGATATGGCGTATCAGAAGAGGATCTCCGAGCATTGGGCGTCCTCTCGATTCTCGGAACAAGCAAGATATTACTTCCGTCAGACACGGCTCGCTATGTAGAGCAACTACG
>JANNKR010000011.1:0-1948 GCA_031396395.1 Betaproteobacteria bacterium
GAACCAGCTTGCCCATGGTCCGGCCCCCTATGCCTTTTTCCGGGCCAGCCAGCGCTGCGCCCAGCCTGCGGCCGGCAGGAACTCGGGGGGCACGCGCACGACGATCACGCTGATGTTGTCGCGGCCGCCATTCTGGTTGGCAAGTTCGATGAGGTCGGCCACGGCGTCAGCCAGGTCGCCCCGCTTTTCGTCGACGATCGAGTGGATCACCTCGGGGTCGACCATGTCGGTCAAGCCGTCCGAACACAAGAGGTAGATGTCGTTGGCCTCGATCCGGTACTCGGAGATCTCGGTGGGCACGATGGCCTCGATGCCGAGGGCACGTGTGACGAGGTTCTTATTGAGCGAATAGCGGGCCTGCTCGGGCGTGAGCACGCCGCTGTCGATCTGCTCCTGCAGCAGCGAGTGGTCGCGCGTCAGCTGCTCGAACTTCTCGCCGCGCAACCGGTAGCAGCGCGAGTCGCCGATGTGGCCGATGGACACGCGATTGCCGCAGAACACGGCGGCCACGATCGTGGTGCCCATGCCCGCACACTCGGGCCGCGCCTGGGCCGCTTCGTAGATGCCCTTGTTGGCCGAGGCGATCTGCTGCTGCAGCAACAGCGCGCCGTGGGTCAGGCCACTCTGGATGTCGATCTTGGAGAGCTCGCGGCCGGATTTGAGCTCCGGCAGCATGCCGGTGGAGACCACGTTGACCGCGATGCCGCTGGCAACTTCGCCGGCGCTGTAGCCCCCCATCCCGTCCGCCAGCACGGCGATGCCGGCTTCGCCGTCGACGAAGATGGAGTCCTCGTTATGGGCGCGGACCATGCCGGGATGCGACAGGCTGGCGATATCGAGGGCAATGGGTTCGGACATGGCGGGCACAGGTAATGAGGCACGAACTAGCGAGTTTAGCGGCAAGGCGCCGCCGGCGGGAGGTTCACACAAGCATTCGGCGTGCCTGCGCGCTTGTTGACCGGACGCAGGCTGCGTCCGGGTTCCGACTCACGCCTTCAATGCGGCCTTGAGCAACTTGCCCATTTCCGCAGGATTGCGCGTGACGGTGATGCCCGAGGCCTCCATCACCTCGAGTTTTTCCTGGGCCGTGCCCTTGCCGCCCGAGATGATCGCGCCGGCGTGGCCCATGCGCTTGCCCGTGGGCGCGGTGACGCCGGCAATGAAGCCGACGATGGGCTTCTTCATGTGGTCCTTGGCCCAAAGCGCGGCAATTTCCTCGTCGCCACCGCCGATTTCACCGATCATCACCACGGCATCGGTATCAGGGTCATCATTGAAGAGCTTGAGAATATCGATGTGCTTCAAGCCATTGACCGGATCGCCGCCGATGCCCACGGCCGTGGATTGGCCAAGACCCAATTCGGACAACTGCCCCACGGCTTCGTAGGTCAGCGTGCCGGAGCGCGACACCACGCCCACGCGGCCCTTCATGTGGATGTGGCCGGGCATGATGCCGATCTTGATCTCATCCGGCGTGATGACGCCGGGGCAGTTGGGGCCGAGCAGCAGCGTGCGCTTGCCCTGCATGCGGTGGCGCGTGCGGATCATGTCGCGCACGGGGATGCCTTCGGTGATGCAGATCACGAGATCGAGTCCGGCGTCGACGGCCTCGTCGATCGCAGCGGCCGCAAAGGGCGGCGGCACGTAGATCACCGACACCGTGGCGCCGGTGGCCTCCTTCGCCTCGCGCACGGTGGCGTAGATCGGGATGCCCTCGAAATCCTCGCCGGCCTTCCTGGGATTGACGCCCGCGACGAAGCAGGCCTTTCCGTTGGCGTAGTCGCGGCACATCCGCGTGTGGAACTGCCCGGTCTTGCCGGTGATGCCCTGCGTGATGACCTTGCTGTTCTGGTTGACGAGAATCGACATCGTTATTGCCCCTTCGCCGCGGCAACGACTTTTTCGGCGGCTTCGGCCATGTTGTTGGCGCTGATGATCGGAAGGCCCG
>JANNKR010000057.1:0-24101 GCA_031396395.1 Betaproteobacteria bacterium
TCGGGCGAATAGAACACGGCGCCCATGGAGTATGTCAGTGGCAGATTGATCGCGAAGTCGAGCGCCGCCTCCGTGATCGTGCTGCCGCCGACTATCCAGGTAGGCACAGCGTCGCGCCCCTGCATGTAGCGGAGTACCTCGAGCAGATCGACGTAGTTGCCGAGATTGAGGTCAGTCGTCACGTCGACCAACCCCACCGCAAAACCACGATCCGCCAGCGCCTGCCGGTTGCGCACGGCCGGATTGCAGGTGCTGACTGGCGTGGGCAACGACCCATCGTTCTGGATGTTGAGGTATCCGGTGCCCCCGGGCAGGATGATCAGATTCGCAATCGGGGCGTCCGGGCGCAGGTACAGGATGCGTTGCTTGACGCCGCGCGTCGGGATGTCAACGACGGTGATCGTCACCGCGGCGGCGTTCGCGGAGAGCACCAAGAGAAGAGCAGCTACGAGCGCGTGGATCGTATGCATGTCGCCTCCAAAACATTGGTCAGTCGGCAGCATACTCCTGGTGGTTCTGCGCGGCGGCTTCCGCCTGCGCATCGGCGTGATACGAGGAGCGCACCATCGCGCCCACCGCCGCGTGCCGGAAGCCCATCGCGTCGGCCTCGCGCTCGAACATCGCGAAACCGTCAGGATGAACATAGCGCAGCACCGGCAGATGGCTTGCCGACGGCTGCAGATACTGCCCGATGGTCAGCATGTCCACGCCGTGCGCGCGCAGGTCGCGCATCGTGGCCAGGATCTCGTCGTCGGTTTCACCCAGGCCCACCATCAGCCCTGACTTGGTGGGCACGCCGGGCACCCTGGCCTTGAAGTCCTGGAGCAGTCGCAGCGAGTGCGCGTAATCCGACCCCGGGCGCGCCTGCCTGTACAGTCGCGGCACCGTTTCGAGGTTGTGATTCATGATGTCCGGCGGCGCCGCCTCCAGGATGGCGAGCGCGCGATCGAGGCGGCCGCGAAAATCGGGCACCAGCACCTCGATCTGCGTGGCCGGCGAGCGTTCGCGCACCGCGCGGATGCAATCGACGAAGTGCTGCGCGCCACCATCGCGCAGGTCGTCGCGGTCCACACTGGTGATCACGACATAGTTGAGGCGCAAGGCCGCGATGGTCTTGGCCAGGTTGGCCGGTTCGTCCGCGTCCAGCGCCAGCGGGCGCCCGTGGCCGACGTCGCAGAACGGGCAGCGACGGGTGCAGATGTCGCCCATGATCATGAAGGTGGCCGTGCCCTTGCCGAAACATTCGCCGATGTTGGGACACGACGCCTCTTCGCATACCGTATGCAGCTTGTGCTCGCGCAGGATGGTCTTGATCTCGTTGAAGCGCGGCGAGGACGATGCCCGCACGCGGATCCACGGCGGCTTCTTCAGCGTTTCCGCGGCGACGATCTTGATTGGAATGCGCGCCGTCTTGGCGTCACCCTTGTGCTTGACGCCGGCAGTGTTGGCGGGGGCGCCCGGTGTGGATTCGGTGGTCATGGCTGGTTCAAGTGTAGGGCAAGGTACGGTGCAAATTCTTGGCCGGCAGCCTCGACGGTGCGGATCACGCCGAAATCCGCGAGTTGCGTGACCGCCAGCCCGGGAAACCCGCAGGGATCGATGTCCGCGAATGGCGCCAGATCCATCGCTACGTTGACCGCCAAGCCGTGATAGGTGCAGCCGCGGCGGACCTTGAGACCCAACGCCGCAATCTTCGCCTCGACGCCGTCGCGATCGACGTAAACACCTGGCGCCGATGGTTTTCCATGAGCAGAAATGCCAATGGAATCAAGCCATTCTACCACTGCGGCCTCGAGCCTTCGCACCATGTCGCGAACGCCGTAGCGCCGACGTCGCAGGTCGACCAGCGTGTACGCTATCAATTGCCCGGGGCCGTGAAAAGTCACCTGCCCGCCGCGGTCGACCTTGAGGATGGGGATGCCGTTGTCGCGGAGCACATGCTCGCGCCGGCCCGCAAGTCCCAGCGTATAGATCGGCGGATGCTCGGTCAGCCAGATTTCGTCCGGGGCATCCGCGGCGCGCGCGCCCGTGAAGGCCTGCATCGCTTCCCAGGTTGAAATGTAGTCGGTGGGGCCGAGCGCGCGCAGGCGAAAGCCGGTGCCGGGATCGGTGCCGGTCTCTTTCAAGTCACGCGCCTTCGCAGGGATCGGGGGGTGTCGATTGCGCCATGCCTTGGCGCAGCCTCCTGGCCTGCGCCTTGCCGGCATCGAACTCGGCGCGTCGGCGCGCAATCTCGTCGGGCGTGAGACGTTCGACATTGCAGTAGTCGAGCTTCCAGTCGGCATCATCGCTCCACCGCAGCGGGGACTGCACGGTGGTACGCGGCGCCGGTGCGGCCTCGAGCACGCGCAGCGCAAGCTCGAGCGTAAAGGCCTGCGCCTTGGGGTCGCGCGGCCGCCCTGCCGAGTTGCCGAGCGGAAAATCGGAGAACAGGAATCGCGGCACGCCGACGTGCTCGACGATGTCCTTGGCGCAACCCATGACAATGGTGGCGATGCCGTTCGCCTCGAGCGATCGGGCGATCAGGCTCACTGTCTGATGGCATACCGGGCAGTTGGGCACCAGGATGGCCGCGTCGACCGCATCGGCGCGACAGCGCGCGACGATTTCGGCGCCATCGACCTCCAGCGTCACCCGCTGGCTGCGATTGGTCGGCGCGCCATGGAATCGCGGGGCCACCGTGCCGATGCGTCCGGCTGCAGCCGCGTCGCGCAAGGCGCGCAGCGGAAACCACGTCGCCGCGTCCTCGGCCGTCGTGTGCCTGCGGTCGATGGCGATGTGCGCAATGCGCAGGTCGTGGTCGCGCGAGGTGTCGCCGGAGTAGACGGAATGGAACTTGGCGCCAGCGTTATAGGGGGCGCCGGGACCCTGATTGCCCTTGTCCGGCTGAAATGGCGCGGCCGTGGTGATCAGTGCAATCCGGCACGCCGCGAGGGGCCGCGCCAACGGATGGAAGGGCACGTCCCGGCCATGCGCCCATTCGTACGGCGCGCCATAACCCAGCACCTGGTAGTACTCGGCGGTCCTGCGCATGTACGGGATCGGCACGTCATGCATGCAAGCTGGCGTGCCCGCCGATGCGCCTGGCACTTTCACGGATGCCCGGTGCGCGTCGCCATGGGGGACGGCCGGCGACTGCCGCGGGAATTCACAGCACCATCTTCACCATCGGATGCGCAACCAGCTCCCGATAGAGATCATCGAGCTGCGCGCGCGAGGTGGCATTGACCGTAGCGGTGACCGACAGCCAGTTGCCTTCCTTGGACGAGCGCATCTCCAGAGCGGCCGGATCGAAATCGGCGGCGTGCTTGCGCACGACATCGACCACCGCCTGCGCAAACCCGTCCTGCGTGCGCCCCATGACCTTGATGGGAAAGGTGCAGGGAAAGACGAGTGGCGATTCGGTCTCCGCCTGAGGCTCGCCGGTGGCTGTAGGTTCGGATTCGGTCATGATGCTCTTTCGTCGCAGCGCGGGTCAGCGCTTCGGATCGTACATGTAGTCGCGTGTCAGCGGATGCGGCAGTCTGCCGTTGCCGTGCGGCTTGCCGGCGAGGATCTGCCACAGCGACAGCCAACCACGATCAAAGGCATGCGCGGAGCCGGCCATGTAGATCCGCCAGATACGAAAACGCTCATCGCCGATCTCCTGCCGCGCCATGTCGGCGTGCGCTTCAAGCCGTTCGACCCAGCACCACAGGGTCTTGGCGTAATGCTCGCGCAGCGCTTCCGCATCGATCGGCTCGAGGCCCTGGCGCGCCATGCCCTCGATGACCTCCGCCACATGCGTCAATTCCCCGCCAGGGAAGACGAAATCATCAACGAACTCGCCGATGCCGCTGCCGAGACTGTCCGCGTCGAGCGCGTTGTGCGTGATGCCATGATTGAGCACCAGGCCGCCGGGTGCCAAGACACGGAAGATCTTGCCGAAGTACGCAGGAAAGCGCTTGACGCCTACGTGCTCGAACATGCCCACGCTGGCGATCTTGTCGTACCGGGCGTCGTCGGGCAGGTCGAGATAATCGCGCAGTTCGACCCGCACCCGATCCTGCAGTCCGCGCACCGCGATCTCGCGCTGCACATGCTCGAACTGGTTCTGCGACAACGTGATGCCGGTCGCATCCACGCCATAGTGCTGCGCCGCGTGAAACAGCAGTGCACCCCATCCGCAACCAATGTCGAGCAGCCGTTCGCCCGGAGCCAGCAGCAACTTGCGACAGATGTGGTCGAGCTTTTGCGTCTGGGCCACGTCGAGCGTGTCGTCCGGCAGGCGAAAGTAGGCGCACGAGTACACCATCCTTTCATCGAGCCACAGGCGATAGAACGCATTGGACACGTCGTAGTGGTGCGCGATATTGCGGCGGCTGGCCCGGCGCTGGTGCAGCACGAGTTTCCAGCGCGTCAGCGCGCCGTCGCGGCCATGTGCCACCGATCCCACCATCGCTTCGGCAATGCCCAGGATGCGCCGGGCGCTGCCGGAGAAATCGATGTCACCGTGCACATAGGCGCGCGCCAGCGAGCCCAGGGCAGGCGCCGCGAGGGCGCGCATCCCTTTCCAGGTCCGGGCGACGATATCCACGGCAGGATGCGGCGACAGGGGCACCCGTGCGCCGTCCGGCAACACCAGCGTGACCGGAAGATTCCGGTCAGCGTAACGTTGAGTGACGATCCGCTGCAGCACTTCCGCCATGGCCCGAACCTCTGGCGTTGGTAGGTAGGGCGCGCGTCTCGAATCGCCGCGCCCGAGATCAAAAGTGTAGCAAGTCCCAACGCGAACGGGGAGGGACTTTCCGTTCAGGCTCGCGCCTTTGACTTCCTGCACCTGCCCCCCTACCATCGGGAACCCCTTGCCTGCCAGGCACCGGGGCTCCGCAACGCGGGCTTCACCGCCATTCCATGTCTGCCTCCAGCCACGCGAGCCCCTCCCCGCAAGCCTTCGACGCCCGCCAATTCCGTGACGCGCTCGCCCAGTTCGCCACCGGCGTCACGGTGATCTGCGCGCGCGCCGCCGATGGCCGTCTGGTGGGTTTCACGGCCAACTCCTTCAACTCGGTTTCGCTCGATCCGCCGCTCATCCTGTGGAGCCTCGAGACGCGCTCGGCCAGTCTGCCGGTGTTCGAGGCCTGCCAGCGCTACACCGTCAACGTGCTGTCAGCCGCGCAGGCAGAACTGGCGCAGCGCTTTTCGCGGCCGCATATGGATCGCTTCGAGGGCGTGCCGTTCCGGTTGGGGTGGGCCGATGCGCCACTCATCGAGGGTTGCATCGCCTGGTTCGAGTGCAGCCACCACGGGCGCCACCGCGCCGGCGATCACGTCGTGTTCATCGGCGAAGTGGCGACCTGCGAACGGGCGCCCGGGCGCGGCCTTGTCTTCCAGCATGGCCAGTTCGGCGCAACCGTCCCACTGCCGCAACGCTGACCTGACTCGCGAATCAGGCCGGGGTCTTCGCCCGCGGCTTGTGGGACTGGAACACCTGCCACATCCGGCGAAACACCGGTCCGGGCTTGCCGCCCGCAAAAGGCTTGCCGTCGACCGTCGTGATCGCCAGCACTTCCTTGGTCGATGACGACAGCCACATTTCGTCCGCGCCCATCGCCTCGGCCTCGGGCACGAGCCGCATTTCCAGCGGAATCCCCGCGCTCTGCGCAAATTCCATCGTGGCATCGAAGGTGATGCCCGGGAGAATCAAGTTGTCCTTGGGCGGCACGATGATGGTGCCATCCTTCACGATCAGCACGTTCGACGCCGACGCTTCGGTAAGGAAGCCATCGCGGAACATGACGGTTTCAAGCGCGCCCGCATCGGCCGCCAATTGCCGCATCAACACGTTGCCGAGCAGCGAAATGGTCTTGAGATCGCAGCGGTGCCAGCGATTGTCCACGGCGGTGACCACCGCGACCCCGTTCTCCACCTGTTCGCGCGACGGGGTGGCCAGCGGATTGCTCATCATGAAGACCGTCGGTGGCACATCCTTGGGAAATGCATGGTCACGCTTGGCCACGCCGCGCGTGACCTGGAAATAGACGCCCTGGTCGGGATACGGCGTGCGCGCCACGAGGTCGCGCACCAGCGCTGCCCATTGCGCCTCGGTATGCGGGTTGGGCAGGCCAATGCCGTCGAGGCTGCGCTGCAGGCGCTTCAGGTGCGGGGTCATCCGGAACGGCTCGCGGCCGTAGACGGGAATGAGCTCGTAGACGCCGTCGCCGTAGATGAAGCCGCGATCAAGGACCGACACCTGCGCGCCGGAGAGCGGAACAAACTTGCCGTTGAGGTAAACGATGGGGTCGGTTGCGTTCATCTGAAACTCCTGGGCGTTTGACGGTTCAGCTCTTGCGAAACCACAGGCGCGCGGTATCCCACGCCCGCGTGAAGATACTGCCCTGCGGTACGTCCTCCAGCGCGATCAGCGGAAACTCGGCGATGGGCTTGCCTTCCAGCGCGACCTTGACGGTGCCCACGGCCTGTGCGCGCGCCACCGGCGCGACGAGCGGCTCCTGGGCCTGCATCGTCAGCGTGAGCTTGTCGGCCTTGCCCTTCGGCAGCGTCAGGTAGCGGTCGGCAAGAAAACCCGCCGGAACTTCGGGCAGCGTCCCCTTCCAAACGCGTAGCGTGGTCACCTGCTTGCCTGACTGGTAGAGCTGCACGGTGTCGAATGCCTGGAAGCCGAAATTGAGGAGCTTCTGCGCCTCGTTGGCCCGCGCCGCGTCGGATGCGGCCCCGAGCACCACGGACAGCAGGCGTCGATCACCACGCTGCGCGGATGCAATGAGGCACCAGCCCGCAGCCTCGGTGTGGCCGGTCTTCACGCCATCGACGTGCGGATCGGTCCACAGCAGCCGGTTGCGATTGGGCTGCGTGATGTTGTTGTAGCGAAATTCCTTCAGCGCATACAACGGATAGAACTCCGGATAGTCCCGGATCAGCGCGGCGGCGAGCTTCGCCATGTCGGCCGCGGTTGAATAGTGCTGCGGATTCGACAGCCCGGTGGCATTCGTGAAGCGGGAGTTGGTCATCCCCAGACGCGCGGCTTCACTGTTCATGCGGGCGGCAAAGGCATCCTCGCTGCCGCCGACCAGTTCAGCCAGCGCAATCGAAGCGTCGTTGCCGGATTGCACGATCATGCCGCGCAACAGCTCGTCCACGGTCACGGCCCGGCGTGGCTCGATGAACATGCGCGAGCCCTCGGCGCGCCATGCGCGCGGCGACACCTCGACCATCTGCGACGGCAGGATGGCCTTCGCGCGCAGCGCACCGAACACCAGGTAGGCGGTCATGAGCTTGGTCAGCGACGCGGGGTCGCGGCGCTCGTCCGCATTGGCGGCGGCAAGCGTCTGTCCGCTGGTCACGTCGGTCAGCAGCCAGGCCGCCGCGGCCACCCCTGGTGGGGCGACGCCCGCCGGCGTCACGGGCGCATCCGCAGCATGCGCCACAGGAAGAGCGGCGAACGCCGAAAACACGGCGACGAGGAGACTTGCAGACAACGTATGCATCAAGGGCCTTGCGTCAAAGCCGATGATTATACGGAACGCGCTCTACCAGGGATTGATCCGCAGGGAACCGACGATTTCGCCGGACTTGCGATCGAGGACGACGGCATAGTCCTCGTTGCGCGCCCGTACGGGAAGGTATCCGACCGAGCCTTCCGCTCGACCCGAGGTGTCGAGGTAGCCACGCACCTGCAAGGCATCGTCTGCGCTCCTGCGTGCAAGTTGCGCCAGCGGGCGGGCCCGGCGACCGGCATCGACGGCGACTTCCTGGTACGAATGGTAAAGATGCGGCAGGTAGACAATGTCCGGTCCGCCCATCGCAACGGACATGGTGAGGTCCGCGCGTTCGCGCGCATCCGTCGGCTGGTGTGCGCCAACGACCTGCGGCCCGCCAAGCGGGAGCGACTGGAATTCGGTCTTCGCCCGCGCCATCGACGCCAACTCAATGCTGTTGGCCGGAACCACCTCGAAGCGGTCGCCGGTGAACACGGTGTAGACCGGACGCGCCTCGAACATGATGAAGGCCCCGGCAGCCAGCGCAGCGAGCTGCAACGCGCCGATCACGGCCAGGTCGACCTTGAGGCGCGGCTTCTTCGGGTCGAAGATGATCAGCGTGATCAGCGGGCCAAGGACTACGTCGATGCCGATCAGAAGCCGCAGCAGGGTCGCGCCGCCCATCGCAGCGAAGTAGGGTGCGGGATACCAGATGGCCACCACCAGCAGGATCAGCGTGAGCGCGATCAATGCGCTGAGCACAAGATGGAGGCCGGAGGCCTGCCAGCGATTGAGCGATAGGACGGACATGCTCACGTAAAGGCAAATTTCACGCCAGGCTTGCGCCCTGCCATGAGATCGGCAAGTGCGCGGCCTGACCCGCAGGCCATCGTCCAGCCGAGGGTTCCGTGCCCGGTGTCGAGGTACAGGTTGCGATAGCGGGTGGCGCCCACCAGCGGCACATTCGAGGGCGTGGCCGGCCGCAAGCCGGTCCAGAACTGGGCACTGTCGCGGTCCCCGGCGTCGGGGAACAGCTCGAAGGTCCTCCGAACCAGCGCCTCGCAGCGCACGAGGTTCAAATCCTTGCTGTAGCCCGAGAGCTCCGCGGTACCTGCCACGCGCAACCGGTCGCCCAGCCGCGTGAACACGATCTTCCACGCCAGGTCGGTCAGCGACACCATCGGCGCGCCGGAGTGCCCGTCGATCGCGATCGTGGCCGAGTATCCCTTCGCGGGATAGATGAGGCACGGCACGCGAAGCGGCTTCAACAGGAAGGGGCTGTAGCTGCCCAGCGCCATCACGTACGCGTCGGCGTCGAGCACCTCCTTGCGGTGCTCCTCGTTGAGGCAACGCACGCTGGTCACCTTGTCGCCGTCGAAAGTCAACGACTCGACGGCCATGTTCCAGCGAAACGTGACGCCCCTCGTCTCCGCCATCCGCGCCAGCTCGGTCGTGAAGCGCTGCGCGTCGCCCGATTCGTCGCTCAGCGTGAAGATGCCGCCCGCAAGCTTGTCCCGGCACGACGCCAGCGCAGGCTCGATGGCCACGCATTCATCGACTGACTTGACGTCGCGGTCGCAACCGAACTGACGCATCAGCGCCGCCGCCTCCACGCCGTGCGCAAACTCCTTCGGGTCGGTGTAGAAGGACAGGATGCCGCGTTCCAGATGGTCGTACTCGATGCCGGTCTGGGTGCGCAATTCCTTCAGGCAGTCGCGCGAGTAAAGCGCCAGGTTGAGGCACTGGATCGTGTTGTGGCGAGTGCGCGAGGGCAGGCATTCCAGCAGGAATTGCAGACCCCAGCGCCATTGCTGCGGATCAAGCCGCAGGCGGAACAGGAGCGGCGCATCTTCCTTGCCCAGCCACTGCAGGATCTTCATCGGCGCGTCCGGGTTGGCCCACGGCTCGGCGTAGGACGCCGAGATCTGGCCGCCATTGGCAAACGAGGTCTCGAGACCCGCACCACCGTGCCGGTCGATGACGGTGACCTCGTGGCCGTCCTGCGCCAGATACCACGCCGCGGTCACGCCGACGACCCCGGCCCCCAGCACGATCACCCGCATCAGGCGCTTTCCGTTGCCGGCGTCGCGTATTCCGGCAGCGGGATGCAGCTGCAGAAGAGGTTGCGATCGCCGTAAACGTTATCCACCCGCGCCACCGGTGGCCAGTACTTGGCGCCCCTGTCCACGCCGGGGGGATACGCCGCGGTGGAACGCGGATAGCGCCGCGTCCATTCGTCCGCGGTGACCACCGCCGCGGTATGCGGCGCGTGTTTCAGTGGGTTGTCGGTGCGATCGGCGCGACCCTCCTCGATGGCGCGGATCTCGTCGCGAATCGCGATCATCGCGTCGATGAAGCGGTCGAGCTCGGCCCGCGATTCCGACTCGGTGGGCTCGACCATCAGCGTGCCCGCCACCGGAAAGCTCATGGTCGGCGCATGGAAGCCGAAGTCGATCAGGCGCTTGGCCACGTCCTCGGCTTCGATGCCCGAGGTCGCCTTCAGCGGCCGCAGATCGAGAATGCATTCGTGCGCGACCAGGCCATCGTGACCCGAGTACAGCACCGGATAGTGCGGTGCGAGTCGTCGCGCGATGTAGTTGGCGGCAAGGATCGCGCTTTCGGTCGCCGCCCTGAGCCCGCTTCCGCCCATCATGGTGATGTACATCCACGAAATCGGCAGGATCGAGGCGCTGCCGTAGGGCGCAGCGCTGACGGGTCCGATCCGCTGGGCGGAACCACCCGCCGTCATCGCCGGATGTCCCGGCAGGAACGCAGCGAGGTGCGCCTTTACCGCAACCGGTCCCACGCCCGGGCCACCGCCACCGTGGGGGATGCAAAAGGTCTTGTGCAGATTGAGGTGCGAGACATCCGCGCCGAAATGCCCCGGCGCGGCAAGCCCGACCATCGCGTTGAGATTGGCGCCGTCGACATAGACCTGTCCCCCGTTCTCGTGGACCACGGCGCAAATGTCCCTGATGCCCTGCTCGAACACGCCGTGCGTGGAGGGATAGGTGACCATGATCGCGGCAAGCTCGTGCGCGTGCGCCGTGGCCTTCGCCGCGAGATCCGCAAGATCCACGTTGCCGTCCGCATCGCAGGCGACCACGACCACGCGCATGCCTGCCATCTGCGCGGATGCCGGATTGGTGCCGTGCGCGGACGCAGGAATGAGGCATATGTTGCGATGCGCCTCATTGCGGCTGGCGTGATACGCCTCGATCATCAGCAGGCCCGCGTACTCGCCCTGCGACCCCGCGTTGGGCTGCAGCGACACGGCGTCGTAGCCGGTGGCGGCGCACAGCATCGCCTCCAGTTCACGGATCATCCTGGCATAGCCCTGCGCCTGGTCGGCGGGCGCGAATGGGTGCAGCGCGCCGAACTCGGGCCACGTCACCGGGATCATCTCGGCCGTGGCGTTGAGCTTCATGGTGCACGAACCGAGCGGAATCATGGCCCGGTCGAGCGCCAGATCGCGATCCGCGAGCCGCCGCAGGTAGCGCAGCATTTCCGTCTCGGACCGGTACCGGTGGAACACTGGATGAGTGAGGAATTTCGATTGCCGCTGGAGCGCGGCCGGCAGCGTACCGGTCAGTCCTGCATCCATGTCGGCGACGGTGAACGGGGCCGCTTCGCCACGAAAGATCCGCCAGATCTGCGCGACATCGTCGCGCGTCGTCGTCTCGTCAAGGCTGATGCCGAGCGTGTTGGCATCGATCGCCCGAAAATTCACTCCCGCCGCGACGCCGGCCTCCAGAATGGCCGCGGTCCGCGTGCCCGTTGCAATCGCGATGGTGTCGAAGTGCACGGCGGTAGGAACCCCAAAGCCCAGCCGCTCGAGGCCCGCTTTCAGGATGGCCGTCAGGCGCTGCACCCGTTGCGCGATCGTCGTGAGGCCTTCCGGCCCGTGATACACGGCGTACATGCTGGCGATGACTGCCAGCAACACCTGCGCCGTGCAGATGTTGGACGTCGCCTTTTCGCGGCGAATGTGCTGCTCGCGCGTCTGCAACGCCAGTCGGTACGCCGGGTTGCCGTTGGCATCGACGGTAACGCCGACCAGCCGCCCGGGCATCGAGCGCTTGAATTCGTCGCGGGTGGCGAGATATCCGGCATGCGGACCGCCATAGCCCATCGGCACGCCGAAGCGCTGCGTGGTCCCGATGACCGTGTCCGCGCCCCACTCGCCCGGCGGCACCAGCAAGGTAAGCGCCAGAAGATCCGCAGCAACGATCACCTGTGCGCCTTGCGCATGGACCGCTGCGGCAAGCGCGCGATCGTCGCGCACATCGCCATTCGCGCCCGGATACTGCAGCAGCACCGCGAAGGCGCCGGCGCCAGCCGCATCGCGCGCCGGTCCCACCATCACCTCCACCCCCAGCGGCCGCGCGCGCGTGCGCACCACCTCGAGGGTCTGGACCAGCACGTCGTCTGCCACGAAGAATTTCCTCGATTCGCTCTTGCCGACGCGCATCGCCAGTGCCATCGCTTCCGCTGCCGCCGTGGCCTCGTCCAGCATCGACGCGTTGGTGATGGCCATCCCGGTCAGGTCGCACACCATCGTCTGGAAATTGACGAGCGCCTCCAGCCGGCCCTGCGCGATCTCGGGCTGGTACGGCGTGTATGCGGTGTACCACGCGGGGTTTTCGAGGATGTTGCGCAGGATGACACCGGGAGTGAACGTGCCGTAGTAACCCTGCCCGAGGTACGAACGCAACACGCGATTCTGGGCCGCAATCGCCTTCAACTGCGCCAGCGCCGCGGCTTCGGTAACCGGCCCGGGCAGAGACAGCGGCGCGTCCTCGCGGATCGCCGCCGGAACGATGGCGTCCATCAACGCCGCGCGCGAAGGGTAGCCAAGCATGGCGAGCATCACCGCTTGTTCCGCCGGCGTGGTGCCGATGTGGCGCGCGATGAATTCGCCGCGGTCCTCCAGCGCCGTCAGGCTGCGCGATGCATGTTCGTTCTTCGTCATTTCGTGCTCAGCCGATCAGCGTGGCGTAAGCCGCCGCATCGAGCATCGCGGCCAGCGGGTCGGGTTGCACGGGCTTCAGGCGAAAGAGCCAGGCGCCGTACGCGTCTTCATTGAGGGTCTCCGGCGCCGACGTCACCGCATCGTTGACGGCGACCACTTCACCCGCAAACGGTGCGTAGACATCGCTCGCTGCCTTGACCGACTCCACGACGGCGCACGCCTCGTTGGCCGCGAGCATGCGGCCAACGGCCGGCAGCTCGATGAACACGAGATCCCCCAGCGCGGCCTGCGCATGGTCAGTGATGCCCACCGTGACCGTGCCGTCGCCTTCCGCGCGCATCCACTCGTGGCTCTCGGCGTACTTCAATTCTGCGGGCAAGTTCATCGGCTTGGCTCCCGTTGGACGTGATGGAAGTTGAAATTTGAAAGTTGGTTCATGCAATCAGTGCCTTGCCCTGGCGCGCAAATGGCGGCTTCACGACGCGCGCCGCGAGCTTGCGATCGCGCACGGCCACGTGCACGATGTCGCCGATCGCGACGGCAACCGGCAGGCGGGCCAGCGCGATGGATTTGCCCAGCGTCGGGCTGAACGTGCCGCTGGTGATTTCGCCGTCGCCGTGGGCGGTATGGACGGCCTGATGCGCGCGGAGCACGCCGCCTGCGTCCTGCAGCAGCAGTCCGGTCAATTGCTGCGCGGGCGGTGCGGCGGTCAGCGCCGCCTTGCCGACGAAGTCACGCGGGCTGGCAAGGTCCACCGTCCACGCGAGCCCGGAGACGAGCGGCGACACCGCCTCGCTCATGTCCTGCCCGTAGAGATTCATGCCTGCCTCGAGACGCAGCGTATCGCGAGCGCCGAGGCCGCACGGCGCCACGCCCGCGGCAACCAGCGCGTTCCACAGCGCTTCGGCCCGCGCGGCCGGCACCATGATCTCGAAGCCGTCCTCGCCAGTGTAGCCGGTGCGGGCAATGAAACAGTGGCCGCCGGGCAACGTCGCGTCGACGCCGAAAAATGGTTTCAATCCGCTGCTCAACGCTTCGCTGCCGGGCAATGCCTGCCACACCTTGGCGCGCGCCTGCGGTCCCTGCACGGCGATCATCGCGAGGTCATCGCGCGGCGTCAGGCGCAGCTGCGGCGCGCGCGCCTTCATCAGATCCCGCATCCAGGCGATATCCTTGTCCGCCGTGCCGGCATTGACGACCAGCCGGAAGAAATCCTCGCGCAGGAAATAAACGATCAGGTCGTCCAGCACGCCACCGTCGGGGCGCAGCAGGCACGAGTACAGCGCCTTGCCCGGAGCCGTGAGCTTGTCGACGTTGTTGGCCAGCGCATAGCGCAGGAAGTCGCGCGCCCCTTCGCCCGCGAGGTCCACCGCGCGCATGTGCGAAACGTCGAACATGCCGGCATCGCCGCGCACCGCGTGGTGCTCGTCGATCTGCGAGCCATAGTTGACGGGCATGTCCCAGCCGCCGAAGTCGACCATGCGCGCGCCGGCGGCAAGGTGAACGGCATACAGCGGCGTTGGTCTGGGCACGGCAGGCTCCGGAAAAAAAGACAAAGGGCGAAGCGCGGCCTGCGCGTCGCCCCATCTGTCCTTTTACCTGAGAGATTGGATCGACAACAAGCAGGTTGTCGACCGGTGCCCCTTCGGTGGATCGCCGTGGCCGGCGTGATGACTCCCTGGCCGCGCGACCGCTCTCCAGATTACGGTTGCCTCTCGTGCAGTCCTCGATGCCTGAGCGGTTTCGGGATTACGCCTTCGGCGGCAGCGACCCCACGACAAGACCCGCGGCGCTGCACTCTCCTGCACGAACGGCACATTGTACCGGCGCGGCCTCGATCCGGTCAAAGCGCAGATACGGCGCCGGCCATGAACAAGGGCCGGCGCGGGGCGTCCCCAGGCCGGCCCTGCTCAGGATGCATCGACGCCTACTTCTTGAGCGTCATGATCCAGGTGACGATTTCCTTGATGTCACCGGGCGGCACCGAGGCATTGGGCGGCATCGGAATCTGGCCCCACGTGCCGGTGCCACCCTCCTTGACCTTCTTGGACAGCATTTCCACGGCGTTCTTGTCGCTCTTGTACTTGGCGGCAACCTCGACATACGCCGGTCCGACGATCTTCTTGTCGACCGCATGGCAGGCTGCGCACGCATACTTCTTCATCATCGCATCGGCCTGCGCGTTGTCGAGCGCGGCGTGGGCGGCACCGGAACCAGCCAAGGCAAGGCCAGCAAGGGTGGCAAGGGCAAGTTTCATCGGGACTCCAAAGGAAAGAGAGGGGACAGGTTCAACCGGACGTCGGAAGCCATGGGCGTTTTGCCCCAAAACGTCGCGGATTCTACCGCATGCGGCCCCGGCAGGACGCCGAGCCGGACGCTTGCTCTCAACGCCCGGGCACGCCGGCGGTTGACGACAGTTCGACCGCCAGCGTATCGAGCGTCGCGATGGCAGGCAGGCACGTCATGCCACGGCATACGAACGCCGCTGCGCCGACGGAGGGCCGCGCCCCTTTCACCAGTATCGCCGGCAGGTCACGCTCCCCCCCGAGGTCGAAGACCAGTACATCCGGCCGGTAGCGCGATTCCAGCGCCCGCTGCCATTGCGCCGTGGTTGCCGCATCTCCCTGCAGCAGCACCAGAGCGGGCGGCGCTTGAAGGAGCGAAAGCGCACCCAGCAACGTCGCATGACCCGCCGGCGCCTCCGCCATCGCGCCGGCGAAGAGTTCGACCGTGCGCCGCGCGGCCTCGATATAGCGGAGCTCCCCCGCGAGATGTCCCAACGTGATGAGCGCCAACGCCGCAACACCGTTGCCCGATGGCGTCGCATTGTCGTGCCCGGGTTTCGTCCGGTGGAAGAGCTGTTCGTGGTCGTGGCTGGTGAAGTGAAAGCCGCCCGCCTTGGGGTCCTCGAAGCGCTCCAGCAGTGCATCGGCAATCGCGCAGGCCCATTCGAAGTCAGTCGGACGAAAGCGCGTCTGCAGCACTTCGAGCAGCGCGGCCAGCAGAAATGCATGATCGTCGAGATACGCATTCAACGCCACGCGGGCATCACGACGCGTCGCCAGCAGGCGGCCGTCGCGCCAGGCGGTGGCGCGCAGCGTGTCCAGCGCGGACCGTGCGAGATCCGCCCATCGCGGCTGGTCGCAGGCCCGGGAAGCCCGCGCCAGTCCCGCGATCGCCAGGGCATTCCACGCCGTGAGAATCTTGTCGTCGCGCGCGGGGCGAGCCCTCTTCGCCCTTGCCGCAAACAGGGCGGCGCGCGCGCCGGCGAGTCGCGTGCGCGCGTCGGGCAGGTCGATCCCGAGCGCCGTTGCCACCTGCGGCAGCGGTCGGGTGATCCGCAGATTCCACGCATGGCCCTCGAAGTTGGGTGGTGCATCGAAACCCCAATACGGCGCCGCCACCGCCCACTCCTCGGCGCTGACCGCCGCCTGCGCCTCCTCGCGCGACCACACGTAGAACCTGCCTTCCTCACCCTCGCTGTCGGCATCGAGGCTAGAAAAGAACGCGCCATCCGGAGCGCGCATCTCGCGCACCAGCCAGCCCACGATATCGCGCGCCACGTCGCCATAGCGCGGGTCGCCCGTGACCCGCGCCAGATCCGCATACAACGCAAGCAGCGGGCCATTGTCGTAGAGCATCTTCTCGAAGTGCGGAATGGTCCACTGCGCATCGACCGAGTACCGGCAGAAGCCGCCGCCCAGCTGGTCGTGGATGCCGCCGTCGGCCATATGGTCGAGCGTCGTGCGCACGATGTGCAGGGCTTGATCGTCGCCGTGGCGGGCGTACGCCTGCAGGCAGAGCTCCAGTTCCGCGGGATGCGGAAACTTCGGTGCCGAGCCGAAGCCCCCGTGGTCCGGATCGAAGCTGCGCTTCAAGCCCGCCAGCGCGGCGGCGGGCGCGTCCACCGGCAGCGCCGCTCCGTCCAGGGTGGGCTCAAGGCTCGCCAGCGCCCTGGCCAATCGCTCGTTCTGTTGCGCCAGGCGATCGCCCTGCTCACGATACGCCGCCGCCACCTGCGGCAACAGGTCAAGGAATCCCGGCAGGCCGTGGCGGGCGGTCTTTGGAAAATAGGTACCCCCGAAGAACGGGACACCCTCCGGGGTCAGGAACATTGTCAGCGGCCATCCGCCGGAGCGACGATTGAGAAGCCCGTGCGCCGCCTGATAGATCTGGTCGAGGTCCGGTCGCTCCTCGCGATCCACCTTGATGGTGACAAAATCGCGGTTCATTGCCGCGGCCACGCCCGCATCCTCGAAGGACTCGTGCGCCATCACGTGGCACCAGTGACATGCCGAGTACCCCACCGACAGCAGAATCGGCTTGTTTTCGGCACGCGCGCGGTTCAGTGCCTCCGGCCCCCACGGATACCAGTCGACCGGGTTGTCCGCATGCTGTTGCAGATACGGGCTGGTGGCATCGGCAAGGCGGTTGGCCATCCCGACATTGTAGTGGCCGTGCGCGCGGCGCAACCGGCCGGCAGGCCCTGGATCCGACGCAATCCTTCGCCACAACGAAGGGCTATTCCTCGAACGCCACCCGTTCGAAATCACCGCCACGCTGGAGCAGCTTGGTCAGCCTGAACTTGCGTTCCGGTCCCGTATCCATGGAGCGCAGCAGCCGCCCGGGATTGAACGTGCGCGGCGGCACGATCAACGAGGCAACCTCGCCCTCCGCAGCGGCGAGCAGCAGGACAGGCAACGGCAGCTCTTCCGAGAAAGCGATCGACATCGGCCGCACCGCGACCGTGCGCGGCGTCCCCGGCCATAGCGCGATGGCGATGGACATCTCCTCCGGCTGCGCAAAGGCAACCCGGGTGACATACCCGAGACGCAGCCGGTCGTCGTCGCGGACCACTACCAGCTGATCGAGGAACCACCGATAACGCGAACTCTCGCGCCGGCGCAGCGAAGTTTCGCGCCACGCGTATTCGCCGCGCCAGCGTTCCCACGGCCAGTTGCGCTCGGCCTCGTCCTTGTACCGGTCATAGTCGGTGAGCGCACCCAGCGTCTGCAGGTGCTGGGCGCCCTGGAACGTGAGCCGCCCCAGCGGATCCTGGCGGTCGAAGGTGCGCCCGCCAACACGAAAATAGGCGGAAGTGACGCCACCGGCGGTCAGCTCGATTTCCGTCGACGCTGCATCCGGGTCCATCCGCGGCAGGACATACCAGCGGGCGTCGAGGCGGGCAAGGAGCGCGGCCGAGCTTTCGGCGGAAGTGTCATGACCAAGCTGCAGTTCGGCCGGGCTGCCGCCGGCCGCGAGGCGCTTCAACCGGCCGCGCACACTGGTCGCAAGCTTGCCCGGATATCCGTAGCGCATCGACGGCGCAGCATTGGGCGGGGCGGCGGCGGCAAGCCACGCGCCAACTGACGAATCGAGATCCATCAACATGATCGGACCTTCGGTCTCGCGCTGCTGCGCATAGGGGAACACCTTGCGCGCCCATTGCCCCAGCCAACGATCGGTCAACTCGATCTGGCGGACGGTCAGGCCGCATGGGTCCGCCAGCCCCAGCAACAATGCGTGACAGTAGGTCGAATAACAGGAGATGCCGACTGCGTGCGGCTGGAGATCATCGGAGACCGCCGTCACCGTGCAGTCGAGCATTTCGGCGAGCCGGTAGTAAGCATGCAGTTCCTGCCACAGCGAAGGTGGCGGCACCCGTCGCGCCAGGCCGTGAACGATGATCAACTGCTTGCCCACATACAACCCGCGCTGGAGCAGCTTGGCCTTCACCCCCTGCAACTCGATGTCGCCTTCGAGGAGCGGCTTGAGACACGCGGAATACTGCTCCCACAGAGCTTGCCACAGGGTCGCGGCTTGTTCGGCGGCTTCGTGTTCGCGGTCGGACGCAGGCTGCGGCTTGCCGGCATAGCGGCGGGCAAGCTCGGTATGCAGATGCGCCACCTGGTCGCGCATCACCTCGGCGATCGTCGCGCGTTCGCGCGGCGCGAAATCGGCCTGGGACAATGCCGTCAGCTGGCCGAGGATTGCTTCGTAGAGCGGATTGACGCCCGTGACGAGCAACGACTTGGCCCAGCGCTTGGCCCCGTCCGCGTCCGCGAACGCGAGCGACGGCGGCGCATCCGCCGGGTGCTTGTTGAGTGCCGGTGCAGCGGTCTCCTGCATCAGGCGCCTCTGGCGGAGGGCCCGCGCGCGTGCGCGAGGCTCTCGACGCAATGACTGACGTTGCCGAAGGTCACGAAATTCATGATGGATGCCACGGGTTGCCGCACCAAGTTATAGCACAAAGCGCTGCGCGAAGACCTCCCCGGCCGACTCGTGGCGCCGCCACGGGAATATTCGGCAACGTGCCTGCGTACTCTTCCGGGGCATGCTGCCCGCGGCGCGCCTAGTCTTGGGTCCATGCCCGGTTTGCAGGTGGCAACGACAAACTCCCTCGCCTTCTGCCAGCCGGCACTTCAGTTGCCTCCACCCGCAGGGACGCGCCACGCCCCCAACTGGATCGTCCGGAGTACCCAGGTCTGACCGCCCCTGCGGGCGTTTTTTGGACCGTTGGAGCAGGCCGCGTCTTCGAAAAAAGGAGCACCAGGATGGAAACGCTGACCCTGTCGGATGCCTGCCGGCGGTACCCACCGGCCGCGCCGCACCTGCCCGGGCCGGCTCATGCCGCCACGCTGGTAACCGTGCTCTACCTTCTGCTGGCGCTCGGCGCGCCCTGGATCGTCCGGTACGCTCCGGCCACGGAGAACAGCGTCGTGACGCGGATTGCCGATCGGCCAGCGCTGATCCGCTGCGCATCCGCACCCGGGTACGGCCTGCCCTGCGGTGGTAGCGCGGCGCCTGGAGCGGAGATGCCCTCGTTGCATGTGGCCCGGCACGGGAGTCCGGTTCTCATGCGTCAGACCAGCACCCGTTCGATACCTCCCGCGTTGGCGCGCGCAACGTAGTCCGCCATCCAGTTCGCACCCAGCAGGTTGCGGGCGAGCTCCACCACGATGTAGTCGGCCTGCGTGTCAGCGTCGTCGTTGAAGCGGGACAGCCCCTGCAGGCACGACGGGCACGACGTCAGGACTTTCACGTCGCCGGCGAATCCATCCATCCGTAACTTGTCGGCGCCACGCTTCATTTCCTCTTCCTTGCGGAAACGCACCTGCGTGGAAATATCGGGGCGCGTCACGGCCAGCGTGCCGGATTCGCCACAGCAGCGATCATTGCTCGCCACTTCGGTGCCCATCAGGCCCTTGACCACGGTCATCGGCGCATACGTCTTCATCGGCGTATGGCAGGGGTCGTGATACATGTAACGAGTCCCGGTCGCGCCCTCGAGCTTGACGCCCTTCTCCATCAGGTATTCGTGGATGTCGAGCAGCCGGCAGCCGGGAAAGATCTGGTCGAATTCGTACTTCTGCAGCTGGTCCATGCACGTGCCGCACGACACGATCACCGTCTTGATGTCGAGATAGTTGAGCGTGTTGGCCATGCGGTGGAACAGAACGCGGTTCGACGTGGTGATCTTCTGGCCCTCGTCGTGATTGCCCGCGGCGGTCTGCGGATAGCCGCAGCAAAGGTAACCGGGTGGCAACACGGTCTGCGCACCGACGTGATAGAGCATCGCCTGCGTGGCCAGCCCCACCTGCGAAAACAGCCGTTCCGAACCGCAGCCAGGAAAGTAGAAGACCGCTTCGGCGTCATCAGCGGGCAATGAAGGATTGCGGATGATCGGGACGATGGTGTCGTCTTCGATATCGAGGAGCGCGCGCGACGTGCGCCTGGGCAATCCACCCGGCATCGGCTTGTTGATGAAGTGGATCACCTGCACCTTGAGCGACGGCGTGCCCACCGTGGGCGGCGGGCGTTGTGTCTGCGCGCGCACCACACCGGTGGCCTTGCCCAATCGATACGCCAGACGCTGCGCCTTGTAGCCCCAGTCGATCATCACCCTCTTGGTGAGCTTGATCGTCGTGGGGTCCGTGGCATTGAGGAAGAACATCGACGCCGCGGTGCCGGGATTGAATTTCTTGTGCCCGCCCTTGCGCAGCAGGTTGCGCATCGCGATCGATACGTCGCCGAAGTCGATGTCGACCGGACAAGGGTTCGCGCACTTGTGGCACACCGTGCAATGGTCGGCCACATCGGTGAACTCGTCGAAGTGACGCAGGCTGACGCCGCGCCGCGTCTGCTCCTCGTACAGGAACGCCTCGATCAGCAGCGACGTGGCCAGGATCTTGTTGCGCGGGCTGTACAGCAGGTTGGCGCGCGGCACGTGCGTGGCGCACACCGGCTTGCATTTCCCGCAGCGCAGGCAATCCTTGATCGACTCGGCCACGCTGCCGATGTCGCTTTGCTCGAGGATCAGGCTCTCGTGGCCGATCAGCGAGAAGCTCGGAGTGTACGCGCCGGACAGATCCGCCGGGAAGGCCGGGTCGCGCAACAGCTTGCCGCGATTGAAGCGGCCCTCCGGGTCCACCTCGCGCTTGTAAGTCGCGAACGGAGCAAGTTCGTCATCGGTCAGGTACTCGAGCTTGGTGATGCCGATGCCGTGTTCACCGGAGATCACGCCACCGAGGCTGCGCGCCAGCGCCATGATCCGCGCCACGGCTGCATTGGCTTCGTGCAGCATGCCGTAGTCGTCGGAATTGACGGGCAGGTTGGTGTGCACGTTGCCGTCGCCGGCATGCATATGGAGCGCGACGAACACGCGGCTGCGCAGCACGCGCGCATGGATCTCGCGTATCCGCGTCGCGACCGGCGCAAACGCCAGTCCGGCGAAGATTTCTTCCAGCGGGGCGCGGAGCTCCTGCTTCCACGACACGACCGTGGAGTGATCCTGCAACGCCGGAAACGTGACGTCGAGGTCCCGCAACAACTGCGCCCAGCGCCCGCGGGCCGCAATCACGACCGCGCGCGCCTCGTCGAGCTTCGCGTCGATGATTTCCTGTTCCGGTCGCGTCTCGCTGTCCGGCCCCCACGCGTGCGCGAACAGCGGGCTGTCGAAGAAGCCGCGCAGCGCGTCGGCAACGGCCAGCTTGTTGCGGATCGACAGTTCGATGTTGATGCGCTCGATGCCGTCGGTGTAGTCGCCCAGGCGCGGCAGCGGAATCACCACGTCCTCGTTGATCTTGAACGCGTTGGTGTGCTTGGCGATCGCCGCCGTGCGCGCACGGTCCAGCCAGAACTTCTTGCGCGATTCGGCGGACACTGCGACGAAGCCCTCCGCGCCACGGGCATTGGCGATGCGCACGACCTCCGACGCCGCCCTGGCCACTGCGTTGTCGTCGTCGCCGACGATGTCGCCCAGCAACACCATCCTGGGCCGGCCATGCCGTTTGGCCTTGGTGGCGTAGCCCACGGCCTTGACGTAGCGCTCGTCGCGATGCTCCAGCCCCGCCAGCATCACGCGCAAGGCGCCGGCCTTGGGCAGTGCATCGAGGTAGTCCTTGATCTCGACGATGGCCGGGGTCGAGTCACGCACCTGCCCGAAGAACTCGAGGCATACGGTGCGGATGGCCGGCGGCATCCGGTGCAGGATGAAGCGCGCACTGGTGATGAGGCCGTCGCAGCCCTCCTTCTGGATGCCGGGCAGGCCCGCGAGGAACTTGTCGGTGACATCCTTGCCGAGACCCGCCTTGCGGAATACCGCGCCGGGAATCGTCAGCGTCTTGGTGCGCTCCACGGTCCGGCCATCCGCGGCAAACCAGGTGCAGAGGAACGTTGCGACCGCCGCATCGTGAATCTTGCCGAGGTTGTGGTCGGTACGCGCCACCTCCAGCCATTGCGCCTGCGGTGTCACCATGCGCCACGAGGCCAGATTATCGAGCGCCGTTCCCCACAGCACCGCCTTCTTGCCGCCGGCGTTCATGGCCACGTTGCCGCCGATGCATGATGCATCGGCCGATGTGGGATCGACCGCAAAGACGAGGCCACTGCGCTCCGCGGCATCCATCACCCGGCGCGTGACCACGCCGGCACCCGCAGCGATCGTCGCGGTGGCCTCGGCATGGCCGGGCAGCACGATGCGCTCGACCTCCGACAACCGCTCGAGCTTCTCGGTGTTGATCACCGCCGATCGCGCGTCGAGCGGAATCGCGCCGCCCGTGTAGCCGGTACCGCCGCCACGGGGGATGATGGTCAGGCCGAGTTCGATGCAACCTTCGACCAGGCCACGTACTTCGTCCTCGGTGTCGGGGTGGAGCACGACGAACGGATACTCGACACGCCAGTCGGTGGCGTCGGTCACATGCGAAACGCGCGCAAGGCCGTCGAACGCGATGTTGTCCTTGTGCGTATGGCGTCCCAGCACGCGGCGGGCGCGCTTGCGCAGTTCCCCGGTGGCTCCGAACGACGCCGCGAAAAGATTCACGGCGCCGTCGGCAGCAGCCACCAGCCGCGCGACCTTGTCGTCGCGCGCAACATCGGCGCCGGCGCCTGCCTGCCGCCGGGTCTCGATCTCACGCAGCCGGTGCCGCATTGCCTCGACCAGCAAGGTCTGCCGCTTCGGATTGTCGAGCAGGTCGTCTTGCAGGTACGGATTGCGTTGCACGACCCAGATGTCGCCCAGGACTTCGAACAGCATCCGCGCCGACCGCCCGGTGCGCCGCTCGCCGCGCAGTTCGTCCAGCAACGACCACATGTCCATGCCAAGCAGCCGGATCACGATCTCGCGGTCCGAATACGACGTGTAGTTGTACGGGATTTCGCGCAGACGCGGGGCATCGGCGCGGGGCGGAGCAACGTCGACGAAGGCTTCGGTGACCGTATTCATGGCAGTCGGCAAGTTTACCGCAGCGCAACATGACGGGGCCCTCAACAGTGTCGCCACGAGGTAAAATGACCGCTTGAACGCACTATCGGAGTACCGCCGCGATGAAGACATTACTGACTTCGACGATCCTAATCGCGACCTTCGGGCTGTACGCCGGCATTGCCGTCGCGGCCGCGCCGATCCCGGACGCCGCGTGGGTGCAGGACCTCGCCCAGTGGCGCGCGGACGGCGACAAGCGCCTGAAGGCCGAGCGCGGCTGGCTGTCCATCGTGTCGCGCGACGAGCTCACGCCGGGTAAATACCGGATCGGCACGGCGCCCGACAATGACGTGAAGCTGCCCAAGGGGATCGCCCCGGCGTACCTCGGCACAATCGAGGTCGATAAGGACAAGGCGCGCCTGGTGCTCGCCAAGGGCCAGAAGATGCGCACTGTGGTCAAGGGCGATCAGGGCGATGAATTCACGGCGCGCGATTTCGTGACCGGCGCCACGCGCGTCGAGTGGGCCACGGCAGGCCGCCTGTCGCTGCAGATCGTGAAGCGCGAGGACGGCAAGATCGTGGTCCGCGCTGCCGACCGCGAATCACCGCGCCGTACCAACTTTGCCGGCCGCCAGTGGTTCGACCCCAAAGCCGATTACAAGGTGCCGGCGCGCTTCGTCGCCCATGCCGATGGTGCCACCATCCCGATCGCCAACGTGCGCGGGGAGATCAGCTACGAAAAGGTCGCGGGTACGCTCGAGTTCGTGCTGAACGGGAAAGTGACGACGCTGGACGCGCTGGCCGACGACGGCAACTTGTTCATCATCTTTCGCGACGCCACCAGCGATTCCACCACTTACCCGCCCGGACGATTTCTCTTCATCGAGAAGCCGAAGGATGGCCAATGGGTGGTCGACCTGAATCGCGCGTACAACCCGCCGTGCGC
>JANNKR010000357.1:0-7809 GCA_031396395.1 Betaproteobacteria bacterium
CGGCGTGGCGAGCTCGACGCTCAACGCCTTGGCACGCGCGATCACTTCCTGCGGATCGGAAATGTCGGCCGGAGTGATCTTGTTCATTACATCGGCGGCCGCGTAGCCCAGCATGCGCTCGGCGCCGACGTTGAAGATCTGTATGACGCCTTTCGCGTCGGTGGCGATGCTCGAGAAATTGGCGCTGTTGAAAATCGCGCTCTGCAAGGCGCCGGTTTTGAGCAATGCCTCCTGGCGTCGCACTTCAGCAGTAATGCCATTCGCCTGGCCGGCAGGGTCGAGAATGAAGGAATCGTTTCGTTTCTCGTCCATGGCCTGCCTATGAGTAAAGCCTACGATGATGTGCAAGAAAATCTTTGATCCGAGAAGCGAAGACAATTTGCTCCACGATCGCAAGTATCCCGCTCCTGCTGACAAGCCTCGGTGCGCTAGACCACATTGGTTGGCCGAGCGGTCCACAAGCGCGCGTCCGTTTCGTACGTCACCGCACATACAACCGGAACACGGTCGCCGATACTGGGTTCATGGCGCAGTCGGCGTGTCGGCCGTCTTCCGGCACTCGTTACGAGGAGCAAGTCATGAGCGTCAACAAAGACCAGGTCAAGGGCCAAGCCAAGGAAGTGGGCGGCATGATCAAGGAAGTCACCGGCAAGATCATCGGTGACGAGAAGCTGGAACAGAAAGGCAAGAACCAGAAAATTCGCGGCGAGGCACAGGCGGCGATCGGCGACATCAAGGCAGACGTCAAAAAGGCCGTGAAGAAGGTCTGACGTCAGCCGTTCATTGAACGGGCTTGAAGCGGGTCGGCAATCGGCGAGTAAACCGTCGCATTCGAACTCGTGTTGCAGCCGATGTGCCCGCAGCCGATAACTGTAGCCGTGCTGAGCACTACCGCCCGGCTGGTAGTTCTTTCGCCCTCAAGGAATGCTGCAATGCCGATCACGCCTTCGTTGCGCGTGACCGCGAATTCGGCCGACGCGCCGCTTGCCGTCATGTAGAACCGGGAATAGGGAACAAGCTCGTAGGCGAACCTGACATTTGAATATAGCGGGTCCACATGGCCGTACCTTTGATGTGGATTGATCTCCATGTGCGATAGCGCACAGAAGGGGCCTGGTATTTCGAATAGCCTTTGGGTCGGAACGAGGTGCCCATGGCGACGCGAGGAAATATCGAGTCTCGATCATTCAATGCGTCGTGCCTTCGCGGCGCGCGGGACGAACCGTGACGCGAGCGCCTGCGATCAAGAAGCATGATTCCGCGGATGCGTCCCCGTCCACGGTTGTCGTCAGCGGCGATGGCGACCAACTTGCGCTGGCGGGCGCTCTTGGCATCGCCACGCTCGCCGAGACAAGAACTGCGCTGAAGAAATGGTCGAAGCAGGGACCATCGCGCTCACTCGATATCGCCAAGCTCGACAGCCTCGATACTCCTGGTGCGCTGTTGCTGTGCGGCTTGCGCGACAAGGGCGTGGAACTCGCCGGCGTTCGCCCCGACCACCAGGCGCTGCTCGATCTCATCGGTGGGCTCGAACTCAAGCCGTTGCCGCAGGTCGAATCCGGTCCCCGGTGGCGCCAGATCATCGTCCAACTCGGCAAGAGCGTAAACGATGCCTGGCACGAAGCGCTCGACCTGATCACCTTCGTCGGTCGCGCAGCGAGCTGGACCATGAGTGCGCTGCTCCACCCGAGCGCCCTGCGCCCGGCTTCGATATCGCGGCACGTTGCGGAAACGGGGATTCAGGCGCTGCCCATCATCGGCTTGATGGCCGTAATGATTGCGATCGTCCTGGGCTACCAGGGCGTTGCACAGTTGCGGCCCTTTGGCGGCGAAGACTACACGATCAATCTGGTCGCCGTGTCGGTATTGCGCGAGATGGGCGTGCTGATAACGGCAATCATGGTGGCCGGCCGCTCGGGCTCCGCCTTCACCGCCGAAATCGGCGTCATGAAGACGCGCGAGGAAGTCGACGCGCTTACGGTGATGGGGATCGAGCCCATGCAGGTGCTGGTGGTTCCGCGCGTGATCGCTCTCGTCATCACCCTTCCGCTGCTTACGTTCTTCGCTGACATCATGGGCCTGATCGGTGGCGCCGCGATCGCGCAGGTCATCCTCGATGTATCCCCCGCGCAATACTTCGCCAGATTGCCGCAGGTCGTCGACGGCAGCGATCTCTTTGTCGGGCTTTTCAAGGCGCCGGTCTTCGCGTTCTTCATCGCGGCCACCGCCTGCATGCACGGGCTTCGGGTGAGTGGCTCGGCCGAAAGTGTGGGTCGGGAGACCACGCGCGCCGTGGTGCAATCGATCTTCATGGTGATCGTGCTCGATGCATTTTTCTCCATCCTGTTCGAACGGCTTGGCGTATGACCGCCCGGACCAGGGTGCACGCCGAGCCGATCGTCGCTGCGCGAGGGATCGTCAACCGATTCGGCAAGCAGGTCGTCCACGACAAGCTCGACCTCGATATCCTGCGCGGCGAAATCATCGGTATTGCCGGCGGGTCCGGATCCGGCAAGTCGGTCCTGCTGAAGACGCTTGTCGGTCTCCACCAGCCGAATGCCGGAGAAGTTCGTCTCAACGGGAAGACAGTCGAATCCATCGGCGCGACGGAACGGGCATCACTCATCGGCGTGCTGTTTCAGCAGGGGGCATTGTTTTCCTCGCTGTCGGTAGCGCAGAACATCATGGTGCCGATGCGCGAACATACGGCGTTGCCGGTGCAGGACCAGGAACAGATCGCGGCGATGAAACTGGCGCTCGCCGGCCTGCCGGCCGACAGCGGCATCAAGTTCCCCTCCGCGTTGTCCGGTGGCATGGTCAAACGTGCCGCGTTCGCGCGGGCGCTCGCGCTCGACCCCAGGATTCTCTTCCTCGACGAACCGACTTCCGATCTCGACCCCATCGCCGCGAGCGGCATCGATGCGCTGATCCGGCAACTCAACCACAGCCTCGGCATCACCGTCGTCATCGTCACGCACGACCTGACGACCCTGTTTACCGTCTGCGGCCGCATTGCCGTCCTGGTCGACCGGAAGGTCACCGTCGACACCGCGGAGAAACTGATGAAATCCGACCACCCGTGGATTCGCGAATTCTTTCACGGGCCGCGAGCAGAAGGCGCGATGAAAGCAAGGAAAAAAGACCATGGAAACTGATCGGCACTACTTCTTCGAGGGACTGTTCATCATCGGCTTCTCCATTGCCGCGGCCATCTTCGCCGTATGGCTGGGAAGCCCCGGCCGCCATGACGACGTGGTCTACCGGATCCATTTCCCCGATTCCGTAAGCGGCCTTGTCGTCGGCGACGCCGTGAAGTTTCGGGGCATCGATGTCGGCACGGTCAAGTCGATGATCATCGATCCCGACAATTCGCGCCTGGTCCAGATCGACGTGAGGCTGCGCAAGGAAACGCCCATCAAGACCGACTCCCGCGCGAGTCTTGCGCTGAAGGGGATCACGGGTGTGGTCTACATCGAATTGAATGGCGGAGACCCGGCAGCGAAGACATTGCTTGCGGTCACACCTCCTGGCAAAGTCCCTGAGATTCCTTCCGAAAGGTCCGGCCTCAAGGCGATGCTCGAAGACCTGCCCAAGGTAGTCGAAAAGTTCTCGGCCATCGAGGACCAGGTGAAGAAAGTCATGACCGGCGTGGGTGCGTTGACCGCCAAGGTCAAGGATGACCCTTCGCTGTTGCTGCGAAGCCCCAAGCAGTAATCCACTGGGTCTCCACTTTGCCATCCGCTGCGCAATCTGCGGCTCAGGACACCTGTTGGCTGTCGACCCGGATGTTCCTGGCCACTCGACAGAAGATCAATCGCCTGATCAAACGTATGAATGAAGTAATGGTCCTGCCAGGCGTTCTCGACGTGTTCAATTTGTCAGAGCATTGAAAGAATTTTGTCGTAAATTGAGCGAAGGCCGGTACAGCCAACGCACTTGGACTGCCAGCAAGTCGTAGAATTCGGCCCCGCGTGACCGATCTCGATGGAGTATTGCCATGGTAAAGCCAGCCAGGAACACGATTTGCCTTTGGTACGATCGCGACGCCGAGGACGCGGCGCGGTTTTACGCCAGGACCTTTCCCGATTCGTCCATCGGTGCGGTGTACCTCGCACCGGGCGACTTTCCGTCGGGTAAAAAAGGGGACGTGCTCACCGTCGAGTTCACCGTGATGGGCATTCCATGCCTCGGGCTCAACGGCGGACCTGCATTCAAGCAGAGCGAAGCGTTCTCGTTTCAGGTCGCCACCGTTGACCAGGCCGAAACGGATCGCTACTGGAACGCCATTGTGGGCAACGGCGGCGAAGAAAGCGCGTGCGGCTGGTGCAAGGACAAATGGGGATTGTCGTGGCAGATCACGCCGATCGCCCTGACGCAGGCCATCATCGATCCCGATCCCGCGGCCGCCAAGCGCGCGTTCGACGCGATGATGCGGATGCGGAAGATCGACATCGCTACCATCGAGGCTGCCCGGCGCGGTTGAGGTTGGAACTTCGACGCGTGCGTCAATTCGGATGCCGTCGTCGCCCACTGACTGCTTTAAGCGAGAAGCGGGCAGTTCGCCGTGGTAACTTCCGTAGCCACAGCTGCCCACGAACTCGCTCCCCGTTCCTTCGAAGCGCTACCGCTCGGCCGGTCGCGCATATTGGCGACTCGCAACAGAATCGATATCCTCCCGCCACCCATGACCGACGCCTCTGAACTCCCGCCCGATCAGCCGCAGGAAGCACGACTCTGGCGTGACGATGGGTGGACCGCGCGCGTGGTCAAGAATGAGGACGACGACGGCTGGGCGGTCGAAATGACGAAGGACGGCGAGCCGGAGCCGGCGCTGGTGGGCCCCTGGACGATGGGCCGCGACAAGAAGAATCCTAAGCCACTCGACGCCACGGCGTTCAACACGCTCGTCAAGACCGCGTACGAGGTCCGCCGCCGCCACGAGCAGCAATTGCACGCACTGCTGCACAAGAAGGTCATCGTCAGCAGCGGGGACGGCGAGATCGCCGTGACGCTGGATATCGTCGTCGACGATGAGTCGCCTGCCGCGCTGTTGGCCGCGCGACCGGCGCTGGAGCCCGACGCCGCGCCGCTGGCGGAAGTTCGCGTCGAACCGTCATTCAAATTGACCGTCGCCAGCGCGCGGGCGTGGATCGAAAGCGGCTATCGCCGGCCGGGATGACTTCCGCTTGGGGTCGGCTTCCGACTTCGGTAGTCCGCCAATAGCCCCGCGCATCAGACAGACTCAAAGCGGTCGTTCCCTCGCCCCGATCGATCGAAAAGGAAGGCGTTTCAAGTCAGGCGCCCGGTCATATCCAGCCAATCACGTAATATATTGAATATATTAAAATAATAGCCATACAACCATACTGCGGCTTGCTTTCTTGTTATGAAAATCAGTCTATAGCTTGTATTATTACTCTAAAACACAAGCCATAGACTGTTTTATGTGGCAAAATAACAATCTATAGATTGTTAGAAAGCGCCTCCCATGACACTACGTGAACTTGCCATCGAACAGGTTGACCGCACGATAGACCCGTTGCGGTCAATCTCACGATCAATTCCACGGACCGGTTGGGTGCGCGCGATCCGCACGGCCATCGGCATGACGAGCGCCCAATTAGGTAAGCGTCTCGGTGTGACTCAACAATCCGTACTGGACGCGGAAAAGCGTGAAGCGGCTGGAGACATCACGCTCACGCAACTCAGAAAAATGGGCGAAGCGCTGAATTGCGAGCTCCACTATGCACTGGTTCCGCGCGAGCCTCTTTCAAAGACCGTGGAAGATCGTGCGAGACAAATTGTTACGCGCGAGGCGGAGGATCTAACCCATACGATGGCACTTGAAGATCAGAAGACCGGTCGAGCCCTGACGGAAAAACAAATCGAATCTGCTGTGTACCGTCTCCTCAGCGGACGTCGATGGTCGGAACTATGGCGCTGACGGGCGCTCATGCTCCAGGCGCAACCCCGCTCGAAACGGATGACATAGAAGGACTTATTCCGCCCACAGTCACGACGCAGCGCGATCTCAATGAGTGGGAGGAGGCAAACATCGCCAGTGCGCGCCGTTGGCTTCAACGTCAACGGAAATGGAGCAACGCTCTCGAATACGGATTCGCGCTCGAACTTCACCGTCAAATGTTCTCGAAAACCTGGAGATGGGCGGGAACCCTGCGAAGAAGGGAAACTGTCGTTGGCGTTGATCCTCGCGCGATCTCGCTGCTACTCCCTCAGGCGTTGAGCAATGCCGGACACCAGCTCGATCGGACAACTGATCGGTCAGAGATCGACGAAACAACTGCTCGCCTGCATCACCGCCTGGTACAAATCCACCCATTCAGGAACGGAAATGGCAGACACGCGCGACTATTGGTGGACAGAGCGTTGACTGCGCGGCAAGTTGAACCATTCAGTTGGGGTCGATCCAATCTGTTTCCCGCGGGGCCATTGCGCGACACGTATATCGCCTCCTTGCGTGCGGCCGACGCCGGAGACTTCGAACCTCTGTATGCCTTTGTGCGTAGCTAGGCGAAGTCATACAGCGAGTTCGCCAGGCGAAATTCCGCGCTGCTCTATGATCAGCGTTGTTGCGGTCGCGCCACTAACAGGAACTCTCTCCGCATGCGAAATGAAACAAAGGAAAAACCCACCCGTGCCGTCGTCGCTGCCGTACAGCTGCCTGACGTCAGCGACATCGCGTTCGAGCTGTCAGTGAACGAATTGCGCGGACTGGGTAAGACGCTGGGCTACGAAATCGTGGGCACGTTCACGCAGAAGCGCGTCGCTTTCGACCGGACAGGCTATTTTGGAACGGGTAAGCGGCAAGAGTTGCGCCACTTCGTGGAAGGCGAGCCCGAACCTGATTCCTCCTCGGAACCCGTTGGCGCCATGAAGGCGACGAAGAGTGGCGCGGCCCGAGCGAAGGAGGCGGCGCAATCAGCCGCCGATCCGGAGACCCGCCGCGCCGATGTCATCCTGGTCGACCATGAAATTTCGCCGTCCCAGGCGCGCAACCTCGAAATCGAGGCCGGCTGCGAAGTGATGGACCGCACGATGGTCATCCTGGAAATCTTTCATCGGCACGCGCGCTCGCCTGCGGCGCGTGCCCAGGTGGAGATCGCGCGCCTTGGCTATATGGGGCCGCGGCTGCGTGAAGCGGCCAAACTGGCCGGACCGAAGGGGCGCCAGCGCAGCGGCACCGGCGGCCGTGGCGCCGGCGAGTCCCATGGCGAGCTTGACCGGCAAAAGATCCGTGAGCGCATCAAGGAGCTGCAGCAGGAAATCGATGCGATGGATGTCGAGCGCAAGACCCAGCGCGCACGCCGGCAAGGCGGCCAGGGACTGGCACGGGTGGCGCTGGTGGGCTACACCAACGCCGGCAAGTCGACCCTGATGCGCGCGCTCACCGGCAGCGAGGTGTTGGTCGCCAACAAGCTCTTCGCAACGCTCGACACGACCGTGCGTGCGCTGCATCCTGCGAGCGTGCCACGCGTGCTGTTGAGCGACACGGTTGGGTTCATCGAGAATCTGCCGCACGACCTGGTCGCGTCGTTCAAATCAACGCTGGAGGAGGCCAGGGAGGCCTCGTTGCTCCTCCACGTGATCGACGCCGCCGATCCCGGCTTCGAACGGCAGCTTGCAGTCACCAACGAAGTGCTGGACGACATCGGTGCGCAGGACGTGCCGCGCATTCGCGTCTTCAACAAGATCGATTGCGTGGGCGACGCGGAAGCCCAGGCGGCAATGGAAGCCAGGCTGCGCGGGCAGTATCCCGATTGCATGGTGTTGAGTGCGCGACGTGACGGC
>JANNKR010000126.1:0-12673 GCA_031396395.1 Betaproteobacteria bacterium
CACTTGCGGGGAGCGGCGCAACGTCCGCCCTGCGTCGCGCCTGGTGCTTCGCGCCAGCGCCGGCCGCCTACCCCATCACCGGCATGTGAAATCCCGGCGCGGCGCTGCCGTCGTCGGGCCAGCGCGTGGTCAGCGTCTTGCCGCGCGTGTAGAAGCGCACGCCGTCCATGCCGTGCACGTTCAGGTCACCGAACAGCGACGCGCGCCATCCTCCGAAGGAAAAGAACGCCATCGGCACCGGGATGGGCACGTTGACGCCGACCATGCCGACTTCGACGTCCTGTTGGAACCTTCTTGCCGCGAAGCCCGAACGCGTGAAGATGGCCACGCCGTTGGCGTAGGGATTGGCGTTGACCAGTGCAATGGCATCGGTGAGCGACGGGACGCGCGTGACGCCCAGCACCGGGCCGAAGATCTCGTCGCGATAGATGGACATCGCCGGCGTGACGTGATCGAACAGCGTGGCGCCGACGAAAAATCCGTTCTCATGCCCGGGCACGGCAGGCTTGCGGCCATCGACAACCAGGCGCGCGCCTTCCGCCACGCCGCGGTCGATGCAATCCATGATGCGGTCCCGCGCGGCACCGGTGATCACAGGCCCCATTTCCACGTTGGGATCGGTGCCGGGGCCCACCGTGACGCGCTGCGCGCGCCGGGCGAGGCGTTCAAGCAACGGCTCCGCCGCATCGCCCACCGCCACGATTGCGGAGATGGCCATGCAGCGCTCGCCGGCCGATCCGTAGCCGGCGCCGACGATGGCTTCCGTCGCAAAGTCGAGATCGGCGTCGGGCAGCACGACCGCGTGATTCTTGGCGCCACCCAACGCCTGCACCCGCTTCCCGTGGCGCGCGCCGGTCTCGTAGATGTAACGCGCGATGGGCGTGGAGCCGACAAACGAGATGGCCTTCACCAATGGATGTTCCAGCAGCGCGTCGACGGCGGCCTTGTCGCCGTGGACGACGTTGAATACGCCGTCGGGCAGCCCGGCTTCGGTGAGCAGCTCCGCCATGCGCAGCGACAGCGTGGGGTCGCGCTCGGACGGCTTCAGCACGAACGTATTGCCGCACGCGAGCGCGACCGGAAACATCCACATCGGCACCATCGCCGGGAAGTTGAAGGGTGTGATGCCGGCGCACACGCCCAGCGGCTGGCGCAGCGAAAAGCTGTCGATCTCGGGGCCGACGTTCTCGCTGAATTCGCCCTTCAGCAGATGGGGGATGCCGGTGGCGAACTCGATCACCTCGATGCCGCGGGTGACCTCGCCCTCGGCGTCGGTCAGCGTCTTGCCATGCTCCTGCGTGATGATCTTCGCGAGCTCCTTGCGCTGCTCGTTCATCAACTCGCGAAAGCGCATCAGGATCCTTGCCCGGCGCAATGGCGGCGAAGCGCGCCATGCGGGCAGCGCGGCAGCCGCCGATGCAACCGCAGCCTCGACATCCGCCGCGTTGGCCAGCGGCACGTGCCGCACCACCTCGCCGGTGGCGGGATTGGTGACTTCGCCGTAGCGCGTGGTCAGTGCTGCCACCGGCTTGCCGCCGATCCACATCGGCAGTCGTTCGAGTGTCGTCAGGTCCATGGTCGTGCCTCTCGTCGTCAATCCGGAAATTCGTGCAGCCGGGCAGTGTAACGCGCGACCAGATCGCTCTCGAGGTTCACGCGTGCGCCGGGGCGCAGTCGATGCAATGTCGTGACGGCCAGTGTATGCGGGATGATGTTCACGGTGAAGCGAGCGGCGTCGACGGTGTTGACCGTAAGACTGACGCCGTCGACCGCGATCGACCCCTTGGGCGCGATGAACCGTGCAATCGCGCACGGCGCCTCGATGGCCAGCAGCCAGCTGCCATGGGCATCACCGGCGACGGCCTCGAACGCGACGACCTCGCCCACGCCGTCGACGTGTCCAGTCAGGAGATGCCCGCCCAGCCGATCCGACAGCCGCAACGCCAACTCGAGGTTGACCTCCGCCGCCTGCGCGAATCCGGTGGTGCACCGGAGCGTTTCGCCCGAAACGTCGAATTCGAGATGTGCGCCACGCTTGGCCACCACGGTGAGGCAGCAACCACCCACCGCGATGCTGTCACCGATGGCAATGCCGTCGAGCTCGGCGCCAAGTGCGCTCGCATCGACGCCAATCCGCCGTTCGCTCCCGCGCGGCACCGCGGCGGTGATCGCGCCGGTACCCAGCACGATGCCGGTGAACATCAGGCCGCCCCGGCTTCGGTTCGGCGCAACCGCAAGCGCAGATCGGCGCCGATCCGCTGCACGTCATGCCATGAAAAGTCAGCGGCGTCGGCCAGGACGTCCAGCGGCGCAGGTCGCTCGAACGAGCCCCGTGCCGGATCGCCGACGACCCGTGGCGCGACGTACAGCAGCATCTCGTCGACGAGTCCCGCCTCGAGGAGCGCCCCATTGAGCCTGGCCCCCGCCTCGACGTGCAGTTCGTTGATACCGCGCGCGCCTAGCGTATGCATCATTGCAGGAAGGTCGACGCGACCGCGTGCATCCGGCAACACCAGCGTCTCGACCTGTGCGGGCCACGCGCTGTTGCGCTCGCCGGCAGTGACGATCAGCGCACCCTCGCCTTCCAGGATGCGGGCGGATGCGGGCGTCTGGCCATGTCGATCGACGATCACGCGCCGCGGCTGGCGCGGTGTCGCCACTTCCCGGACAGTCATCTGCGGATCATCCTGCAGCACGGTGCCGATGCCGGTGAGGATCGCGCATGCGCGCGCCCGCCAGGCATGACCATCGGCGCGTGCCTGCGCGCCCGTGATCCATTGACTCTCGCCATTCAACAGCGCGGTGCGCCCGTCGAGGCTGGTGGCGACCTTGAGCCGTACCCACGGGCGACCGCGGGTGACCCGCGACACAAACCCAGGATTCAAGTCCAGCGCCGCATCGGCCGCAAGCCCGATCTCGACTGCGATCCCGGCCGCGCGCAGGCGATTCGCACCCCCTGCCGCGGGAGGATTGGGGTCGGGCATGGCGGCGACCACGCGAGCGATGCCCGCCTCGATAATGACATCCACGCAGGGAGGCGTCCGGCCGTGATGATTGCAGGGCTCGAGCGTGACATAGAGCGTGGCACCGCGCGGATCATGGCCGCGGTTGCGGGCATCGTCGAGCGCATTGACCTCGGCATGAGCGCTGCCCGGCTGCAGGTGAAATCCCTCGCCCAGCACCTTGCTGTCGCGAACGACCACGCATCCGACCCGCGGGTTGGGCGGCGCCGTGTACAGCCCCTGCGCGGCCAGGACCAGCGCCCGATCCATGTGTGCGCGGGCAGCGCCTTCGGTGGCAACCATGTCCTGCAAGCGCGGCGCCGTCAGCGCCGGGGCCGCTTGCCCGCGGGCGGCGGCGCCTCGACTTCACGCAGCGCGTCACGAAAGTCGGAGACATCCTGGAACGCGCGATACACCGAAGCGAAGCGGATGTACCCGACCTTGTCCAGCTTGTGCAGTTCGGCCATCACCATCTCGCCGATGTGGCGCGAAGGAATCTCGCGCTCGCCAAGGGACAGCACCTGCTGGCGGATCCGGTCGATCGCGGCATCGACATACTCGGTGGGCACCGGGCGCTTGTGCAGCGCCCGTTGGAACCCCACGCGAATGCGGTTGACGTCGAAATCGGAGCGGTTGCCGTTGGTCTTGACGATCTGCGGCAGGCGCAATTCCACCGTTTCGTAGGTGGTGAACCGCTTCTGGCAGCCAAGGCACCGGCGGCGCCGGCGGATCGAGTCGCCCGGCTCGGACACCCGCGAATCCACGACTTGCGTCTCGATGCTGCCGCAAAAGGGGCACTTCATCGCCGTGCCCCGCAATGGACACGCGACATGACCATGGCACCGAAGATGTGGCGGCGCATTGCCACGCTGGACCTACGCGTAGTAGACCGGAAACTTGCGCGTGAGTGCTCCCACCTCGTCGCGGATGCGCACAAGCTTGGCATCGTCCTGCGGCGTCTCGAGCACATCCGCGATCAGGTGGGCCAGGACCTCCGATTCGATCTCGGTAAAACCCCGCGTGGTGATCGCCGGGCTGCCCAGCCGGATGCCAGACGTGACGAAGGGCTTTTCCGGATCGTTGGGAATCGAGTTCTTATTGCAGGTGATGTGCGCGCGGGACAACGCGGCTTCCGCGTCCTTGCCGGTGATCTTCTTGGCGCGCAGGTCGACCAGGAACATGTGGCAATCGGTGCCGCCGGACACGATCCGCAGGCCGCGGTCCTGCAACACCGTGGCCATCACCCGCGCGTTGTCGATCACGCGCTCCTGGTACACCTGGAAGTCGTGGTGGAGCGCTTCGCCGAAGGCCACTGCCTTGGCCGCGATCACGTGCATCAGCGGGCCACCCTGCAGGCCGGGGAACACGGCCGAATTGATCGCCTTCTCGTGCTCGTTACGCATCAGGATTATGCCGCCGCGCGGGCCGCGTAGGGTCTTGTGGGTGGTGCTGGTCGTGAAATCGGCGATGCCGACCGGCGATGGGTACAACCCCGCCGCAACCAGCCCCGCATAGTGAGCCATGTCGACCAGCAGCTGCGCGCCGACGGCGTCGGCTATGGCCCGGAAGCGCTTCCAGTCGATGACGCGCGAATAGGCCGAGGCGCCGGCGATGATGAGGCGCGGCCGATGCTCGTGCGCAAGCGCTTCGGCAGCGTCGTAGTCGATGAGTTCGGTGTCCGGATCGAGGCCATAGGGCACGACGTTGAACCACTTGCCGGACATGTTCACCGGCGACCCATGGGTGAGATGCCCGCCGTGGGGAAGACTCATGCCGAGGATGGTGTCGCCCGGCTTCAACGCCGCGAAGAAAACCGCCTGGTTGGCTTGCGCACCGGAATGGGGCTGGACATTGGCGGCCTCGGCGTTGAACAGCTTCTTCACCCGTGCCAGCGCCAATTCCTCGGCCTGATCGACACACTCGCAGCCGCCGTAGTAACGGCGGCCGGGATACCCTTCGGCGTATTTGTTGGTGAGCTGGGAACCCTGCGCCTCCATCACCGCCGGGCTCGCATAGTTTTCCGACGCGATCAGCTCGATGTGGTCTTCCTGCCGCTGGTTCTCGCAGGTGACGGTGCGAAACAGCTCGGGATCGGCCTTGGCAAGGGTGCGGGAACGGCTGAACATGGCAAGCAACACACTGGGAGTAAAAGTGAGATTCTAGCATCGGACAAAGCCCGTGCAGGTCGCCTGGCCACGATTGGGCGACCGCCAAGCCACGACGGACGAAAGCACCTATAATTGCCGGCGATCAAGGGGCCTTCGCCCCCTGCGCTCGTTGACGGATGCGCTGCCAATGCCAAACCACCAAATCCGCGTATGTCGGGAGGTGCCGTGCGCTCGTTGATGCTGCTTTCGCTCACCATCGATTTCGTCAACAAGCAATTGGGCCGCGTGGCCAACTGGATGATTCTGGTCGCCTGCCTGATCAGCGCGGCGAACGCGATGAGTCGATACGCCTACGACCAGTCATCCAATGCCTGGCTCGAGATCCAGTGGTACCTGTTCGCTGGCGTGGTGATGCTGGGCGCGTCCTATACGCTGCAGCGCAACGAACACGTCCGCGTCGACATTCTCTACATGCAACTATCCGCGCGCAACAAGGAATGGCTCAACCTCATCGGCACCGCAGTGTTCCTGATTCCGTCATGCCTGATGATCGCCTGGCTGTCGTGGCCGTTCTTCTACGAATCGTGGCACATCCAGGAAACGTCGACCAACGACGGTGGCCTTATCCGCTGGCCGGTCAAGTTGCTGATCCCGCTTGGTTTCGTGCTGCTTGCCATTCAGGGCGTGTCGGAAATGATCAAGCGCGTTGCCGCATTGCGGGGTGATGAGCGCTTCATGACCCACTACGAAAGGCCCGTGCAGTGATCCCGCTCGAGTGGATGCCGCCGCTGATGTTTGGCGGCCTGATCTTGATCATGCTAATCGGCTATCCGGTCGCGTTTTCACTCTCTGCACTCGGATTGGGTTTCGGGTTCCTCTCGATCCACCTTGGCTACTTCGAGTTCGCATTCCTGCAGGCGATTCCTGGCCGCATCTTCGGCAGCGTGCTGGCCAACGAATTGCTGCTCGCAATCCCGTTCTTCACCTTCATGGGGGCAATCCTCGAGAAGTGCGGCCTTGCCGAGGACATGCTCGATTCGATGGGGCAGTTGTTCGGGCGGGTGCGCGGTGGCGTCGGCTATTCCGTGATCATCGTGGGCTTCATCCTCGGTGCGATCACCGGAACCGTTGCCGCCCAGGTCATCGCGATGGCGCTGATCTCGCTGCCGGTGATGATGCGTTACAAGTACAACATGCGTTATGCCACCGGTGTGCTGGCGGCGTCGGGCACCATCACCCAGCTGGTGCCGCCATCGTTGGTGCTGGTGGTGCTGGCCGACCAGCTTGGCCGGTCCGTGGGCGACATGTACCTCGGCGCATGGGGCCCGTCGCTGCTTCAGGTGACCCTGTTCTGTCTGTTCACTTTCGCGGTCAGCGTGGTCAAGCCCGAATGGGTGCCGGCCATCCCGACCAACGAACTTTCCCTGCGTGGCTGGGAGCTCTGGAAAAAATGCCTGTGGGGGATCGTACCCGCGGCCGTGCTGATCTTCCTGGTACTGGGCACGCTGCTGATGGGCCTGGCAACACCAACCGAAGGCGGGGCGATGGGCACGGTCGGTGCGATCGTGCTGGCCACGATCCGGCATAAGAGACTGGGCATGGCGGGCAAACGCATGTTCGTCATCGGACTGGTCGCCGCGGGTGTGGCGACCATTTTCGGGATCTGGGCCTTCAAGTCGGTGCCGTTCAAGGTCGCAATCACGGTGCTGTATGTCGCAGTGGCCTACCTGTGCGTGCGGGCGGCCCAGATACCGGATCTGCGCAAGCTCATCGTCGCGGCCTACGAGGCGACGATGCGGCTTACCGCGATGGTGATCTTCATCCTGATCGGATCGACGTGCTTCTCGGTGGTGTTCCAGGGCGTGGATGGCGGACGCTGGCTCGAGCACCTGCTGGGCGACCTGCCTGGCGGCGTGTGGGGCTTCCTGCTCTTCGTCAACCTGTTCGTGTTCTTCATCGCGTTCTTTCTCGACTTCTTCGAAATCGTCTTCATCATCGTGCCGCTGCTGGCGCCGATTGCCAAGACGCTGCTGACGCCGGTCGTGGGCGAGGACGCGGCGCTGATCTGGTTCGGGGTGATGCTGTGCGTCAACCTGCAGACCTCGTTCATGCACCCGCCGTTCGGTTTCGCGCTGTTCTACCTTCGCGGCGTCGCGCCGAAGGAAGTGAAGAGTTCCGACATCTACATGGGCGCCATTCCCTGGGTGTTTCTCCAGCTGATCCTCGTGGCCCTGGTCGTCGCCTTCCCCAAGCAGGTTACGATGTTCCTCGACACTCCGGTTGCGTACGACCTCGACAAGGTCAAGATCGAGTTGCCCGAGTTCGGTGTCGATGAAAAGACGCCGGAGGAAAAGGCCGCGGACGAAAAAGCCGGGACCACCAGCGCGCCGGCACCATCCGGTGATGCGCTGCAGGACATTCTGGAGAAGCAGCAGGGCGACGAAGACAAGGCAGCGAAGGACCTGCAGGACTCATTCAAGCCCAAATAGCGCGGCGCACGCAGCAAGCATTTTGCAACAGCAAAGAAAAGGCCCCGCCGCGGCGGGGCCTTCATCTTCTATCGCGCGGACAGCGACTACTTCTTGGCAGGCGCGGCCGCACGTCCCGCCGATGCCATGAAGTTGTCGAAGGTGGCTTCAGTCACACGGAACCAGAGCACCTGGTCCTTCTGGAATGCGGACATGTTGTCCCAGAGCTTCTTGAAGTTGGCATTCTTCGCGGAGGTCTCGGCGTAGAGTTCCATGGCTGCCGCGTAACTGGCATCCATCACCGCCTTGGGGAACGGCCGCAGCTGCGTGCCGCCGGCAACGAGCTTCTTCAACGCCGGGGGGTTCTGCGCATCGTACTTGGCCATCATCCAGGTGTTCCCTTCGGCGCATCCAGCCCGAAGCGCTGCCTTGAACTCCGCCGGCAACTCGTTGTACTTCGGCGTATTGACGAAGTAATGCAGGGCCGGGCCGCCTTCCCACCAACCGGGGTAGTAGTAGTACTTGGCAACCTTGTTGAAGCCGAGCTTTTCATCGTCGTAGGGACCGACCCACTCGGCAGCATCGATCGTGCCTTTTTCCAGCGCCGGATATATTTCGCCGCCGGCGATCTGCTGCGGGACGACGCCGAGCTTGGTCAGCACCTGGCCGGCAAAGCCGCCGATGCGCATCTTCAGGCCCTTCAAGTCGGCGACCGTCTTGATTTCCTTGCGATACCAGCCGCCCATCTGCGCGCCGGTATTGCCGCACAGGATGCTGGTGATGTTGTAGCTCTTCAGGAATTCGTTGAAGAGCTCTTGCCCGCCGCCGAAGAACCACCAGGCGTCGTACTGCCGCTGGTTGAGGCCGAAGGGAATTGCCGTGCCGAAGGCAAACGTGGGGTCCTTGCCAACGTAGTAGTACGGCGCCGTGTGGCCGCACTCGACGGTGCCGTTCTGCACGGCATCCGCCACCTGCAGGCCGGGTACGATTTCACCAGCCGCGAACACCTGGATCTCGAACTTGCCACCGGTGATGTCGCTCACCACCTTGGCTGCGGTGACAGCCGCGCCGAAGATCGTGTCGAGGGACTTGGGAAAGCTGGATGCACAACGCCACTTGATCGTGGGGGTCTGCGCGAACGCAGGCGCGGTGCCGGCGGCAAGAATGCCCGCCATGCCCGTATTCTTTAGAAATTTACGACGTTCCATCTGCAACTCCTCCGTAGTGCCGGACTGGATGCCGGCGTGGGACCGCGTGATTGGGCAGGTGCCGCCGCACACCCTGCTGAACTGTGCGTGGCCGCGGGCGTACCCTCGCCGCGACCGGATGCTGCCGACACGAAATTGTAATGGAAATCAGGTCTGCCAGCATGCCAGCGCACACCGCGGCAACGACCGTCAGGGCGTGAGTTTACGGACCGCCGAAAACAGCGACCACGACCATCCGGCCTGCTGCTCCAGCGTCTGCGAAAAGCGAATCAGGTAGCGGGCATTGCCGGTATCGAGCTCGACCATGCCGCCGGTCATGAACTTGTCGTCCGGACCGATCAGGCTGCGCTGGGAAGATTGGCGATTGTCGGAATGGTTGGGGAGGTAGATGCCGAAGAACGGTCGTTCCGCGGGACCGCGCCCGGCCTCCGACGGATAGACCCAGCTGCGCAGCAGGACACGTACCATGCGCCGCGCAATGATCTCCACCCCCACCGTCACCTCGTCCACCTGCTGCCTCTGCATGCGGCGCACCACCGCAAGCAGCCATTGGTCACCCTCCTTGATCGCCACCAGTTCGCCGAGCTTCTGCGGCGCTTCCTTGGTGGGGGCAACGAGGCGACAGCCCGTTTCGCTGCGGTCGGTCAATTTCCAGGTGGTGCCCTTGATCCGTCGGGCCACCGATTCGGGATTGGCATGCGGGTTGACCAGCTGCGTGACCTCGTCATAGCTGGCGGCGACGCCGGGCGTGCGCGCCTGGTCAGGCAGGCGCTCGATCTCCGCCACCGCCCGGGTCAGCGCCTGCAGGCCCACCACGACCCGCACGTCGCCGTCGGTGGCGAAGCGCGGCGCGCGCGGGGCCTGGGAGATGGCCTCGGGACCGAACAGCGATGCCAGCCGCATCAGCAGCAGCCGCTGCTCGCGCACCGGCAGGTCGCCCAGCTTGGTCAGTTCTTCCTCGTGCTCCGGCAGCCAGCGCATGCGCTCGACGATGCGCGCATACACGGGCCCGGTGTCGAGACACAGGACCCGTCCGCCGGCATTGGGCCGCTCGCGGCGCCGCAGTCCCGAGGATCCAGTCAGGTCCACAAAGAACGAGGCGCCTTCGGAGGGCGGCGGCGTCAGCACCAGGGACGGTGCCCAGTCTTCGAGCTGCCGGGCGACCCACTCCACCTGGTCCGGCGTGAAATTGCCCGAATCAAGACGCATCAGCAGCAGTGCCTTCAGGTATTCCTGCTCGAAGGACACGCCCGGCTTGCCGAACGCCCCGACGCCGAACACCAGTTGCTCGCGCTGCCAGCCGCGCGACCGCGCGAATTCGTACAGTTCATGGAAATCCCGCCACTGCGCCGGAATCCATTGGCTGTACCGGTAGAGCCGATACTTGCCGTCGAGTCCGCGATAGTGCGCGAGACGAACGATGACCCACGGCAGGATCGCGCGCCAGCGCTTGTGGTCGGCGCGCGGATATCCGGCCTTCAGCGCGAGCTGATAGGCCGCCGTGAACGCTTTGACGAGATCGAACACCGAATGCCAGAGGCGCGACTCGACCCCCGTGCTCTTCTGGTAGTTGACCGTGTACTGCTGGGTCAGCTGCGCCAGTACCGGCTCGAGGCGCCCGTCGATGCGCAGCAGCGCCTCGACCTGCGCCGGACCGGCTTCCTTTCGCGCGCCTGGAAATCCGGCGACCAGTTCGAGCGCCTCCTTCTGCACAACTGAAGGGTCACCGCCGGGAAGCCGGGCGATCCAGCGCGCCGCGCTGTTGGCGTTGGACAATGGGTCGGACAGCGCCCGGAAGAAATTGGTAATCGGTTCGATCACGGTGCCGATGCAACCTTGAAGGAAGTGCTCATGCAGAGCCGCCGGCCACGGTCATGCGATCGATCAGGACGGAGCCCGTGTGCCGCGAGCCGCGCCGGTCGACATCATTGCCGATGGCCACGATCCCGCGAAACATGTCACGCAGGTTTCCGGCGATCGTGATTTCCTCGACCGGATAGGCAATGACGCCGTCCTCGATCCAGAACCCCGCCACCCCGCGGGAAAAATCACCGGTCACGGGATTGACGCCTTGCCCCAGCTGTTCCGTGACCAGCAGGCCCCGACCCATCCGACGCAGCAGCGCGGGAAGGTCATCCGTGCCCGGCGTGAACAAGAGGTTGTGGCTGCCGCCACCGTTGCCAGTCGATTGCATGCCGAGCTTGCGCGCCGAATACGAACCGAGGAAATAACCCTGGACGACGCCATCGCGCACCACATCGCGCGGCGCCGTCGCCACACCTTCGCTGTCAAAGGGCGCGCTGGCGCGGCCACGCGGCAGGTGGGGCTCCTCGCGCAGCTGCACATGCGGCGCAAACACGGCCTGCCCCAGCGCGTCCTTGAGAAACGAAGCGTTGCGATAGAGGCTGCCGCCCGATACTGCGTGCACGAAAAAGCCGATCAGGTCAGCGGCTTCCGGCGCTTCGAACACGACCGGGCACTCCATCGTGCCGATCTGCCGGGCCCCCAATCGCCGTACGGCACGCTCTCCGGCGGCACGTCCGATGGCGGCGGCCGGCGCGAGGTCGCCGGCGGCGCGCGCGGCGCTGTACCAGTAGTCGCGCTGCATGGTGTCGTCCGCGCCGGCGATGACCGCGCAATCGATGTGATGGCGCGAGGTGCGATAGCCACCCGCGAATCCCAGCGTGTTGGCGTAGACGAATTCGGACTCGCTGCGCGCAACCGTAGCACCCTCGCTGTTGGTGATACGCGAGTCGACGGCGCGGGCCGCAGCTTCGGTTGCCCGACCCATCTCGATCGCGTCCTCCACGGACAGGTCCCACGGATGATAGAGATCGAGGTCGGGCCAGTTGTGCGCCAGGCGGCTCTCGTCCGCCAATCCGGCTGCGGGATCCTCCGCCGTGTAGCGCGCGATCGCGATGGCCTTGTCCACCGCTGCCGCAACCGATGCATCGGAAAAATCCGCGGTGCTCGCGTTGCCGCGACGCTGCCCGACGTAGACGGTGACGCCGATGCTCTTGTCGCGGTTGTAGGCAATGGTCTCCACCTCGCCATGGCGCACCGTGACGCTCTGTCCCACGCCCTGGGAGACATCGGCTTCAGCGGCGGTCGCTCCGCCGCGACGCGCGGCAGCGAGCACGGCGGCGGCGACGCGCTCGAGCTCGCGCGTGGTAACCGGCAGCTGCCGGGTATCGCTATCGGGAACCGACCCGTGCGGTGTCGGCGCGGCGGTGCCGGCATTGAGGGATAGGTTCATGGACGAGGTCTGGCGTTGCATCGGGCATGTCGCGCGAAGTTGCCGCGCATGCCTCTGGCTGGTTATGGGTGGTCGTCGGTTATGATAACAAACAGCGCGCGCGCAGCAGCGCCGTTCATCGCCCCCCTTGTCCGCCCGCATGGCCCGCAAAGACCCCCTTCCAGCCCCGGACGACGAAGCCGGCCCCTCCAAGACCCGCCGCAAGCACGAGATGCACGCGTTGCAGGACCTGGGGGAGGCGCTGATCGCGCTTGACCCGCAGCGCCTCGATGCGCTCAATCTGCCGGAGCGCCTGGTGGACGCCATTGCACAGGCCCGCAGCATTCGCGCCCACGAGGGGCGCCGGCGGCAGATTCAATTCATCGGCAAGCTGATGCGCACGGTCGACCCCGAGCCGGTGCGCGCTGCCATCGACCTTTGGACCTCCGGCTCCGACCGCGAACGCGAGCTCTTCGCACGGCTGGAGCGCTGGCGGGAGCGACTGCTGGCCGACGACGCCGAACTCGATGCGCTGCTGGCGGAGCACCCGGAGGCCGATCGCGTTGCGCTGGCGGCGCTCGTCCGCGAGGCCCGCACCGAACGCGGACGCGGCGGCCCGCCCCACCGCTATCGCGAGTTGTTTCGCGCATTG
>JANNKR010000362.1:0-7048 GCA_031396395.1 Betaproteobacteria bacterium
GCGGCACCGCGCCGGCCTGCGCTTGCGTTCGACCAGCACGCACCCTTTGGCGCGGGCGACGCGGCGCAACGCGTGGTCGCGGTGCTGGCCGACCTCCTGGCCGAAGCGGCGGCCGCATGACGCCGGACATTGCGTCCGGGGCATCGGTTGCTCTGTCGCCCCGCGTGGTGGGCGAGCTCGCGGGCTGGCTGCTCGACGGTCCCGCGCAGATCAACAGCGAACCACACGCCGGCGCGGTCGCTGGCAGCATCGACACCTCGGGTCGCGCGATCTATGGCTACCCCGAAATCACCGGCTACTACCTGCAGTGGCTGGCGTGGCGATGTCGCGGTGGCGAGTCCACGGCCGTGGCCGTGCCGCGCGCCATGGCGGCGCAACGCTGGTTGGGGGCTTGGCTTGCCACTGGCGACCCGCTGCCCATGCGCGTGCACCTGACCGACGGTGTCGACGATTGGCGCAATCAGGCGATGTTCTGCTTCGACGTGGCCATGGTGGTGCGCGGCGTGGCCGCGGCCGCAAATGCTGGCCTGCTGGTACCCGACCGCGCCATCGTCACCGGCCTGTCGGACGCACTCGCCCGGATGGTCGCGGATGACGGCATGTTCGCCGCCTTCGCGCCCGCTGAGGCCGGCGCGCGACTGCCTGTCCGCTGGTCAACCCGGCGCGGAGGCTTCCTGGCCAAGGCCGCGGCCGGCGTGATCAGCGCTGCCGATCTGCCGGGGATGGCGCCGCGCGTGGTGGCGGCGGCCGAAGCAACGTGGAGTGCGAGTCTCAATGCGGCACTCAACCAGCCGCACGACGAGTTGCATCCCCAACTCTATGCGTTTGAAGGGATCCTCAGCCGGCCCGGTCACCAACGTACGGTATCAGCATTGCCACGACTGGCCGCGGCCTTCGAGGGCTTGCTGGCATTGCGCACGCGACGCGGCGCACTGCCCGAATGCCGCCGCGGCCATGCGACCAGCGCGGGCCCGGAGCGCATTGACGTGATCGCGCAAACCCTGCGCGTCGGTTACCTGCTGCAGCGCTACCTGCCGGGATGGACGCCCGACGCGATTGCGCTGGCGCGGCTGCGCCATCTCCTGCGCACGCAGATCCGCGCCGACGGATCGGTGCCGTTTGCACTCGATGCGGTGACACCCGTATCCAACGTCTGGGCGGCGATGTTCGCCGATCAGGCGATTGCCATGGCGCACCGATCCAACGATGGCCACGCCGACGCAGCCGATCCGCTGATCGTCTGAGCCCGAACACGCGCGCCGGCGCGTGCGAAAATCAACCTCATGTGGGGAACGAGCTGGCGGCAGCGGCTGCGGCTGATGCCGATCTATCTGGCCCTGGTGGCCGCCGATTGCTGTGCCGCGTGGATGCCACGACGGCGATCGCACCGGCACGCGCCATGGTCCCCCGGGCTTTCGATCATCATCCCCGAACGCGCGGCGCCCGCGATGCTGGAAGACGCACTCACGGCGGTGACGCTCGCGCTCGCCGGCGTCGACGAGGCCCGCGAGATCATCGTCGTGGTCAACGGTGCGCCACTGGCCGACTACGCGGCGTTGCGCCAACGGTATCCCGACGTCGTCTTCCTCCATTCGGAGGCGCCGCTCGGCTTCGCCGGTGCAGTGGAGCTTGGCGTGGCCCACGCCCGCCACGAGGGCATCTACCTCCTCAACAACGACATGGTCGTCGAGCCGCACGCGTTGTCGGCGGTGCTGGCGTTGCGCGCACCCGACGTGTTCGCGATCGGTTCGCAGATCGAGCAACGCAGCGCCGACGGGCGGCGCGAGGAAACGGGCTTCATCGACTGGTTTACCGACCGCGATGGCATCCGACTGTTTCATGCCGACGTGCCGGCGGACGCGCAGCCGCGCGAGCATCTGGCTGCAAGCGGTGGCGCCGCGTTGTTTCGGCGCGAGCCATTGCGCACCTGCCTGCGCGCCAGCCGCGCCTACGACCCTTTCTACTGGGAAGATGCCGAGTGGGGCGTGCAGGCGTGGCGCGACGGCTGGCGCGTGCTGTACTGCCCGTTGTCGCGCGCACATCACCGCCATCGCGCGACGACAACGCGCTTCTACGAGAAGGCCGAGCTCGAGCGCATCGTCGAACGCAATCGCTGGCTGTTCGATGCGCGCAACGGCCTCACCAGGCATGGCGCCGCGTGGTTGATGACCCGTCTGTGCGCACTGCCCTACGCCAGCCAGCGTGAGCTGGCCCCACCCCGCGTGGCGCGAGCGACGTGGCGCCAGCGGATCGGCAGCAGGCGCGCACCGCAGCCGCTGGCGCCGCCGGCACTCGCGCACCCGGACGGCCACGCGACCGCCCTGCACGGCGTCGCCTACAGCTTTTGCCTGCGCGCCTCCGCGCCGTCGTCAAGGCCGCGGCTGCTGCTGGTCACGCCCTTCGCCGTGTTTCCGCCGCGACACGGTGGGGCGCGTCGCGTGGCCGCGCTCATCGCGGGGCTGCGCCCGCACTTCGATATCGTCCTGGTGTCCGACGAAGCGTTTCTCTACGACGCGCGCAGCTTTGCCTACGTTGACGGACTCCATGCCGTGCACCTCGTCCAGCGCGGCACCGCAGCCGCGACCGACGCCGGGGCGACGCTGCGTGAACGCATGCAGGCCCACGTTCATCCGGCGCTCGAACAATCCGTGGCCGATGCCATCGCCCGTTACGCGCCCCGCAACGTGCAGATCGAACACGCGGAACTGGCGCCGCTGGTGCGCCTGCGCGCTCCCGGACAAGCCTGGGTGCTCGATCTGCATGACGCCTATTCCGCAGACGAATTCGGGACGGGCGAATCGATGCTGGCCGACTACGATGCCATCGCCGTGGTGTCGGTCGAGGATGCCGCAGTGGTCACGCACCCGCGCGTCGTACTGGCGGCCAACGGCTCCGATCTCCCCGTCGAGGCGTACCGACCTTCGACCGGCTTGATGCTGCTATTCGTCGGTCCGTTCCGCTACGGCCCGAACCGCGACGGTATCGCCGAGTTCCTGCGCGTGGCGTGGCCGCGGATCCGTGCGGCGGTACCGGCGGCAACGCTGCTGATACTTGCAGGGGACGAGTATCCGGCCCATGTCGCCGGCCATGAGGCCTTTGCCCAGCCCGGCGTAGTCCTGTGCGGCCACCGGGACGATGTGCCTGCAATGCTGACCCAGTGCGCAATGACGATCAATCCGCTGGAAGGCATCCGCGGCTCCGCAGTCAAGATCGCGGAAAGCCTGGCAGCGGGCCGGGTGTGCGTGAGCACGCTTGCCGGTGCGCGCGGCTACGTCAAACCGACTGTCGCGGGATTGGTCACCGTCGCCACCGTGGAGTCCATGGTCGAACCCGTGCTGGCGCTGCTCGGCGACGCCGCCAAGCGGCATCGACTCGAGGCGTCGGCCCGCGCCAATGCCGGGGCCCTTGGCTGGTCCGGTAGCATCCGCAACCTGCACGCCCTCCATGCGGATCTGCTCGACGCGCCGGAACGTTCACCCGCATGAGCGCGCGGCTCGACAACTATGACCGCATCGCGCGGTTCTACGACGTCGACATGGCCCGCAACATGGCCTTCGACGATGTGTCGTTCTATCGCCGGCTCTGCCTGACGGCGTCGGGACCGGTGCTCGAGCTGGGATGCGGCAGCGGCAGGATCCTGCTCGACCTGGTCGCGCACGACATCGACGTGATCGGCGTCGATGCCTCGACCGGCATGCTGTCGGAGTTGCGGCACAAGGCCGCCGCCGCAGGCGTCAGCGCACGCATTGCGCGGATGGACATGCGCCGGCTTGGACTGCGCCCCGGGTTCGGTATCGTGTTGTGTCCGTACTCGCTCATCACCTACGTGACCGACGACGACGAAGCGGCGGCTGTGCTGGCGACGTTGTGGACACTGATTCGTCCCGGCGGATGGTGCGTGGTCGACGCATTCATTCCGCGCCCGCGACCCGCTGTGGCCGACTTCACGCTCGACTATCGGCGCGCGTTCGGACCCGGCATGCTGGCGCGCTGGAAACGGATCGCCGCCGTCAGCGCAACGGTGAACCGGATCGAGCGGCGCTACGTGCTCGAGGACAAGGCGGGCAACGAACTTGACCGGGTGGACGTTGCCGAGGAAATCCGTCCCCGCAGCCCTGCCGAGTTGTCCGGATACCTGCTGGCCGCAGGCTTCGAGTCACCCGCGACGTCGTGGGACTACGGTGCCTCCAGCGACGCCGCGACGGCACAGTTCGCCACCCTGGTGGCAAGACGTCCGGCTTCCTGACGTCCGCAGGTGTGTCGCGGGCAAGCAATCGACCACGCTTTTTGCATAGAATGCGGGCTGGCGTTCACGCGGGTCCCGAGACCGGCCGATACCTGCCGCAATCCGAACCAAGGTCACCACGGCGCGCCTGATCCTGCGAAACAGATATGTCCACTCCGCTCCAGAAGATCTATCGATACTGCCGCGGTGACGGCAGCCTGACGCTCGCGGTGGTCATCCTGATCACCTTCACGTTCGTCCTGTATCCGATGGTGGAGGTCGGCGTGGTCAGTCGCGTCTGGCTCGACCTCGCGTTCGGGTTGTTCATGGCGCTCGGCGCCGTGTTCGTATTCGAGCCGCGACCGCTTGTCCGCCTCTTTCTCGCATCGCTGGGGAGCGCCGTCGTCATCAGTCTGCTCGACCATTTCGTCGATCATCCGTGGCTGCTTGCGTTGCGCGCCATCGCGACCATCATGGCCTGCGCGCTGCTGGGATGGCTGCTGCTGATCCGGGTGATGCGCGACGGCCGCATCAACATCAACCGCATCATGGGTGCGATCGGTACGTATCTTCTGATCGGCGTGGTGTTTGCCCAGATGTACCGGCTGCTGGCCTACCATCTCGACGGCGGGTTCGCCATCGGCGGTGCGCCGGCGGATTTCAACGCGATCCGCAGCCTGCTTTCCTACTTCAGCTTCATCACCCTGACCTCGACGGGCTACGGCGACATCACCCCGCTGCATCCCTATGCGCGCTCGCTGGCCACGCTCGAAGCGCTTTCGGGTAACCTGTTTCTGACGGTGCTGGTCGCACGCCTGGTGGGCCTCGAGATGGAATGGCGCGAGGAACAGCGTGAACGAGCCCGCCAAACTCACGATGACGCTCCCCCCACCGACCACTGAGACCCGGCTCCCATGCCGCGACGCGCGCCGCCGTGTGGGCGCATGCTGCCTGGTCGCCCAACCATGACGCGCAACCCCCTCGTCTGGATCGGACTGGGTGGCGTGACCCCGGACGACAATCCGCGCATGCATCTCTGGCAGCAGCGGTTGCACTGGGCGATGGTGGTCATCGCGCTGCTTGGCATACCGGCCTACCTGCTCGACTCGGCGGCCCAGAGCGCGGCTTCCCACCGCATCGCGGGCTACCTCGACATGTTCGTGCTCGTGGCGTTCTCGGCAGAACTGGTCTGGATGATGGCGATCTCGAGCTTTCCGATGCGGTATCTCACCGAGAACTGGCTCAACCTGGTGATCATTGCCGGCGCGGCCGCGGCCGTGCTGGGCGGGGATACCGGCTGGATTGCCGTGGTACGCGCGATGCGGGCTGCCATCGCGGTGCTGGTGCTGGTGCGCACGGCAACCGAGTTTCACGTTCTCTTCACCCGCCGCGGCGCCCCGCTGTTGTTCGGCGCCGGTGTGATCACCATGCTTATCGCGGGGGGCGTCTTCTATTGGCTCGACCCCAAGATCAACTCGTACTGGGATGGCCTGTGGCTGGCGTTCATCACCGGCACCACGGTCGGCTACGGTGATGTGGTGCCGTCGACGGGGGCAACGCGCCTCTTCGCGGCGCTGATCGTGCTGATCGGCGGCGCGCTGATCGCGTTGTTCACGGCCAACATCGTTGCCTTCTTCATCGGTCGCGACGAAACACGGCTGCGCGAGGACCTGCATCACGACATCATCGAGTTGCGCAAGGAGGTGGCGAGGCTGCTTGCCGCCGAGGAATTGCGCCTGAGTCTCGAGCTCGACGCCGAGCTCAAGGCCGTGCGTGCCGAGGTTGCGGACCTGCGCGGTGATCTCGCTGCGCTTCGTGCCGACCTGTCGACGCTGCATCGCGACCTGCCGAACGGCCGCGATCCGACCTGAGCGTCGTCTTGCCGGGCTATACGGCGAGGTGAGCGCGGACGTTGTCCGCTTCCATCGTCGCGCCGTCGCCCTGCGCCACGACCTCGCCGCGAGACAGCACGACGTAGTGATCCGCCAGCGCGCGCGCGAAATCGTAATACTGCTCCACCAGCAGGATCGCCATGTCGCCGCCGCTGGTGAGCTTGCGGATGGCGCGCTCGATGTCCTTGATGATCGAAGGCTGGATGCCTTCGGTGGGCTCGTCCAGGATCAGGAGCTTCGGGCGCAGCGCCAATGCCCTCCCGATGGCCAGTTGCTGCTGCTGCCCGCCGGACAGATCGCCGCCTCGGCGGCCCAGCATGTCCTTCAAGACCGGGAACATCTCGAAGATGTAGGACGGGATGCCCACGCCCCGCTTCTGCGTCGCCAGGCCCATCAGCAGGTTTTCCTGCACCGTCAGCCGCGGAAAGATGTCGCGGCCCTGTGGCACATAGCCCAAGCCAAGACTCGCCCGCGCATACGGCGGAAGCGAGGCGATCCCGGCATCGCCGAAGCGGATGTCGCCCGAGCGTATGGGCAGCAGCCCCATCAGGCACTTGAGCAGCGTGGTCTTGCCCACCCCGTTGCGGCCAAGCAGCGTCGTGCATTGGCCGGCGGGAACGTCGAAGGACACGTCGCGCAGGATATGGCTGCCGCCGTAGTATTGGTTAACGTGTGCGACTGACAGCATCAGCAGTCCCGAAGGGCCGCCCCGAGGGGCTGATTGCGCCCCCACCGGGGGCAGCGAGCGAAGCAAGCGTGGGGGGTTCATCATCTGCCCAGGAACACTTCAATGACCTGCTCGTTGTTCTGCACCTGCTGCATCGAGCCCTCGGCCAGCACATGGCCCTCGTGCAGCACCGTGACGCGATCCGCAATGCGGGCAACGAAATCCATGTCGTGCTCGACGACGACCAGTGTGTAGTCTCCGGCC
>JANNKR010000153.1:0-8411 GCA_031396395.1 Betaproteobacteria bacterium
ATCTGGCCGGCGGCCAACTGGCCCGACAGCACGAAGAAGTCATTGGCGCCGCCCTGGATCTGGTACAGCGCGTTCGAATCCAGCGGGCCTTTCGAGATGAGTTGCGAGACCTGCTGGGCCACCGAGTAGTCCGGCGCGCCGGCCGGAACCAATGGTGAAGGGCTGTTGACGCGCGCGCCGCCCTGCGCGTAGTTGTTGCCACCCTGGAACGATGGCGTCGACGTCAGGCCAAAGTTCTGGCTCACGTACATGGGGGCGGTGAGCCCGGGATTGGTCGTGAAGCGCGCCCCGTATTGGCCGGCGTCGCTCAGACTGTCGCCGAACGTATAGGAACCGGAAAACTGGGCGCTGGCGGAACCTGCGACCAACGCCAGTGCAAGCGCGCCGGCGACCAGCGACGGACGAAATCTCCGCATGATGAAGCCTCCTCGTGGATGGATGCCATGGTACCCGGGCTTCAGGAATCACCCGTTCTCAGCCCTAAATTCTAGCCCCTATTGGACGGTCGCGCCCACGGACGATGGGTCAACGAACCCCACGGCACCGGCGTTGTCGTATGAAGGTGACAGAAAGGCTGCCATGACCCGTTTCATCGCTGATTCGTTACGCCCAGGTTTCCGCAACGGCGCGGCTCGACGGTATCTGGCGGGGTGCTTCCTGCTGGGGCTGGCAATGTTTCTGTTGGCAGCGCCCGCGCGGGCCGACGATGACCTGCCGGGCCGGGTCGGGCGCGTTGCCGACATGGCGGGTGAACTGTTCCTGTCCCCGCCGGACGCGCCGGAGCAGTGGCTCCCGATCGGCATCAACTACCCGGTCACCGGGGGCGACAACCTGTGGGTCGGCAACGACAGTCGCGCCGAGGTCGATTTCGGGGCCGGACAGTTCCGGCTGGCCGGCAACACCAATCTGCACCTGTCCCGCCTCGACGACCGCCAGTTCGCGCTGTTCGTCGCGCAGGGGCGCGTCAGCGTGCGGATCCGGGTTCTCGATGCCGGCGAAATCGCGCGCGTGGACACGCCCAACGTCCAGATCGTGCTGACGCGTCCCGGGCTGTACCGGATCGACGTCAGCGACGATCGGCTGCGTACGATCCTCGCGGTGCGCGAGGGCGAGGGCAACGTCCTGATGTCGGCGGGCATCCAGCAGGTGCTTCCCGGTCAGACGGCCGAGGCCGAGGGCTCGGAACCGCGCTTCGCCGCGGTCCGCAACGGGGTCAGCATCGACGGTTTCGACGCCTGGGTCGGTACGCGTGACCGCAGGTACGAGCGCAACCGCCCCAACAACTACGTTTCCCGCGAAATGGTGGGTTGGGCGGATCTTGACGAGCACGGGACATGGGCGCAGGTCCCCGAAATGGGCGCAGTCTGGTATCCGACCGATGTCGCGCCGGATTGGGCGCCGTATCGCAATGGCTACTGGGCGCAGGTGGGCGGCTGGGGGCCGACCTGGGTCGACTACGCGCCGTGGGGGTACGCGCCATTCCATTACGGCCGCTGGGCCTTTGTCGGTGGGCGCTGGGGCTGGGCGCCGGGAACCTACGTGGCGCGGCCATTCTGGGCGCCGGCGCTGGTCGGCTGGACCGGCGGTGCGGCGTGGAGCTTTTCCGTCAGCAGCGGCGCACCGGTCTACGGCTGGGTGCCGCTGGCCTGGGGCGAGCCCTATCGCCCGTGGTGGGGCCGCTGTTCCCATGGCTGCTGGCAGCGCTATAACCGGCCCTATGCCGTCGACGTCACTGTCCGGCCGTCGGCGCCGCCGCCACGCTACGTCAACGTCAACGCCCCCGGGGGCATGACGGCCATGCCGGCTACGGCACTGATCGAACGCCGGCCGGTGGCCCAGCACATGGTTTCCGTGTCCGGCGGCATGGCCGCGCAGGCGCCCCTGCTGCTTGCGGCGCCGATCGTGCGCAGCGACGTCGGCCGCATTCCCGTTCCACGCGCGCCCGTCGGGGCGCCGCCGCCCGCGTCGACGTTTTACCGGACGGGGTCCAACCCGTCTGGTGGCTTGGGCTCGCTCCAGGGCGCCGGTGCCCCCACCGCGGTACCGCCCGCGGCCCGTCCGGCCCCGAGCAGCGGGTTGGGCGGCATCAACGCGGCACCGCCGTCGTCCAGGCCGGCGCCGGCCATGGGAATGGCGGCGCCTGCACCTTCGGCGCCGGCAACGTCGGGCCTGGTCGCGCCGCTGCCGCCGTCGATGCAGCGGACCCCCTCGCGCCCGGCACCAAGCGCGCCGGCCTATGTCGCGCCGACACCCACAGTGGTCGCGCCCGCGATGCCGTCGGCAGTACGGCAGGCGCCGGCACCGGTATCCGCGCCACAGGCAGGGCGTCCGGCGCCCGTTCCGCAAGCTGCACCGGCCGCGTCGCCACCGGCCGTCGTCCCGGCGCCAGCGCCAACCGCAGCACCGGCCGGCAGCAACCTGCAGCGGTCCGAGCGTCAGCGTCCAGACCGGGTCGACGGCGACAAGCCGCCCCCTAGATAGCGGCGGATTACTTCCCGTCGGCGCGGGTGCGCGCGTAGCTGCCGGGTGCCGCTTCCAGCACCTTCAGCTTGCCTTTGCCGGGCACCCTCGCCGGCACTTCGCGGCCCAGGAACGGCTCGACCCATTTCCGCCAGTCGACCCACCACGAGCCTTCGTGCTGCGTTGTCCCGTCGAACCACTCCTCCGGCGTGCCGGGAAGTTTGTCGTTGGTCCAGAACCCGTACTTGTTGGCGGCGGGCGGGTTGACCATGCCGGCAATGTGGCCCGACCCTGATAGCACGAAGCGCGACTTGCCAGGAAGGACCGCCGGCCCGGCATAGGTCGTCTTCCATGGCGCGATGTGATCCTCGATGGCCGACACGAAGTAGGTTGGCGTGTTGACCTTGGACAGGTCGATCTTCGTACCCGCGAGTTCGAGCCCGCCGGGCACCCGCAGCAGGTTGTGCATGTACATGTTGCGCAGGTAATAGCTGTGCATGGCCGCAGGCATGCGCGTGGAATCGCAGTTCCAGTGCAGCAGGTCGAAGGGAAACGGATCGCGGCCCAGCAGGTAGTTGTTGATCACGAACGACCAGATGAGATCGTTGGCGCGCAGCATGTTGAAGGTGGTGGCCATCTCGCTGCCCTCGAGAAAGCCGCGTTCGTTCATCTTCTTCTCGAGGGCGGAGACCTGCGCCTCATCGATGAAGACCTCGAGCTCGCCGGCACCGGTGAAGTCAAGGAGCGAGGCCATGAAGGTCGCGCTGGCAATCCGCTTCTGCTTGTGCGCAGCCAGGTAGCCCATCGTTGCGGCCAGCAGCGTCCCGCCCAGGCAATAGCCGATCGCGTTGACCTCTTCCTCGCCGGTGGCCCTGGTGACCGCATCGAGCGCGGCCAGCGTGCCTTCGGTCAGGTAGTCCTCGAAGTTCTTGTGGGCGAGCCTGGCGTCCGGGTTCACCCACGACAGGATGAACACGGTCATGCCCTCGTTGACGGCCCAGCGCAGCATGGAATTCTTTTCGCGCAGGTCGAGGATGTAGTACTTGTTGATCCACGGCGGTACCACCAGTAGCGGGCGTTTCCAGGCCTTTTTCGTGGCTGGCTCGTACTGTATCAGCTGCATCAGCTCGGTCTGGAACACGACCTTGCCCGGCGTGGTGGCAATGTTGACCCCCAGTTCGAAGGCTTTGGAATCGGTCATCGAGATCCGCAGCTGGCCGTCGCCCCGCTCGATGTCGTCGAGCAGGTTGTTGAGGCCCTTGACCAGGTTCTGGCCGCCGGAGGCCACGGTTTCGCGGAACACCTCGGGATTGGTGAGCGCGAAGTTGGACGGCGCCAGCGCATCGATGTATTGTCGCGTGAAGAAATCGACCTTTTTCTTCGTCGCTTCGTCGAGACCGTCGACGCTCGCGACCTGATCGTGCAGCCAGCGCGCGGTGATGAGGTAGCTCTGCTTGATGTAGTCGAACAGGAAGTGCTCCTGCCAGTCCTCGTGCTTGAACCGCTTGTCGCTCTTGGCGGGCACCATCACGGGATCGGTGGATGCGCCCATCATCCGCAGCATCGAGCCTTGCCACAGGCTCATGTAGTCCCACCACAGGTTGAGGTTGGAGGCCGCCATTTTCGAGGGATTGGCGAGCATCTGGGCGGCCAGTTCCATGAAGGCCTTGCCGAGGCCAAGCTCGTCAGTGGGCAGCTTGGTGCCGCTGCGAGCATGGCGCGCGGCGAATTCGCCGATCAGCTTGCCGCTTTTCTCCGCCGCGGAGGCGAGGGATTCCGCCAGTGCGGCATGGTCGATGGCGGATGTGGCGGGCACGGGATTGGTGGTGGCCATGGTTGTTCTCTTGGAGTGGCGGTTTGGCTGCGGCGGACGATAGGTCAAGCGGAAAACAGGAAGGTGCCGTCAACGGCAAGCGTGCGCTTCACGCGTTGGCGATGCCACAGGTGGTTGAGGTGCGCGATGGACTCGCCGATCGCGAAAAAACGCTGCTGCAGGTCGAGTTCGCGGCGGAACAGCACGGGAATCATCTGCGCCGCGGTCACGGGCGCCGGGGCTGCCGCAATCGCCGCGGCAAGTTCCGCCAGGCGCGCCTCATGGTGCGCGCGCAGCTGGGCCACGCGCAGCGCGATGCCGCGAAACGGCAATCCATGCGACGGCAGTACCAGCGTGTCGGCCGGCAGCGGCTCGAAGTCCGCGATCGATGCCAGGAACCGTCCGAGCGGATCGCCGTCGGGATCGGACGGCCAGACGCTCACGTTGGTGCTGATGCGGGGCAACAGCATGTCGCCGGAAATCAATACGCCGCGCTCCCGGGAGAACAAGGCGGCGTGCTCGGACGAGTGCCCGTAGCCGAAGATGGTCGACCACGCAGTGTTGCCGGCGGTGACGACGTCGCCGGGGATGATGCGGTCAAAGCTTGCCGGCGCGGCGGGCACCAGCGTTGCGTAGTGATTGCCCCGTTGCGCCATCGCGTCCAGGTCCGCCGCGGTCATCCCGTGCGCACGAAACAGCGCCAGCGTCGCGGCAGGCGCATGCGCGGCGCGGGCGTCGATCAGGGCGTGGGCGGCCAGAAATTCGCCGAGCGACATGGTGACGCGACACCCGAAATGGGTCGCGAGCCATTCGGCATTGCCGAGGTGATCGGGATGGCAGTGCGTCGCGATGATGCGTTGCAGCGGCAGTCCGCGCAGCGTGGTGCCGAAATGCGCGGTCCACAGCGCGCGCGTGGCCGCGTTGCCGATGCCGCAGTCGACCAGCGTCCAGCCGTCGTCCTCTGCGAGCAGCCACAGATTGATGTGGTCCAGCGCAAAGGGCAGGGGCATCCGCAGCCACAGGACCCCCTGGGCGACCTCGATCGCCGTCCCCGCCGGCGGCGGCGACGCGAAGGGGTAGTCGAGGATGGGGGGATGCGGTGCGTTCATGGCTTCATTCGGGGCAACCCGGTATGTTATCTTGGTCTTCGAACTTCGCCGCAACCTGTGCTTATCCGCCGCATGCTTCCATCCTCCCGCAAGGTTTCCGCGGCGGCCTCCGACCGCGAGACCACGTACACTATCTCCGAACTTGCGCACGAGTTCGCGCTGACCACGCGCGCCATCCGCTTCTACGAGGACGAGGGCATGCTCGCCCCCGAACGCCGGGGCCGCTCCCGCGTGTACCGCGAACGCGAGCGAGTGCGGCTGAAGCTGATCCTGCGCGGCAAGCGCCTGGGCCTCGCATTGTCCGAGATCCGCGAACTGCTCGACCTCTATGAGGTGGGCAGGAACGAGCGCGCGCAGCTCTCGATGTTCATTGCCATGCTCGCCGAACGCCGCCGGCGTCTGTTGCAACAGCGGGAGGACATCGACGCGGTGCTGGCCGAGGTCGACGGGATCGAGCGCGAATGCCGTCGCCGGTTGAAGGACGATCCGGCCGCGCCGGCCACTAATTGACGTTTACGTAAACGTAATACAAAATGCCGTCGGCGGCAAGCACCGTTTGCCCGAAATCGCCCAGGAGCCCGGTCGTGATGGCCGTTTCCACCTTCCAGCCGCAGGATTCGAAGTTTGCCGACCGGGTGCGGGCAAGCTTCGCGCGCCAGGGCGCCATGCGGCTGATCGGCGCCACCCTCGATGCGGTGACGCCCGGATTCTGCGCGATGTCACTGGTTCCGCGCACAACTCCCGCCACGAAGCGTCAATCATCTGAAGGCGTCCATGCTCAACTTTCCGTCATTGACCTTTGACCACGGCGAAATGATCGACATGCTGCGCGCGACCGTGCAGCAGTTCGCGGCGGCCGAGATCGCGCCGCGCGCGGCCGCGATCGACGCGACCAACCAGTTCCCCCACGACCTCTGGCGCAAGATGGGGGATCTGGGACTGCTCGGCATCACCGTCGACGAGGCATACGGCGGCACCGGAATGGGCTATCTGGCGCATTGCGTGGCGATGGAGGAAATTTCGCGCGCGTCCGCATCGGTGGGCTTGTCCTACGGCGCGCATTCGAACCTGTGCGTCAACCAGATCCGCCGCAACGGCAGCGAGGCGCAGAAGCGTCGTTACCTGCCGAAGTTGATCAGCGGCGAGCATGTCGGCGCCCTCGCGATGAGCGAACCCGGCGCGGGCTCCGACGTCGTGTCGATGCGCCTGCGGGCCGATCGGCGCGGCGATCATTTCGTGCTCAACGGCAACAAGATGTGGATCACCAACGGCCCGGACGCGGACACGCTGGTGGTCTATGCGAAGACCGATGCGCAGGCAGGCCCGAAGGGCATCACCGCGTTCCTGGTCGAGAAGGGCATGCCCGGCTTCACCACGGCGCAGAAACTCGACAAGCTGGGCATGCGCGGCTCGAACACGTGCGAGCTGGTGTTTGCCGATTGCGCGGTGCCGGTTGAAAACATCCTCGGGGCCGAAGGGCGCGGGGTCAGCGTGCTGATGAGCGGGCTCGACTATGAACGCGCAGTGCTGGCGGCGGGGCCCATCGGCATCATGGCCGCGTGCATGGACGCGGTCCTGCCCTATGTGCACGAGCGTTCGCAGTTCGGCCAGCCGATCGGCGAGTTCCAGCTGATGCAGGGCAAGGTCGCCGACATGTACTCGACGATGATGGCGTGCAAGGCCTATGTGTACGCAGTGGCGCAGGCATGCGATCGCGGCGAGACCACGCGCAAGGATGCGGCAGGCGCCATTCTCTACGCCGCCGAAAAGGCCACGTGGATGGCGGGCGAGGCGATCCAGGCGCTGGGCGGCAACGGCTACGTCAACGAATATCCCACTGGACGGCTGTGGCGGGATGCCAAGCTGTACGAAATCGGGGCGGGCACCTCCGAGATTCGCCGCATGCTGATCGGCCGCGAACTCTTCAACGAAACGAAGTAGGACAGGCAGACAATGAACATCGATCCCGTGGTGATTGTGGGTGCGGCGCGCACGCCGATGGGCGGCTTCCAGGGCGACTTCGCGTCGCTTGCGGCCAGCGACCTGGGCGCGGCGGCGATCAAGGCTGCGGTCGAGCGTTCCGGTGTTGCGCCCGACAATATCGACAAGGTCATTTTCGGCTGCGTGCTGCCCGCGGGGCAGGGCCAGGCGCCGGCACGGCAGGCATCGCTCAAAGCCGGGCTGCCGCTGGCTACCGGATGCACCACCGTCAACAAGATGTGCGGCTCGGCGATGGAAGCGACCATCCTCGCGCACGACGCGCTGCTGGCCGGTTCGGCCAGGGCGATCGTGGCGGGCGGCATGGAGAGCATGAGCAACGCGCCGTACCTGATGCCGAAGGCGCGCACGGGCTATCGGATGGGCCACCAGCAGGTGCAGGACCACATGTTCCTCGACGGGCTCGAGGACGCGTACGACAAGGGTCGCCTGATGGGCAGTTTCGCCGAGGACTGCGCGACCAAGTATGCCTTCACGCGCGAAGAGCAGGATCACTTCGCGCTGACGTCGCTGTCGCGCGCGCTGGCTGCGAACAACGACGGCACCTTTGACTGGGAGATCGCGCCGGTGACGGTCAAGGGCCGCAAGGGCGAAGTCGTCATCGCCACGGACGAGCAGCCGGCCAAGGCAACCCCCGACAAGATCCCGAATCTCAAGCCTGCGTTCAGCAAGGACGGAACGGTGACGGCCGCCAACTCGAGCTCGATCTCCGATGGCGCTGCGGCGCTGGTGCTGATGCGGCGCTCGGAGGCCGAGCGGCGCGGACTGGAGCCCCTGGCCGTGATCGTCGCGCATGCCACGCACGCGCAGGAACCGGCATGGTTCTCGACGGCGCCAGTGGGGGCCATCGAAAAAATCTACCGGATGACCGGGTGGACCACCAAGGATGTCGACCTGTTCGAGATCAACGAAGCCTTCGCGGTGGTCACGATGGCGGCGATGAAGGACCACGGTTTGCCGCACGACCGGGTCAACGTCCATGGTGGCGCCACGGCGCTCGGCCATCCGATCGGCGCGTCGGGCGCGCGCAT
>JANNKR010000176.1:0-3193 GCA_031396395.1 Betaproteobacteria bacterium
CCGCGCCATCTGCGGATCGGCGACGACCGCACTGGCGAAGCGCAGCATCTCCGACCAGACCGGCAGCGCGTTGCCCTCGCGGGCGAGGGCAAACGCGGCCTCGGCGTAGGGGCGGGCGATGGTGGTGATTTCGGCCATGGCGACGTCGCGCCTACAGCTGGCGCTTCAACTGCGCGAGCAGTTCGGCGTGGGTCTTGATGTCGACATCCTTCTGCAGGATCTTGGTCGCACCGGCCACGGCCAGATCGGCCACGGCGTCGCGCAGCTGTTCCTTGGCGCGCGCCACTTCCTGCGCGATCTCGGCCTTGGCCGCGGCGATGATGCGTTCGCCCTCGGCCTTGGCATCAAGCTTCGACTGCTCGATCGCCTCGGCCTTGAACTTTTCGCCCATCGCGACGATTTCCGCCGACCGGGACTTGGCCTCGGTCAGCATCTGCGCGTCGCGCTTCTCGGCGCTGGCAAGTTCGCGGCGTCCCTGTTCGCCGGCAGCCAGGCCGTCGGCGATCTGTTTCTGCCGGTCTTCGATGGCGCGCATCAGCGGCGGCCAGATGAAACGCGCGCAGAACCAGATGAAGGCCGTGAATGCCACGGCCTGCATGATCAGCGTCAGATTGAAATTCATGAAGGCGCCTTAGAGCGTAGCGGACGGGTGCAAATGCAACGCCCTTACTTGGGAACGACGGACAGGAGCGGGTTGGCGAACGCGAAGAACATCGCGAGGCCGACGCCGATGATGAACGATGCGTCGATCAGGCCGAGCAGCAGGAAGACCTTGGCTTGCAGCTGTGGCATCAGTTCCGGCTGGCGCGCGGCGCCTTCCAGGAAGCGCGAGCACATGATACCCACGCCGATACACGCGCCAAGCGCGCCCAGGCCGATGATGAGGCCGATACCAACGGCGGTGTAGGCCTGGATCATCGACAGCATTTGTACCTTATCCATGGTGCATTCCTTTCGATTGCGGGTTCGTGATGGTGAGCGAAGACGACGATAGAGACAATAAACGCGTTATCAGTGGTGCTCTTCGGCCATCGCGAGATAGACGATCGTGAGCATCATGAAGATGTAGGCCTGCAGCAGGACGATCAGGATGTGGAAGATCGCCCACGCCAGGTTGAGCAGGATGCCGAGGCCCATGCCGGCCAAGCCGGCGGCGGCCAGCATGCCAATCAGCAGGAAGATGATTTCGCCGGCGTACATGTTGCCGTAGAGCCGCAGGCTGTGCGACAGCGGTTTGGAGAGGTACTCGACGATCTGGAACAGGAAGTTGACCGGCCACAGCAGGAAGTGATTGCCGAACGGGGCCACGAACAACTCCTTGGACCAGCCGCCCAGACCCTTCGACTTGATCGAAAAGATGATCATCAGCGCGAACACGGTGAGCGCCAGCGCGAAGGTGGTGTTGATGTCGGACGTAGGCACGCTGCGCCAGTTGTGCAGCCCGAGGAGACCGTAGATCCACGCCATGATGTCGACGGGCAGGAAGTCCATCGAATTCATCAGCACGACCCAGATGAAGACCGTGAGCGCGATCGGCGCCACCCACTTCGAGTCGCCGTGGTAGATGCCTTTGACCTGGTCGTTGACGAAATCGACGCACAGTTCGACGAACGCCTGGTGCTTGGAGGGCACGCCCGACGTAGCCTTGCGCGTGGCCAGCCAGATGAAGCCGAGGCCCAGGACGCCCAGCAGGATCGACATCACCATCGTGTCGACGTTGACCATCCAGAAGCTCCCGTCGCCGACCGGCTTTTGCAGGAAGGTGAGGTGGTGCTGGATGTACTCGGAGGGAGACTCGTAAGATGCGCCGGCCATGGGGATCGTCGGGAGAGGAGATTAGTCGCGGTCGAAAAGGGCCATGCTGAACAGCAACACCGTGATCACGAACGTGGCAAAGAACGCCGCCGGTACGAGGTCCTTGTAGGTCGTCAGCACCAGCCAAAGCTGGACGATGATCACGAGGATCTTGCTGGCCTCGGCCCGGAACATGGCCGCCACCGTAGCGCCTGCCGATGACGGATTGGAGACGCCCAGCACCACCGCGTAGACCACCACGGCCGTGATGTTGACCACTCCGCCCAGCAGGGCCGACAACGCCCCGTGCAGCCCGGCCACCAGGCCGGACAGCAGCGCCAGCACAACCGTCGCTGCCGCCTGCCAGACCAAGATCCGGCGAATCGGTTTGGTCTTGATAGGAGCTTCCATCGCGGTGCCAATTGCCAACCAGCAAACCCGTCGATTTTAACTGTTTTCGACGGGTTCCCGCAACGAGATGTTGCGGCGCAACGTCGCACGGGCGTTCGACAAGACGCCCAGGAAAGAGGCCAGGCTCAAAAAAGGGGTCAGGGTCGAATTGATCGGGCGTCGGCAGGTGCTCTACCCAGCCAGTCCGCGATCAATTCGACCCTGACCCCTTTTTTAATTCGACCCTGACCCCTTTTTTGACTACCCGCCCGACAATGCACCGACGATCATGATCCGCGCGTCTGCGGGCAACACGGCAGCCGGATTGCGCTCGATCGCGCTGTTCACGAAGATCTGGATATGCGGGCGTACGCGTCCCGTCTCATCGACCATCCGGAAGCGGATCCCCGGATAGGCCGCGTCGAGCGCCCCCAACACGTCGGCCAGCGTGGGCGGTGCCGCCTCCACCGCGATGGCAACCTCCGCGCTCCCGGCGACGTACGAGCGCAGCTGGGTGGGAATCGCGACGATGAATTTCGCCGACACGAGCTCAGCCCACCTCGACCGCATAGATATGCGGCAGGTGCTCCGCCAACCGCTTCCACGTCTGCCCTTCGTCGCGGCTACCCCATATCTGGCCTTGTGTAGTGCCGAAGTAAACGCCTACTTTTTGACGCGTATCCGCGGTCATGGCCTGGCGCTTGACGGTCCACCAGGCTTGCGCCTTGGGCATCCCGGTAGCCAGCCGCAGCCACGACTTGCCGGCGTTACTGGTGCGAAAGACCGCCGGGCGGCCACCGGGCGAGACTCGCGGCCAGACGCTCGTCCCATCCATCGGCAGGATCCACGCGGTATCGGCGTCATGCGGATGCGTAACCATCGGAAAACCGACATAGCCGACGGTCTTGGGCATGCCGGTGCCAATGTCCTGCCAGCGTGTGGCGGGCCGATCCAGCCGGAAGAGACCGCAATGATTCTGCTGGTAGAGCCGGTCGGGATTGCCGCCGGC
>JANNKR010000183.1:0-2858 GCA_031396395.1 Betaproteobacteria bacterium
GGCTTGATCGCGCGGATGAGGTCGGGCAAGTGGCCGGGCAATACCGCCTTCGTCTTCAGGACCTTGATGGCCGCGTCCACGGCGCCGCAGCCCGAATGCCCCATCACGATGACGAGCGGGACGCCAAGAAACTGGACGCCGTATTCGAGCGATGCCAGGAGGTCGGGGCTGACGACGTTACCCGCTACGCGCACGACGAAGAGATCGCCCGGATTCTGATCGAAGGTGAGCTCCGGCGCCACGCGGGAATCCGCGCAGCTTAAGATCGCGGCGATCGGATACTGCGCGGTGGCCCGCGCGGCGCGGCCGACCGAGAAGTCCTTCTGCTCCGGCGTGTTGGCGACATAGCGCGCGTTCCCATCCATCAGCCGTTTGAGCGCCGCCGACGGCGTAATCGCATTGGGGGGCGGAGGCGCACCGGCCTTGGGTGGGTCGGCCGCAAGGGCCTGGCCCATCATCCACGGCGCCAGAGCGGCAATGGAGCCGGACTTCAGGAAGTCGCGGCGGGTGGTGCCTGCGACGTGGTCCTCGTTACCGCAGATGGTGCACATGCCTGGTCGTCTCCCCATTGTTGCGGTTCGTTTGGTGTCGGATCGCACCGCATCACCGCATTGTAGGCGAGGCTTCAGCCTCGCAGGTACATCGTGACGACAACCAAGCGAGGCTGAAGCCTCGCCTACGGGATTGCCGATGGTGCCATTGCAACGCGGTCAAAGATCCAGCGCCACGCGCGTGCCCTGTTCAATCGCCCGCCGCGCATCGAGCTCGGTCGCCACATCTGCGCCGCCGATCAACTCGTGCGCGATTCCCGCTGCAAGCAGCGATGCCACCAACTCGCGTCGTGGCTCCTGGCCTGCGCAGATCACGATGGTGTCGACCTCCAGCACCCGCGGCTGGCCGTCCACCCGGATGTGCAGCCCGGCATCGTCGATACGATCATATTCAACACCGGCGATCATCTGCACGCCGCGACGCTTGAGCAGCGTACGGCGGATCCAGCCGGTGGTCTTGGCGAGCCCGGCGCCGACCTTCGCTTCCTTGCGCTGCAACAGCCACAACTGGCGGGGCGGCGGCGACTCATGCGCAGGCATCAGGCCACCGCGCTGCGCCATGCCGGCGTCGATACCCCACTCGTTGCGGAATGCGGCAATAGCCGGATCGTCCTGCTGGCCGTCGCTCAGCGCGCCATCCGGCGCGTTGTCCACGGACAGCAATTCCGCGACGTCGAACCCAATGCCGCCCGCGCCGACCAGCGCCACTTTTGCGCCCACGGCCCGGCGCCCGGTCACGACGTCGACGTAGCCCGCCACCTTCGGATGCTCGATGCCAGGGATGGCCGGCATGCGCGGCACGATGCCGGTGGCCAGCAGCACGGCGTCGAAGCCTGCCAGATCGCTTGCACCGATGTGCCGGCCAAGCTGCGTCACCACGCCAAGGCGCTCGAGACGGGTTCGGTAATAGCGCAACGTCTCCGCAAACTCTTCCTTGCCGGGAATGCGCCGCGCCAGGTTGAATTGCCCGCCGATCTCGGTCGCGGCGTCGAACAGCGTGACGCGATGCCCACGCTCCGCCGCCGTCACCGCCGCCGCCATGCCGGCGGGACCGGCGCCAACGACCGCGACCTTTTTCGGCACGGTGGCCGCCGTCAGCGTCCATTCCGTTTCACGACACGCGAACGGATTCACGAGGCACGACGCGATCTTGCGCGAGAAAATCTGGTCGAGGCAGGCTTGGTTGCACGCAATGCAGGTGTTGATCTCGTCGGCGCGTCCTGCTGCGGCCTTGTTCACAAAGTCGGCGTCCGCCAGAAACGGCCGCGCCATCGACACCATGTCGGCGTCGCCGCGCCCCAGGACCTCCTCGGCCACGCGCGGATCGTTGATCCGGTTGGTCGTGACCAGCGGGATCTTCACCGCGCCGCGCAGCCGGCGCGTGACCCATGCAAAGGCCGCGCGCGGCACCATCGTCGCGATGGTCGGGATGCGCGCTTCATGCCAGCCGATGCCGGTGTTGATGATGGTGGTCCCGGCGCCTTCGACGGCCTTGGCCAGCGCGACCACCTCGTCCCACGTGCTGCCACCTTCGACCAGGTCGAGCATCGACAGGCGGAAGATCAGGATGAAATCACGACCCACGGCCTCGCGCGTCCGGCGCACGATCTCCACCGGAAAGCGGATGCGATTCTCGAAGGCCCCGCCCCACTCGTCGTCGCGGTGATTGGTCTGCGGCGCGACGAACTGATTGATGAGGTAGCCCTCGGAGCCCATGATCTCGACGCCGTCGTAGCCGGCGCGCTGCGCCAGTTGCGCGCAGCGCACATACGCGGCGATCGTGCGGCGCACGCCCCAGGCGCTCAAGGCACGCGAGCGGAACGGACTGATCGGGGACTTCGACGTCGACGGCGCCACCGCCAGCGGGTGATACGCATAGCGGCCCGCGTGCAGGATCTGCAGCGCGATCTTGCCGCCTTCCGCATGCACGGCGTCGGTGATCAGCCGGTGCCGCGCCAGTTGCCACGGAAAGGACAGCTGCGACGCCTTGGGCTCGAGCCGCCCGACGAAATTGGGCGCGATACCCCCGGTGACCATGAGGCCGACGCCGCCGCGTGCGCGCGCCGCATAGAACGCGGCCATGCGCGCGAAACCGTCGGGCGCCTCCTCGAGCCCGGTGTGCATCGAGCCCATCAGGACACGATTTTTCAGCGTGGTGAAGCCGAGATCGAGCGGCGCGAGGAGGTGCGGATAGGCGGACATGGAATGGGATTGTAGCTGTGCGCCATGCGCACGTCTGCATGCGCGTGCGTGAATCAACCCGTAGGCGAGGCTTCAGCCTCGCAGGGACGATGCGCGCAGCGAACC
>JANNKR010000189.1:0-11913 GCA_031396395.1 Betaproteobacteria bacterium
CGACGGCAACTTGTTCATCATCTTTCGCGACGCCACCAGCGATTCCACCACTTACCCGCCCGGACGATTTCTCTTCATCGAGAAGCCGAAGGATGGCCAATGGGTGGTCGACCTGAATCGCGCGTACAACCCGCCGTGCGCCTTTTCGGCGTTCACGACCTGCCCGTTGCCGCCGCCGCAGAATTGGCTGAAGGTGCCGGTGGCCGCGGGTGAGCGCTACGCCGGCCGCAAGTCCTGACGCGGTCGCCAGCGCCGGTCCGGGCGTGATCCCGTAGGCGAGGCTTTAGCCTCGCAGCGCCGGGCATGCGAGGCTAAAGCCTCGCCTACGGGCAACCTCGCACGCCGATCACCCGAGCCTTGACGGCGCACCCCGGCGGCACGACAACCATCACCGTCCGGCCGCGCCGCGATAGCCCACCGCCTCGGCAATGTGCCGCGGCTCGATGCATGGAACATCGGCAAGGTCGGCGATGGTCCGTGCAACCTTCAGCACCCGATGGAACGCCCGCGCCGATAGCGCAAGCCGTGCAGCCGCCTGCGCCAGCAACGCACTGCCGGCGCCGTCGGTTGCGCAATGCACCGCGATCTCCTTCGGCGTCAACCGCGCGTTGGGTTTGCCCTGGCGCTTGAGCTGCCGATTGCGCGCCGCGATCACGCGCCCGCGCACCACGGATGTCGACTCGGTGGCGGGGTTCGTGCCGCAGGCGGCAAATCCCTGCTCGCTGTCCGCCGCAATGGGCGGTGACGCTGGCGCGAGCATCTGCTCCGCCGGCACGGCGAGCACTTCCAGCGCGAGGTCGATGCGATCAAGCAGCGGTCCGGAAATGCGTCCGCGATACCGGGTGACGCCATCGGGCGTGCAGTGACAACGTCCCCGCGGATCGCCAAGCCAGCCGCAAGGGCAGGGATTCATTGCCGCGATCAACTGGAACTGCGCCGGAAACACACTTTGCCGCGCCGCGCGCGAGATATGGATGAAGCCGGACTCGAGCGGTTCGCGCAGCACTTCCAGCACCCGGCGGTCCCATTCCGGCAGTTCATCCAGGAAGAGCACGCCGTGATGGGCCAGCGAAATCTCACCGGGGCGCGGATCACTGCCGCCGCCCACCAATGCCACTGCGCTGGCCGTGTGGTGCGGCGCCCGGTATGGGCGCTGGCCGAGGGTTTCCGGCCGGAAGCGCCCGGCGATCGAGGCGACCGCCGCGACTTCGAGGGCTTCGTCTTCATCCAGCGGCGGGAGGATTCCAGGCAGGCGTTGCGCCAGCATCGACTTGCCGGTGCCGGGAGGGCCGGTGAAAAGCAGCGAATGGCCCCCGGCCGCGGCAATTTCCAGCGCGCGCTTGGCATGGCGCTGGCCGCGCACGTCCGCAAGGTCCGGCGCGGCTTCGCCGGCCACCGGTGGTGTGGCCGTCGTGGGCGACAGGATGACGCGACCCGACAGGTGTTCACATACGGCCAGCAGCGACGCTGCGCCGAAGACCTGTGCCCCGTGCACCAGTGAAGCTTCGGCGGCGGACGCCGTGGGCAGCACGAAGGCGCGACCGGCATGACGTGCTGCGAGGGCCATGGCCAGGGCCCCGCGCACGGCGCGCAGCGCGCCGGACAGCGCAAGCTCGCCGGCAAACTCGTAGCGGGCCAGTTCCGGTGCGGGGATCTGCCCGGTGGCGGCAAGGATGCCAAGCGCCATCGGGAGGTCGTAGCGACCCGACTCCTTGGGTAAATCGGCGGGGGCGAGATTGACGATCACCTTGCGCGCCGGGAATTCGAACTGCGCGTTTTGAATGGCCGAGCGCACGCGATCACGCGCCTCGCGCACCTCGGTATCGGGAAGACCCACGATGTGGATACCCGGCAGGCCACCGGTCACATGCACTTCAACCGCCACGGCGGGCGCGGCCACCCCCGCAAGCGCCCGACTGTTGACGACGACGACCGCCATTACGATCCGCTGCTGAGGCCGTGTAGTAACAGTGTGAGTGCTTGCTATGTAGCCGTGGGTGGGGCCGGGAAGCGCGCTTCCAGTTCAGCCACGCGCGCCTCCAGACGTTCGAGCTTCTCCCGCGTCTTGAGCAGCACCTGCGCCTGCGTATCGAACTCGGAACGCGGCACCAGATCGAGTCGCGAAAGCCCGCCCTGGAGCATGGCCTTGATGTTCTTTTCGATGTCCTTGGCGGGGCTGCCCTCGACCGCGCGGCCGATTTTGGCGGCCAACTCGTCGAGCGTCCTGCTGCTGAAGTTCAACATGCGGTTTCTCCGGGAGCGATGAAAACCATGGTCGGCGATCCCGTGCTGCGCTGCACCGCGCGACCGCCCTTGGGCAAGTCTAGCAAAGCCGGCGTGCATCCTTGATCGACCATTCGGACGAACGTGCCCTCCGCTCGGCGACCGCGTCGCGACCCCCCGCCCCAGTCGGGTGCGGCCGCACGACCAACAGCACTGTTTTGGTGCGTTTATCGGATAACCGGGCATCCCTTGTTCGCAAAATACTCGGTAATCAATTGATTTATATCATGTTTGTGCAGTGGCACACGAAATGCTGAACAGAACCCGCAAGCTTCTCTCGATTTCGTCTACCAACTCGCAAGGGAACTGTCATGAACCTGAAGCACTACCTTCGCACCGGCGCCACGGCCGCGATACTCGCCACCGCCTTCGCCGGCACCGTACACGCCCAGTCGACCCCGGCGCCCGCCGCTGCTGCACCGGCGCCTGCCCCGGCCGCAGCGCCGGAACCGGACTGGACCTTCACCGGCAACGTGGGACTCTTCAGCCAGTACATCTTCCGCGGCATCTCACAGACCAACGAGAAGCCCGCCCTCCAGGGTGGCTTCGACCTCGGCCACAAGAGTGGTTTTTATGCCGGGCTCTGGGGTTCGAACGTCAGCTGGCTGTCCGACGGCAATCCGGACGTGTCCGCCAGCCTTGAAGTCGACATCTACGGCGGCTACAAGTGGGCCCTGCCGGCCGATTTCGTGCTCGACACGGGGGTCCTGTACTACTGGTATCCCGGTAGCTATCCGTCGGGCTACACGAAGCCCAACACCACGGAACTGTACGCTGCGCTGACGTGGAAGTGGCTCACCGGCAAGTACAGCTACAGCGTCGACAACAAGACCTTCGGCTTCCCCGATTCGCGCGGCTCCGACTACTGGGAAATCAACGCGACCTACGACATCGTCGACAAGGTCAACGATTCGATCGGCAAGGTCACCGTGTTCGGGCATTACGGACAACAGCGCTTCAAGAACAACGGCTTTTACAACTACGGCGACTGGAAGGTCGGCGTGTCGACCGAAGTGCTGGGCGTGACGGTGGGCATCTTCGGCACGGGTACCGATGCCGAGAGCGCCGCCTATACCAATCGCTTCGGCAACGACATCTCCGCAGGACAGTTCGTCGGCTACATCCAAAAAACGTTCTGAACGCCATACCGCGCGGCGGACCCGCTCCGTCGCGCGCTTTCCGGGGACATCATGAAACTCGTTACCGCCATCATCAAGCCGTTCAAGCTGGACGAGGTCCGCGAGGCCCTCTCCGCCATCGGCGTGCAGGGAATCACCGTGACCGAGGTGAAGGGCTTCGGTCGCCAGAAAGGCCACACCGAGCTATACCGTGGCGCCGAATACGTCGTCGACTTCCTGCCCAAGGTCAAGATCGAAGCGGCAGTGAAGGAAGACATGCTCGAGCGCGTGATCGAAGCGATCGAGAAAGCCGCCAACACCGGCAAGATCGGTGACGGCAAGATCTTCGTGTTCGACCTGCTGCAGGTCGTCCGTATCCGCACCGGTGAAACCGGCGCGGACGCGCTGTAAGGGAGCCCTTCGATGAAAAAGATAGTTGCGTTACTTGCACTGCTCGGCGCGTTCGCTTTCGCGGCGCCCGTGCTGGCGCAGGACAAGGCGGCGCCCGCTGCGATGGCCCCGGCCGCAACAGCACCCGCCGCAGCCGCGGCAGCCGCACCGGCCGATGCCGCGCCTGCGGCCACCGCGGCACCCGCTCCGACCCCCAACAAGGGCGACGTTGCCTGGATGCTGGTGTGCACGGCGCTGGTACTGCTGATGAGCGCGCCGGCACTGGCACTGTTCTATGGCGGCATGGTGCGGTCGAAGAACACGCTGTCCGTGCTGATGCAGGTGTTCGTCGTGTTCTCGCTGATCACGGTCCTGTGGTGCGTCTACGGCTACAGTCTTGCGTTCACCGAGGGCAACGCCTACATCGGCAGCCTTGACCGGCTGTTCCTCAAGGGCACCTTCGATCCGGTCAAGGGCGAATTCGCGATGGCGGCGACGTTCTCCAAGAACACCCCGATCCCGGAACTGCTGTTCGTGGCATTCCAGGCCACATTCGCGGCGATCACCGTGTGCCTCATCCTCGGTGCCTTTGCCGAACGCGTGAAGTTCTCCGCGGTGCTGCTGTTCGCAGTGCTCTGGTTCACGTTCTCCTACCTGCCGATCGCGCACATGGTCTGGTTCTGGCCCGGCCCGGATGCGTACACCGCCGCCAGTGTCGTCGATGCGCAGAATGCCAAGGCCGGCCTGATCTGGCAGTGGGGCGCGCTGGACTTCGCGGGCGGCACGGTCGTGCACATCAACGCCGGCATTGCGGGTCTGGTGGGCGCGTACGTCGTCGGCAAGCGGATCGGCTACGGCAAGGAAGCGATGGCGCCGCACAGTCTGCCGATGACGATGATCGGCGCGTCGCTGCTGTGGTTCGGCTGGTTCGGTTTCAACGCCGGCTCGGCGCTGGAAGCCAACAATGCGGCGACCCTGGCCTTCATCAACACCTTCCTCGCAACGGCCTGTGCGGTGGTCTCGTGGACGCTCGGCGAATGGGTGTTCAAGGGCAAGCCGTCGATGCTGGGTGCAGCCTCGGGTGCAGTCGCGGGTCTCGTGGCGATCACGCCTGCCGCCGGCAACGTCGGCATCCCCGGCGCGTTCGTCATCGGCCTTCTGGCTGGAATCGTGTGCCTGTGGGGTGTCAACGGACTGAAGCACATGCTGAAGGTGGACGACACCCTCGATGTCTTCGGCGTGCACGCAGTAGGCGGCATCCTGGGCGCGCTCCTGACCGGCATCTTCGTGTCGCCGGATCTGGGCGGACCCGGCTTCGTCACCGACTGGGTCACCGGCAAGACGGGCTACACGAGCTACGGCGAGCAGCTGCTCATCCAAGCCAAGGCGGTCGGACTGACCGTGATCTGGTCGGGGGTCGTGGCATACATCTGCTACAAGATCGTCGACATGACGGTTGGCCTGCGCGTCACGGAAGAAGAGGAGCGCGAAGGACTCGACGTCACCTACCACGGCGAGTCGGCTTACCGCAGCTGAACCCGGCAACGGTTGTGTAACGGGCAAGACGCGGGCGGGCTCTCTCCCCCCGTCCGCGGGCAAGCGGGAAGCGCAGGTTTCCCGGGCAATGGCTTCATCTCCTCAGTGGCTATTCGGGGCGCGTTCCACGCGCCCCGTTTTTTTTGCTGGAACGCAAATTCCTGCAGGCAAGGTTTCCACCATGCAATCGTTGCGCGCGGCTGAAGTCGTGCCTGCGGGTGCAGCCGGACACACTCCGTCGACCGGGTACAATTCCCGCTCTTCCTTGCAAGGCGCCCGCATGGTTCCCCATCTCACCACGGCTCTGGCCGGTCCGCTGCAGGACCTCGAGCGACGCATCCTCGAGCACATGCCGGAGATCGAGCGCTGGCTGCGCACGCAGTGGCAGGAGCACGCGGTGCCGTTCTACGCGTCGGTGGACCTGCGCAATGCTGGCTTCAAACTGGCGCCGGTCGACACCAACCTGTTCCCCGGCGGCTTCAACAACCTCAATCCGTCGTTCTTGCCGCTGTGCGTGCAGGCGGTGCAGACGGCCGTCGAGCGCATCTGCCCCGACGCCCGGGGCGTCCTGCTGATCCCCGAGAACCACACGCGCAACATGTTCTACCTGCGCAATGTCAGCACGCTGGAGCGCATCCTGCGCCAGGCCGGCATGCGGGTGCGGATCGGCTCCCTCAATCCGGAAGTCACGACGCTGACGAAGATCGACCTCGGCGACGGCGACACGCTGACGCTCGAGCCGGTGGTGCGCAACGGCCGCCGCGTGGGCCTGTACGATTTCGATCCGTGCATGGTGCTGCTCAACAACGACCTGTCCGCCGGATCCCCCGCCGTTCTCGAGCGCATCGACCAGCCAGTGGTGCCGCCCCTTGCCTCCGGCTGGTTCAACCGGAAGAAGTCGCATCATTTCGGCGTCTATTCCGGCGTCGCCGAACAGTTCGCCGCACTCGTCGGCATCGACCCCTGGCTGATCGATCCGTACTTCGCCGCGTGCGGCAAGGTCGATTTCCAGGAGCGCTCCGGCGAGGAGTGCCTTCGCAGCAACGTCAATGACGTCCTGGCGAGGATCGCGGTCAAGTATGCGGAGTACGGCATCCCCGAGAAGCCCTTCGTCATCGTCAAGGCCGACGCCGGCACCTACGGCATGGGCATCATGACCGTGCGCAACGCCGATGAAGTGGTGGGACTCAACCGCAAGCAGCGCAACAAGATGGCCGTGGTCAAGGAGGGCCTTGAGGTCAGCTCGGTCCTGATCCAGGAAGGCGTGCCCACCTTCGAGTCGATCAACGATGCGATCGCCGAGCCCGTGGTCTACATGATCGACCGCTTCGTCGTCGGCGGCTTCTACCGCGTGCACACCAGCCGCGGCAAGGACGAGAACTTGAACGCACCCGGCGCACAGTTCGTGCCGCTCGCATTCGAGTCGCCTTGCATTCCCGATCTCAACGAGCCGGCTGACTGCGCGCCCAATCGCTTCTACGCGTACGGCGTGATTGCGCGGCTTGCCCAGCTGGCGGCGTCCATCGAGATCGAGGAGCTCGAAGCCGGCGCCATCGCCGAACCCGTGACGGCGTGATCTCGGTCGAGTACTGCCAGCTGCTGGCGCGCTACAACCGCTGGATGAACGAGCGGCTGGTCGCGGCCGCGGCCCGACTCGACGCCGCCGAGCTTGCGCGCGACCGTGGCGCGTTCTTTGGGTCCATCGACCGCACGCTCAATCACATCCTGTGGGGCGACCGGATCTGGCTGGGGCGATTCACGGGGCGCCCATTCACCTCGCCCGCCTTCGGCGCCGACATGTTCACGGATTTCGCGGAGCTGTCGCGCGAGCGCGAGGTCACGGACACCGCGATCCTCGATTGGGCCGGCGCGCTTGCCCCCGCATGGCTTGCCTCAACGCTCGAGTATCGCGCCGCGTCCGACGGCAAGTTGCGCCAATTGCCGGCATGGATCGCGGCGACGCATCTCTTCAACCACGCCACTCACCATCGCGGGCAGGTCACCACGCTGTTGAAGCAGGCCGGGTGCGATCTGGGTGTCACCGACCTGCCGTACCTTCCGGGCGTGGTGCGCATGGTGCAATAGCAAACCACCGTAGGCGAGGCTTCAGCCTCGCGGGATCGATGCCGCATTCGGACCGCAAGGCTGAAGCCGCGCCTACAGGTTGGCGGCGAAACATTTGGGGTCAGACTCCAATTAGCCGCGTCTTCCCCTGCGGTTAACTGGAGTCTGACCCCAATTGTTTTACTTCTTCCGCTTCGCGCGCGGATGCGCGGCATCGTAGACCTTGGCCAGCGCCTGGAAGTCGAGATGCGTGTAGACCTGCGTGCTGGCAATCGACGCGTGGCCCAGCATTTCCTGCACTGCGCGCAGGTCCCCCGACGATTGCAGCACGTGCGACGCAAACGAATGCCGCAGCATGTGCGGGTGGACGTGCTGATTGAGCCCCTGGCGCAGCGCTGCGGCCGCCAGCCGGCGCTCGATCGTGCGCGTGGACAGACGCCTTCCGCTGGCGCCGACGAACACCGCCTTGGCATCCACCGCGGGCAGCGCTGCGCGATGTGCCAGCCAGGTGGCGATGGCTTCGCGCGCCGCCGCGCCGACCGGTACCACGCGTTCCTTCGCGCCTTTGCCCCACACGCGCACCTCGCCGCCCACGAGATCGATGCGATCGATGTCGACGGCCGCGAGCTCGGACAGGCGCAATCCTGAGGAATAGGCAAGCTCGAAGAGCGCGCGATCGCACAGCGCCGCCGGTTCCTTCCCGGCCATCGAAACGAGCTGCACCGCCTCGTCGGGCGTAAGCGCCGAGGGCAACCGCCTGGCCGATTTCGGGGCTTTCAATCCCGCGCTGGGGTCCTCACTCACTACGCCCCGCTCCAGCAGGAACCGGTAGAGCGCACGCCACGCGGAAAGCATGCGGGCAAGGCTGCGCCCCGACAATCCGCGTCCGTGCAGCGTGGCGAGACCGCGCGCCAGCTGGGCGCGCCGCAGCGACGTGATCGGCTCGGCACCCGCCAGCTGCAGGAGTTGGGAGGCGTCGCGAACGTAGGCGTCCCGCGTGTGGCGCGGGCGGGTCGCGAGGGATGTGGCAAAGGCGTCGATCAGCGCCCGGTTCGCGCCGCCGTCCTCCGCGCGCGCGGCGGCTGGGGAAACCCGGCCGGGACGAGGTTCCCGCAACGTCAGGTGGGCGGGAGGAATCGCGCAGTGGCCACGCTGGCAAGCTCGGCCAGGCGGGTCTGGTACAGCGTGCCCATGCCCGGATGAAAGCGCCGCGGGTCGGAGCTGCCCAATGCCAGCACACCAAAGGTCTGCGAGGTGCGCAGCGGGAGGAAGCCGAAGGACTGCAGCACATCACCGTCGTCGAACCATTCGCGCGATTCGAAGGCCGCCACCGGCCCGCAATACGGCTGGCCCAGCTGATCGGCGTAATGCCGGATCTCCGACGACGTAGCGGCAAGCTCCGGCAGGTACGACTGCTCGGGCACCTTGCCCCACAGCCGCGCCGCCACCTGCGGCACGCCGAAGTCTTCCATGAGGCTGTGGTACAGGACCGCGAGCGTGGTCTCCAGATCCTGCGCGGCGAACAGCGCCAGCGTGGAACGATGCACCTTCTCGCTGATCTGGTCGTTTTCCGTGCCGTAGCTCACGAGCTCCTTGAACTTGGCCTCGAGCTCGTTGTTTTTCTCGCGCAGCGTCAGGATCTGCCGCTCCGCAATGGGAATCGCATGACCGCCGTGCGGGTGCGGCACGAAGATCTCGGCCACCACATCTGCGTAATCCTCGAAGAACTGCGGATTGTTTTTCAGGAAATCCGCGACTGCCGCTGCGTCCATGCGCCCTCTTTCGATGCTTGTTGTTATCGGATGGAACGCCGTCAGGCATTCCACTCGCCTTCGAATACGCTGGCAGCCGGCCCGCTCATGAACAGCGGCATGCCTTCGCCCTTCCACGCGATCACCAGATCGCCCCCTCGCGTTTTCACGCGCAGCGGTGAATCGGCCAACCCTCGCCGCATCACCGCCACTGCCGCCGCGCAGGCCCCGGTGCCGCACGACGGTGTCTCCCCCGCGCCACGTTCCCACACCCGCAACGCAATGGTAGCGCGATCGATCATCTGTACATAGCCCGCATTCACCCGCTGCGGGAAGCGCGGATGATGCTCGATGCGCGGACCCTCCGTCCCGACCGGCGCGCGCTCGAGGTCATCCACGACCTGGACCGCGTGCGGATTGCCCATCGAAACCGCGGTGATCATGACCTGCCGGCCGTCCACGTCCAGCGGCTCGACTGCTGCGCCCGTGCCGTCGACGAAGGGCACCTGGTCGGGTCGCAGCCTCGGAACGCCCATGTCGACCGTCACGTCGCCATCGGCGTCGAGGCGCGGCACGATGACGCCATTGCGCGTCTCGACCCGAATCTCCCGCTTGGTGGTCAACCCCTGGTCGCGGACGAAGACCACGAAGCAGCGGGCACCGTTGCCGCAATGCTCGACCTCGCCGCCATCCGCGTTGAAGATCCGGTAGCGGAAGTCCGCGTCGCCCTGCGCCGGCTCGACCAGCAGTACCTGGTCGCAGCCCACGCCGAAGCGGCGGTCGGCCAGCGCGCGGATCTGCGCGGGCGCCAGGTCCACATGCTGGCGCACGCCGTCGATCACGACGAAGTCGTTGCCAAGGCCATGCATCTTGGTGAACTTGAGCTTCATCGAATGGGGGACATGCGCGCCGGCAATGCAAACTCGCCGCTGCGCGAAAACGGCAGCGACAGGCCGCCATCCAGCACCGCGGTTCCCGTCACAGCATAGCGTGCGGTGGGCGCCGTGGCCCCCGCTCTTTCGACGCGACGGGCGACGGCCGCCGCGGCCAGCAGTGCATCGGCGATGCCGGCGCGCACCGCCAGCGCAACGGGCGCCTCGCCGCGCGCCGCCAGCCGCACCGGTGCCGCCAGCCGCGCCACGCCCACCGGCACATCCTCGATGCGGACCGCCGCGTCGATCGCGTCGACCTGGATGTCGCGGTCGTTGGGATTGGCGAGCGTCAGCGTCACGGTGAACAATGCCTCGACGCCGGTCAGCCGGTCGACGCGCAGTTCGGTGGCGACCACCTTCGGCGCCTCCAGTCGCGGCACCGAGGCGCAAGCGGCGAGCACCAGCGCCAGCACACCCCACGAGGTGTAGCGCAGGAGTGCCAGGTCAGACCTGATTCGCCACTCTTGCGGCATCACCCGGCATCCCCTCATCCCTGTGTGCCGGGTCTGCATTTGTACCCGTCTTCGTACCCGGTCATGTGATGGCGTCCCCTCTGCTGCACTTGCCGAACATTGCCTGGACATTTTCGCACGGCGGCCGGCGCTCACCGATCCAGAAAGTGGACTTCCCGACCGAAGAGCATCCGGGTTGTTCCGGTGTCCCGCGCCTGGTTGCTCTCCGTCAAAGCAATGCGTGAGCGTATCGGCAATACTTCGAACCTTCCAAACGGCAATCCGCTCAATCAGCGTCCGGATGAAAATGGCGCATTTCAGGATCTTCCGATGAACCGAAAAATTCTACTTGTCGTCTCCGCTGCCGTCCTGGGATTGGCAATCTTCGCCGCCACGATGATGTTTATCAGCGGGAAGTCCCAACAATCCGCGCAGGCCATGGAGCGCAAACAGGCCGGCCTCGTGCAGTTCTATTCACCCACGCTTGGCAATCCCGAAGCCAGGGTGCACATCGTCGAGTTTCTCGACCCCGCATGCGAGACCTGCGCCAGCTTCTACCCGCATGTGAAGCAAATCATGGCGGCCAATCCGGACAAGGTCCGTCTCACCATTCGCCTGGTGCCGTTCCACAAGGGTTCGGACTATGTGGTGAAAGTCCTCGACGCCGCCCGCAGGCAGGGCAAGTTCTGGCCGGCATTGGAGGCATTGCTGGCCAACCAGGCGTACTGGACGCGGAATCACACCGTGCAGACTGAGCTTGTCTGGAAACCGCTGGAAGGACTGGGATTGAACCTGGAACAGATCAGGGTCGAAATGAATGCCCCGGACGTGGCCAAGAGGATCGAACAGGAACTGCAGGACGCCAGGGCACTGAAGGTGACCCAGACCCCGGAGTTCTTCGTGAATGGACGCCCGCTGCCCAGCTTTGGCCTGGCGCAATTGCAGACGCTCGTCAAGGAGGAAGTGCAAACGGCCTATCGATAGTCGTCCCGACGGAGTTGGTCCCCGTCCACGAAATGCTCGATATCGGGCATCGCCAGCGCGACTGCCGCACCTGCTTGCCGTGCGGATGAAAGGCAAATTGTGCCTGGGGATCACGCTGGCGCAGGCATCGTTGCTCATTTTCCTGAGCTTTGCGTTGTCTCTGGTCATGTTGTTGCGGCGACAACCAGCGGCGACCGGGAAAGGCGAGCGGTGAAGTTGCACGAGGACGACGCCGAGCGGCTCAGACGTTGAAGCGGAAATTCATGACATCCCCATCGCGCACGATGTACTCCTTGCCCTCGAGGCGCATCTTGCCCGCCTCCTTCGCACCGTGCTCGCCCTTGCAGGCGATGAAATCGGCGTAGCCCGTGACCTCGGCGCGGATGAAGCCCTTCTCGAAGTC
>JANNKR010000191.1:0-1563 GCA_031396395.1 Betaproteobacteria bacterium
CCAAGCCCGAGGCGGGCCTCGACTGGCCGGTGCGCCTGCTGGTGCAGCAGGACGACCAGGGCGGGGTGTGGGCGATCTACACCGACTTCGGCTGGATCGCCCGCCGGCACGGCATCACGGGCGAGGCTGCGAAGCCCTTCGCGACTGCCTCTGGCGTCATCACCTCGATTACGTCCAGCATCAAGTCGAAATAGTCCTTCCACTCATCCTTGAAAGGAAAATCCCATGTCTGTCACTGATTCGAAGACCGTTTCCGGTACGAACGCGCTCACGGCGATGAACGAACTGCTGCAAATGCAGGCGAAGGCCATGGCCGAGATCTTTGAACTCAATCTCGCCACCACCTGTTCCGTCATGGAAACGATGGCCGCAATGCAGGCGCCGGATTCTTCCGCGCGTGCGACCGGCGAGTGGCAGCGCCTGATGGTGGAGCATCACAGACGGATGTCGGAAATCTGCTCGCGCTCGACGGCCGCGTGGACCAGCAGCTGCGCCAACCAGACGCGCCAATGGAGCGAGGCCGCCGAACATCTGGTGCGCTCCTCCACCGCAGTGCGCGCGAAATAGGCGCGGCGGTGAATTAATATCCCGGGCAAACGGCGCTGGTCCTGCAGGGCGACGGCGCGCTCGGTGCCTGCGAGGTCGCCGTCTACGAGGCGCTGCACGAGGCGGGCATCGTGGGCGAGGACCACACCAAGGACATCGACTTCACCGCCGCAGGTATCGACACGCGGCGCAAGGCGGGTTACGCGGACACGATGCGCGTTCTTGAAGAGCAACCCTGGGCGAACTGTCCGGATACAATGGACGACATCATCATCCACGGAAGCACCCATTGATCGAAAGCTTCGACGCCATTGTCGTCGGCGCCGGCCAGGCAGGGCCGGCGCTCGCTGCGCGCCTGGGTGTTGAGGGCCTGAAGACCGCGATCATCGAGCGCAAGCTGATGGGCGGTACCTGCGTCAACGTCGGCTGCATCCCCACCAAGGCGCTGGTCGCTTCCGCGCATGCTGTGCACACGGCGCGCCGGGGCGGCGAGTACGGTTTCTCCACCGGCGACGTGCGCGTCGACATGCAGGCGGTGAAGGCGCGCAAGGACGGCATCGTCAAGCACTCTTCCGACGGCGTGACCAACTGGGTTGCCGGCATGAAGAACGTGACACTGATCCGCGGCCACGCGCGCTTCACCGCGCCGCGCACGGTGGAAGTGGGCGGCAGGACGCTGCAGGCGGGCAAGGTGTTCCTCAACGTGGGCGGGCGCGCACTGGTGCCGGATATGCCGGGCCTCAAGAACGTGCCGTTCCTCACCAACAGCTCGATGATGGAAGTGGACCGCGTGCCAGAGCATCTGGTGATCATCGGCGGCAGTTACATCGGCCTGGAGTTCGCGCAGGTCTACCGCCGCTTCGGCGCCAAGGTCACAGTAGTCGAGAAATTCGACAAGCTGCTGCCACGAGAGGACGACGACGTCGCCGCCGAGATCTGCGCCATCCTCGAGCGCGAGGACGTGGTGATCCGCACCGGCGCCGAATGCATGGCGATTTCGAAGAAGGGCGAACGCGT
>JANNKR010000205.1:0-3429 GCA_031396395.1 Betaproteobacteria bacterium
CTGAATATGGCCGGCTCGCGTTGCAGCGTCGCGAAGATGTCGCTGCGATTGCTCGCCACGCCGGTCGTGCGGCTCGTAAAGCTCACGAACGTAGTGCCGGTCGCGACCAGCGCCATGTAGTCGCCGAGAAAGAGATTGGGACCGGCCGTGGGCGCCGTCGCATAGTCGAAGGCCGGAGCGGCCGCCCGTTCCTGCCACACGACGCCGTTCGCCGATATCGCGAGCCAGGTATCGGTGGGCAGTGTGTTGGGGTCGGCCGTGTTGCTGCGAAAGTCGTAGTAGGCGACGCCGATGACACCGTCGTCGCGGATCGCGACGGTGGGCAGGAACGCGGGGACCGCGGGGTCGCCATTCACGCGCACTGGCGCGGACCACGTGCGGCCGCCGTCGACCGAGCGCGCGAACGCGATGCCATCGCGCGCGCCGCCGGTGAAGCGCGCGTCCTGCCATACCGCGGCCAGCGTGCCGTCCTTGCCTGCTGCAATCGCGCCGATGATCGATCCGTCGCGGATCGGGACGCCGGTTTCGGGGTCGACCGTCCCCATGCTCTGTTGCGCCGCCAAGGTGATAGGTACCGACCACGTGGCCCCCTTATCGGCGGAGCGCATGATCCGCAACTGCGGGCCGGCGTTGGCGATCTCGGTGAAGAACAGCACGAGCGTGCCGTCCGGCAGCACCACGATCTGGTTGTTGATCGTCTGTCCCGTCACGCTCGGGTTGTAGATCTCGCGCGCCGGCTCCCATGTCGCGCCGCCGTTGGTCGTGCGCGCGAACCACGTGGGGCCGTTGTTGCCGACCAGCCGGTCCCACACGACGTAGACGTAACGCGCATCGGTCGGGTCGGCGGTGATCGCTTCCTTGTCGTTGAAGGCGTCCGCACCATCGCGCCGCAAGGTGACCGCATTGCTCCACGTGCGCCCGCCATCGACGGAGCGGCTGACTAGCATGGCGTTGTCGGCATTGGTCCGGTTGTTGAAGGCGAGCGCGACCTGATAGGCGGTCCCGTCGGGGCTGAAGGTCACCCAGGGGTCGGTCGCGCGCTCGTAGTCGCCGCCATTGGCAGCATTGCCTCCGGAGCAGCGGGAGAACGGCGCGGAGGTTCGCGTCCAGGTGCCGCCGCCGTCCATCGAAAACGCGCCGCCGAGGCCGCGCGCCCCGCCGTTGGACCAGCGATCCTGCTGCCAGACGCCGATCATGTTGTTGGGGTTGACGGGATTGATGGCGAGGTAGGGCTCGACCTCGGCGCCGATCGCCGCGACTCCCGTTGAGGTCACGCCTTCGCAGCCGGCGCTGAAGGGCGACGGCCCCGATGCCCGGGTCAATGCATCGACCAGCACGGCGCCGGCCGAGCACATGCTGGCCGCATCGGCGCCATAGCCTTCGGCGACGTAGCCTTTGGCCAGCATGGACGTCCTGATGCCCGGATCAGCGGTGTAGCGATGGTTGGAATCCGTACGCTGGTTCCACAGGCGATAAACGGGGACCGTGCCGCCGGGGCATGCGCCGGTGACGGGATCCGGCAACGTGATCAGGAATGCGTAAGGTGTTTCGTAAATATAGCCGGAGTAGTTGGGATCGGTGCCGATCTTGCCGAGCACGTCGTTGCATTCCGTCGGCGAAGCCGAGAAAAAATGCGAATCGCCATGCTGGGGTGGAATGTAGAACCGGCACACAAACTGCAGCGGGTTTGGGCCGGGCGGCCTGCGGCCGACGAACTCGACGGCGAAGCCGCGGCCTGTGCGGCTCCAACCCTTGGTGCTACCCGAATCGAGGGCGTCGATCTCCGCGGGCGTTGCGGTCATGAAATAGTGGTCGAAACCCGCGTGGTAGAACTCGATGGCGGCGTCACCTGGCACCGGCGCGAATGCGGCGGCCGCGTTGGCGTGGCTGCCGGAGGTGAAGACCGCAAGGCCCACGAGGGCGAGGCCGGTGCGAATGGCACGTGCAGGCATGATGGCGCATCCGATGCTGACGATGCCACCGAGTTTAGCAGCGACCCGCAATGGGCATGCGGCCACGGTGGCGCGGCCGAGTCCCGGTCAGTCCGCCATCTGCATCACGTCGATCGTGAGCTTGACCAGCCGCGCCAGCGACTCGGAATCGGGCAGCGTGTCTTCGGTGATGCCGATCGCGCGCAGGTACGTCGACGCCGCGCGCAAGGCGCGGGCGCGGGTGGCGAGCGGCAGCGTGGCATAGCGGGCACCGTAGGCGACACGCAGCGCGTCGGTCAGCGCCACCGCAAGCTGCTCCTGCAGCAGCGAGCCTTCGGCTTCCTCGAGGCGCATCGCGCCATGGCCGGTCAGCAGCCAGTGCAGGTTGATCCGGTGCACCTCGGCGATGCGCAGCAGGTAGTCCTGCGTGGCGGAGTTGCGGCGCTCGGCGTTGGCCACCGAATTTTCGTGGACGCCCAGCCCGGTGCCGAACGACTTTTGCGTCAGCGCGCCGCGAACGAGGCGCAGGCGCTCGCCGAGCGTCATGCCGGCCACCGTAGTGGGGGGGTGACGGACCCGTCAGATAGTGTGTGTTGTAAATTCGTCACGCTGCGCTCGTGGGACGCGAGGATTCTGCTTGCGCGGATGATGCGCGCTCGCATACTATCGCACCTCCTGTACTCACACGGACTCAACACCGTAGCCGAACCGATGCAAGCCATGAAACGCACCTCCGGAATTTTTGCCCCAGCGCTGCAAGCGCGAGGCGGAGCCGTGGCGTTGGTATGCGCACTGCATTGGAGTTCGGACCATTCGCCGGCCATTACCGGCGCAATGTCGATGTTGTAGCCCCACCCGACCGGAAGACATTCCGCCAGGGGACAGGCGGAATGCTCGGAAGGTCGTCGCAGTCGGTTTCTCCTTCCGTTGTTTTCCGCCCGGGTTTGAGCACCGGACGTACGGTCGTTCGCGCATCCCGCGCACACGGACCGCAGGAAAGGAGAACGGCAACCATGCAAACCATTCGCAGCACCCGCAATTGCCTCGAGGCGCAACTCGCGTCCGGGACGCCGGCCACTGTCGGCGTGTCGACCCTGTTCGGCTCCGGCTTCACCGGTCTCGCGCCTGGCGCGAACCTGTGGTCGAAGGCGATGGGCCCCTCGGGGATGCAATGCAGCGGCGGCCGGATTTCCGTGCCGGGAGACGACGTATAGGTCGAAGCGTCTCCCGCCCAGAAAGCCCGGATTGCCAGTCGGCGCCGGGCGTGATTGTTGCCCGGTGCCACAATAAATGATGACAATGAGGCACATAAAATGGCAAGACTCCTGGAAGAACTGGAGCGACCCTATGGGCGGGAACACTACGAACGCATCAAGGCGGGTCGCGAAGGGATGTACCTGCGGGCGGCGGATGGCTTGATCATCCGGATGGCGGCCGCGGCGGAGGCGCACGAATCGGAACGAATCGCGCGCAAGTTGTTCCTGCTGGCGTGCAAGTA
>JANNKR010000291.1:0-16042 GCA_031396395.1 Betaproteobacteria bacterium
CATCGTTGACCACCAGAGCGCCGCCTTCGATCGTCGTGATGTTCTTGTTGGGGTGAAAGCTGAACACGACGAGGTCGCCGAAACTGCCGATCGCGCGGCCGCGCCACGATGAGCCGATAGCCAGCGCCGCGTCTTCGATCACGCGCAACCGATGCTGCGCGGCCAGCGCATACAGCCCATCCATGTCGCAGGGCAGCCCGGCGAAGTGGGTGGGCATGATGGCCCTGGTGCGGTGACCGATGCGCGCGGACACGGCATCCAGATCGATGTTGCGCGTGGTCGGATCGACATCGACAAAGACAGGGGTTGCGCCCACCTTGACGATCATGTTGGGCGCGGCAAAGAACGTCATCGACGGCGTGATCACTTCGTCGCCGGGACCGATGCCGGCGACCTGCAATGCGATCTCGAGCGCCGCTGTCGCCGACGACAATGCGCGTACCGGGCGCCCGCCGAGGTGGGCCGATAGCGCGGCCTCGAACGCCAGCACCCTGGGGCCGCTCGTCAGCCAGCCGGAGCGGAGCACGTCGCCGACATCCGCCACCGTGGCATCGTCGAGCGTGGGACGCGCAAAGGGCAGGTACGCGGGTGGCGACATCGGTTGGTTGATCCTCAACCGCGTGCGACGAGCCACACGCCCAGCACGATGAAGCCGATGCCGAGCCAGCGCGTGACCGACACCGATTCACCGAACAGATAATGCGCAGCGATGGCGTTGATGATGTAGCCGAGCGAAAGCATCGGGTAGGCCACGGACACAGGCACGCGCGACAAGCCCATGATCCAGACGACGAGGCTCACCATATAAAAGGCGACACCGGCAACGAAAAAGCCCTGCGTGCCCATCCGCCAGAAGGTCTCCAGCCAGTTTTCGCGGGTCAGCGTGATCACGCCCAGCACGTTGGTACCGGCCTTGAGCAGCAGTTGTGCGCCGGCGTTGAGCAGCACGCCGGTCAGCAGGAGGGCGAAGGCGGTTGTCGTCATGGGAGCATGGTATCGAAATTCAGCGTCGCGCCACGAACGTGCGGCGCGGATCACTGGCAAGAACGCGCATCGGCACGCCTTTGGCCGCCAGTTCAGAGGCGACTTCGGGTCCCATCATCGCGTAGCCCTGCGGCATGGCCTGCCAGGCCAGGATCCACGCTGCCTCGGTGAGACCCTTGTGCGGTTCCGCGTCGAGTCCCAGTGCCAGCTCGTCGCGATACGCAACCAGCGGCGTGGGTCGCTGGAGGTAGAACGGAAGCGTCTGGTCGTAGCTGTGGACCTGGAACACGGGCACCGCGGGGTCTAGCGCCCCTCCGTTGGCGCGTTGCGCGGCCGCAAGGAGGTCCCACGACGATCGGACGTGCCGGAAGGAGTCCTGCCCGACAAAACCCAGTTGCAGCGCCGTCAGGGTGGCTAGCGAGAGCGTGGCGATGCCAAGCGTCTTGCTTGCGGCCGTGCCACGCCGGAACAGCACCACCGCGATCGTTCCACCAAGCGCGAATACCGCCAACGTTGCGCCGATCCAGGGCCCGAATTCGTTGTAGATGGCAGCCGGCGTCCTCGGGTCCGCCAGCATGGCCACGAGTTGCGGATAGCCCACCAGCCAGGCCACGAACAGCACGGAGGCCCCCACGGCCAGCGGCAGCGCGATCCACGCCAGCGCCCGGGCCGACAGGCGCGTCATTTCGTAGCCGACCACAAGCGCGAGCGCCGGAAACATCGGCAGGATGTACGAGGGCAGTTTCGAGCCGGACAGGCTGAAAAATACAATGATGAAGGCCGCCCAGACGACGCAGAAGCGCGCCCACGAAAATCCGTTGCCCGAGACGGCGGCATCGCGCCAGCTGCGCGGCAGCGTCACCAGCCAGACCAGTACCCACGGCATGAGGCCCAGCACGAACCACGGCACGAAATACCACCACTCGCCGGTACGGTTGTGCGACTCGCTCACGAACCGGTTGAAGTGCTCGTGAACGAAGAAGAAATGCAGGAACTCCGGATTGGCGCGGGCGACCAGCACGAACCAGGGCACTGTCAATGCAAGGTAGAGCAGCGTGCCCGACGCCGCGTGCAGTCGACGCCACGGACCGCCGTCACGGGTCACGAGCGAGTACAGCACCAGGGTCGCGCCTGGAATCACCAGCGCGATGAGTCCCTTGGAGAGCGTTGCGCCCGCAGCCGCGGCGTAGGCGATCCACATCCAGTGCCGTTGTGCTGGACCATTCAGACCGTCACGCTGGGCCAGCAGGAACGCGCAGAGGGTCAACGCGAGCCAGAACCCCACCACCGCATCGAGCGAAAGGAAGTGCGCGAGGCCGGCGTGCCAGACGCACCCAAGCAGCGCCAGTGCCGCATAGGCACCCGTGGTGGGCCCGGCGAGGCGCGCTCCCGTCCATCCGACGACCAGCACGGCAAGGAAGCCCGCCAGCGCGGCCGGCAGGCGCGCCGTCCACTCGGAGACGCCAAAGGTCCTGAAGATGGTCGCGCCGACCCAGTACTGCAGGGGCGGCTTCTCGAAATACTTGAGGTCATTGAGTCGCGGCGTGACGTAGTCGCCGCTGACCGCCATTTCGCGCGCGATCTCGGCGTAGCGGCCTTCGTCGGCGTGCAACAGACGGCGGCTATCGAGCCCGGCAAACCAGATCAACGCGGCGATGAGCGCGAGCAGCCACCAGGCTTTGCGGGGAAGGGAGGCGAACATGGGCAGGGGAGGCTCCCGCGGCAGCGGGCGTGGCGGCAATGAGTGCGCCGCGGATTCTAACCTGCGGAGCGGAGCCGCCGGCCCCCCGGCCTCATGAGCCGCTCTTGCCGCTCGGACGCGCCTGGCATACCATCCAAGGCATGGTTTGCAACACTGCGCTCCCGGGTCGTTGTCGGTCCTGTGCATTCAGGCGGTATCCGCGCGTCTGACGCCAGCCGTCAGATCTCGACAAGCCGCCGGTATCGCACCCGGCGGCTTTTTCATTTCGGCAAGGAATCAACCGATGTCCGCTGCGCTTTCGCTCTACGACAACTACACGCGCACGCTGCGCCCGTTCGAGCCGCTGGCCCCCGGTGGCCCGGTGGGGCTCTATACCTGCGGCCCGACCGTGTACGACTACCAGCACATCGGCAACTTCCGCACCTTCCTGTTCGAGGATGTCCTGAAGCGCGTGTTGCGCTGGAACGGCTACGACGTCCGGCATGTGATGAACATCACGGACGTCGGGCACCTGACGTCGGATGCCGATACCGGCGAGGACAAGATGGAGAAGGGCGCCCGCCGCACCGGCAAGACGGCGTGGGAGATCGCGCAACTCTACACCGACGACTTCATCGCGAACCTGGCGCTGCTCAACATCGAGGATGCGACCATCCTGTGCAAGGCCACGGATCACATTCGCGAGCAGATCGAGTTCATCGCGGATATCGAGAAGAACGGGTTCGCGTATGTAACCTCGGACGGCGTCTACTTCGACACCGCGAAACAGCCCGACTACGGGCACCTGGCGCGGCTCGATATCCACGGGCAGGAGGCGGGCAAGCGCATCGAGGTGGGGGAGAAGCGCAGTCCCACGGATTTCGCGTTGTGGAAATTCTCGCCGCCCGGCGAGGTCCGGCAGATGGAGTGGGACAGCCCCTGGGGGCGCGGTTTTCCGGGCTGGCATATCGAGTGCTCGGCGATGGCGCAAAAGTACCTCGGCAACTACTTCGACATCCACTGCGGCGGCGAGGACCATATCCCGGTGCACCACACCAACGAGATCGCGCAGACGCAGGCGCGGGTGGGCACCCGGCTGGCCAACTACTGGCTGCACGGGTATTTCCTGTTGCTGAACGACTCGAAGATGGCCAAGTCGGCCGGCGAATTCCTGCGCGTGCAATCGCTGCTGGAACGTGGCTACGATCCGCTGGTGTACCGCTACCTGTGCCTCACCGCGCATTACCGGACTCAGATGAGCTTTTCGTGGGAGGCCATGGACGCGGCCGCCACCGCGCTGTTGCGTTTGCGCAACGGCTTCCACGCGCTGCCGGACGCCCCAGTCGCAACGGCCGATCCGGATGCCCTTGTGCGCTTCACCCGCGAAATCAACGACGATCTCAACGTTCCGCGGGGGCTGGCCGTGACCTGGGACGTGCTGCGCGGCGGCCTGCCTCCCGCGGTGAGGAAGGCAACGCTGCGGCGCTTCGACGAGGTTCTGGGGCTGGGACTCTCGTCGTGGGTCCCGCAGGTCGATACCGCTCCGCCTCCAGTCATGGCGCTGGCGGCGGCGAGGGTCGAAGCGCGCAAGGCTAGGCAGTGGGCGGATGCTGACCGGCTGCGCGGGGAACTTGCCGCCGCGGGGTGGGAAATGGAAGACCAGGCGGATGGATATCGCTTGAAACCCGTGGCGAAACGGTAACGAAATCGAGCCTGGCACCCCTCAATGCCGATTCGAGGTGTATCGTATAGATCCTTGTTTTTGCTAGGCAACCGGTATCGTGCCACTTCCCGGTCCCCCCGCGCTCGAAGTGCCGCTCCGCTTTACCGCGCTGGATGGTGTCGAACTTGGCGGGGTGGTGTTCCTGCCGGCGTCCCCGGCGCCGGTCACTCGCGCCGTGGTCATCAACTGCGGCGGGGGCATACCCGCCGCCTTTTACGCGCGCTTTGCCCGGTATCTGGCGTCTAACGGCATCGCGGCGCTCACCTACGACTATCGCGGCATCGGGCGCTCGCGGCCTCTGCGCATGCGCGCATTGAAGGCCAGCGTCGAGGACTGGTCCGAGTGGGATTGCGGTGGGGCCATTGCCGAGTTGGGCCGCCGCTTTCCAATGGCCGAGACCACGGGCGTGGGGCATAGCGTCGGCGCCATGATGTTCGGTGGGGCACCGAACGTCGCCGAACTGCGGCAGTTCGTGTTTGTGGGCGCGCATACCGGCTACTACGGCGACTATCGCCGGGGGTACCGGGTGCCCATGGCAATCCTCTGGCATGGCGTCATGCCCTTGGTGACGCGGGTCGTCGGTTTTTTCCCGGGTCGGATGCTGCGCCTGGGGGACGACATTCCGCGTGGAGTGGCCCTCCAATGGGCCGGACGCCGGACGCAACGCGTGAACCGTCACGCGGGGGCCGCCGATTCGCGCGCCGAGCGCCTGATTGCCCGCCTGGCCGCCTTGGAAGGACCGGTGTTGGTCGTGTCCATCAACGATGACGCGTTCGCGACCAATGCAGGCACTCGGCGACTGCTCGACCTGTGTCCGCGGCTCCAGGCGACCCACCTCCACTTCGGGCCCGAGGACGCCGGAACGCCTCGGATCGGGCATTTCGGGTTCTTCCGCGAGTCCGGCGCGCCCCTGTGGCCAAGAGTGCTGGCATACATCCTGCATAGGCCTTCCGACGCGGGCAGTCGGGAAGGCCAGTGCCGCCCACCGGGACGTGGGATGGCCTTCGCTGACGGTCCGCCTCAACGATGCGGGGCGCCATGAACCTGAAGTCGATGCAGCGTTTCGTCGCGACGATTGGCCGCCGGGGGGGGCCGCACCAGCCGCACGGGCAACCCTCGCTCCCGCGCAGGAAACGCGAGCGCGATCCGGATATCGAACAGGCGTGGTTGCGCGTTGGCATTTCTGGCGCCGCTCTCCTCTATGCGAGCTACCTTGCCCTGACCGAGGGCGCGACCGACGGGCTCAGGCTTGGCATCGCCGCCTCTTCTGCGCTTACGCTGGCCGGCATATGGATGCTCGTGCGCTTCCGCGTCAGCCCGGCGCGAACATCGCAAATGCGGTACTTCGGCATGGCTGCCGATCTCATCTGCCTGACCATAGGGCTGTGGGGAGCGGACGAATGGGGCGTGCCGCTGGTGGGCCTCTACCTCTGGGTCACGGTGGGCAACGGCTTTCGCTTCGGCCGGCGGCACCTGCTTGCATCCTACGCGCTGTCCCTGGTGTGCTTCGGGACATTGCTGATGTTCGTCCCGTTCTGGACGGTGCACCAGGCCATCGGCATCGGCTTCGGCGCGATGCTGGCCTCGATCCCGCTCTACGTTCTGATGCTGCTGACGCGCCTGACGGCGCAGAAGGACGCGGCCATCGAGTTGTCCAATGCCAAGAGTCGCTTCGTGGCCAACGTCAGCCACGAACTGCGCACGCCGCTTACCGGCGTGTTCGCGGTCTACGACCTGCTCAAACGCAGACATCTGGCACCTGACGAAAGGGAGCTGGTCGGCTCGCTGGGCAGCGCCATCACCACGCTCAAGGCGTCCGTCGATGCGGTGCTGCAGATGAGCAAGCTCGAGGCGGGCGCCGAGCGGGCGGAGGCGCGACTCTTCAACCTGCGTTACTTCCTGTGGCAGCTCGATGCGCAGGTGCGGCCGCAGGCGGAAGCCAAGCGATTGGCATGGTCGCTCGATCTCCACCCGGACCTTCCGGCGGCCATCCTCGGCGATCCCTCGCACCTGCAGCATGTGCTCGGCAACCTTGTCAACAACGCGCTGAAGTTCACACCGAAGGGCGGAGTCACGCTTCGGGTCGAGCCCAGCGCCGCAGGCGTGCGGTTCGAGGTCATCGATACCGGGATCGGCATCCCCCTCGAAAAGCAGGAAACCCTGTTCGAACGCTTCGTGCGCGTCGACGAATCGGCAACCCGACGCTATGGCGGCACGGGGCTCGGCACATCCATCGCCCACGACCTCGTGCTGCTGATGGGTGGTTCCATCGGCGTGCAAAGCGCCCCGGGCAAGGGGTCGACGTTCTGGGTGGAGTTGCCGCTCATGCCGCCGACGGCGGATACCGTGCGTCCGGATTGGGAAGTCACTCGGCGCGAGGTCCTGGTCGTTGGCAACGACCAGCCGGAACGCGATGCCGTGCTGCGCTCGCTGATCACGATCGGCCTGAATCCGGTGGTAGCGGCGACGGTCGCGCAACAGCCCCCCCCGTTCGATCCGGAGCGCTATTTCGCGGCGCTGCTGGTGCTGCCGGTGTCCGAAGCTGCCGCCTATGCCGACCAGTTGCTGCGCGATCGCGCCGGGCATATCTGCCCCTGGTTCGTCGTGACGGATACAACCACGCCAACCGAGGCCTGTGCATTGCTAGGCAGCGGGGCGGCCGCATTGCTGAAACCAAACATCACGCCGGACGAACTGCACATGCAGCTCGCGGCACTCGTACACCGCGGCAGCGTGGCTCCTGACGATGAGCCTGCCCCGGTCACCAGCAACAGTCGTGCGTTCAACGTCCTGCTTGCCGACGACAACCGCAGCAACCAGCTCCTGCTGGCGCGTATCCTGGCCGACGCCGGACATACGGTCAGGATGGCCGAGCGTGGCGGCGAAGCCTACGACCTGCTGGTGGCGGGTGGCTTCGATCTCGCGATCCTCGACCTCAACATGCCCGAAATGTCGGGCCCCGACGTCATCAAGCTCTACCGTGCGGGCGAGATCGGGACGGGCAACCGCTTGCCGCTGATCATCCTCTCCGCAGACGCCACGCCGACCGCGCAGGAGGAAAGCCTCGAGGCCGGCGCCAACGAATTTCTGACCAAGCCTGTCACTGGCGCCAACCTCGTTGCGACGATCGAAAGGGTCATGGCCGGCGCCAAACTGCGACATGCCCGGCAAGCCGCGTCGGCTGACAAGTCGGCACCGCCGAGCGAACGGGCGGCGATGCCCCCGGTCAATGCCGTAGCGACGCCCCCTGCGGAAGAGGTGTCTTCGGACGCGCCTGCCCGACCTTTGCGCGAACCGGCGACACTGATGCTCGTCGACTCCGACCGGATCGAGGCGTTGCGCCGGATTGCAAATCACGACCAGAATTTCCTGCAGCGCTACACTGCGGCCACCTTCGATGACCTTGACGCGGCCGTGGCGGAACTTGGACAGGCGGTGGCTGCGGGCAACATGCGCATCGCGCGAGACGCGTTGCACAAGATCGACGGCACCAGTGCCAACATCGGCGCCATCGCACTGGCGGCCAGCGCGAAGAGCATGCGCAACTATCTTTCGGTCGCGCCCGATTCGGATGCCGCGGCCGCGCTGGCAGAGCTGGCCACGACCTCGGCGCTCACCAAGTCCGCGGTGTCGGCGCTGCTGCATGAGGGACGGATCCCAAACCGCAATCCGCGGTAGGCGACGCGCGTGATCAGGCGGGCCGCTGCGTGCCCTGTGGGTGTTGCAGCAGGTCCTCGACAAACGCCACGGCTTCGGCCACGGTCGTTGCGCGGAAACGCTCCATCGGGATGTCGATCTCGAAATGCTCCTCGAAGCGGAACACGAGATCAACCGCATGCAATGAATCGATACCGAGTTCGCTCAGGCGCGCGGCAGGGAGGATCTTGCCGGGATCCTGCCCCAGGTCCTCGACAAATTGGCGCACCACCGAGAGAATTTCATCGTTGCGGTTCATGGTTGTCTTCGATCATTGAAAACCACAAGTCTACCGCGAGCGGGCGACGACCGTGATCCGGTCGTGATGTCGGCCGAAGGCGGCACATCCGGGAACTGGCAGGGAAACGACGCCACGCTCAAGGGCATCTCGCGACGACCAGACTCGCCGCGGTTCCGCCGAAGCCAAAGGCATTGCAGATCGCCACGCTCAATCCCGGCGAACTGCGGCCCGCATCCGGGACATAGTCGAGATCGCATTCGGGGTCCGCGTGCTTCAGGCTGGACGTCGGCGGCACGTGGGCGGTGGCAAGCGCCTTGACGCACATCAACAGCCCCATGGCCCCTGCGGCACCGACCATGTGACCGACCATGGACTTGGTCGAGCTGATCGCGAGGTTTTGCGCATGGTGGCCGAACACCCGCTTGATCGCCTGCGTTTCCACCACGTCATTCAGCCTCGTTGCAGTCCCGTGCGCGTTGACATAGCCGACGGCGCTGCTGTCGATGGCCGCGTCCGCGAGTGCCTGCGTCATGGACCGCGCCTGACCTTCGACCGAGGGCTGCGTGAGGTGGTCGATATCGGCACTGCACGCGTATCCTGCGAGCTCCGCGTGGATGCGCGCGCCGCGCCCGACGGCATGGTCCCAATCCTCCAGGACGACGAACGCCGCACCTTCACCCAGCACGGTCCCATTGCGCGTGGCATCGAAGGGACGGCAGCTTTGCGCTGGATCGGCGTGGAGCGGCGCCAGCAATTGCGCCGAGTACCAGCAGTTGATGGCGGCATAGGTGAGCAGGGACTCCGCGCCACCGGCGATCATCACGTCGGCATAGCCATGGCGAATCTGGCGCGCGGCTTCGCCGATGGCCACCGACGACGACGAGCAGGTCGTGCTGTAAGCGAGGGATGGGCCAGCGAGTCGGTGAGCCGCCGCGACCAGCGCGGTCGGCGCGTTGTACATGGTGCGCAGGACCGTGAATGGATGGACCTTGGGGCGCCGGCGCAGGTAGATCGCGTTGAAGCCGACTTCCGTCTCGGTGATGCCGCCCATGCAGGTGCCCGAACTCACGCCGATCCTGTCACGGTTCTCGCGGTCGAACTGCAGACCGGAATCGGCGACCGCATCCGCAGCGGCAATCAACGCAAAACGGCCAAAGCGGTCAGACCATGCGGAGTCGACCTTGCTTAACGGCCTAAGCGCCGAATCCGGGACACCTGCCACCGGCACCGTGAGGGTCGTGCCGGTGGCGGCGTTGGTGAAGACCTGCGATCTGATCGCCGAGTGGCCGGCCAGGGCGCTCGTCCAGACGGCCTCTACTGCGCCGCCAAGCGGACATACGACTCCCATGCCGGTCACTGCAACCCGTCGCCGCATTCCCACTCCATTGTTGACTGCTGTACATGCGCAATTTTATCCGAACCTCGGGGGCCGTTGGATCGTACGGGCTCGCGTTGCCCTAGGCTGCGGCACGGTCATCGTAGCGCGCCACTTCCAGCGGACGCCCGAACGCGGCGAGCTGTTGCTGGTGCAGGCGGCGCATCCACTCGATGCTGCGGGGCGTCATCTGCATCGCGCAGTCGACCCACAGCCGTACGATGTCGGTGAGTTCGCCCAGCGTGACGGGATTAAGCATGCGATCGACCGAATTCATCGCCGAATGCGCGCCGTATTGCTGCTCGCGCATGCGGATGAGTCGTGCTGCTGCGTCCGCAGCCTCGCCCGTCTCGACGACCTGATCGATGACGCCCATTTCGAACAGTTCCTGGGCCGAATAGAGGCGACCGGTACGCGAGAGCTGGTTGGCCGTCTGGCGCCCCACGCGGCGCGAGAGGAACGACAGCCCACCCATGCCGGGGAACATGTTGAAAAGCACTTCGGGGAAGCCCGCCTTGATGTGCTTCTCCGCGATCACGATGTCGCAGGAAAGTGCCGATTCGAAACCGCCGCCCAGCGCGTCACCTTCGAGCAGCGCGATGGTCGTCACGCCCGAAATATCGTGGGCAGTGTAGTTGCGGTAGGTCACGTTGACTGCGGCGCGCGCGTACTCGGTCAGCCGGGCGCGGTCCTGGGTCGTGATGAGGCGCAGGAAATAGCCAAGGTCGCCGCCGGTGCAGAAGACGTTGTTCACCGCCGAGCGAACGAGGATGTGGCGCAGCGGATGTCGGGCCCCGGCGCCGCTGAAGTAACCTTCGATGGTCTGGCTACCGCGTTCGAGATCGTGCAGAAGTTCCGGGTTGAAGCAGGGCACGCCGCGCGGGCTCCACATCGTCGTCAACAGCGCGCTCTCTCGCTCGTAGCGAAACGACAGCTGCGACGAAATGGTGAATTCGGCGGTGCCGTCGAGGTGTTCGATGACATCGCTCGAACTGCGTTGCGAGAGCAAAGCGGGGGAGACGAACGCGTTCATGGTTGTGCCCTTTGGTTGTCGTGCAAATGCGCAATCGAAGGTGAAACGCCGACTACGGGACTAGGCGGCGCTGTAAGGTACAAATCGACTGTATCGCAGAGACACGCCGGAAACAACCTGTTTCTGAACAGATACGCCCCAACAGATCAACAAGTTGTGGACTAACGCTGATGCGGGTTCGAAAGTAGGGCCCCGCGATCTCGGCTGGCGCTTCCCGGCAGGCAGTGCCGGCTTCCGGAAAAATAGTGGTTTTTGTGCTTAATTTCCTACATCAACTGAATTCTTCATATTTATGATTATTTGAGGAAAACAATTGCGAAATATCGATGCCGATGGCATGTAAAAATCAGCATTGGCACAGCCGACGGCAAGGCGGCGGTGGCCAGCATTGAACATTATGTAGTGTACAAACCAAATATATCGAAACATCGCCCCCCACGGCGAAGATCCGGGACCCCTGGACACTGTCGGGTGGGGCGGTGCCGTTTTCCGCGAACGCTAAGGTGCGTCCTGCATCCGCAGCCGCCGGGCCGCGTCCTCGAGGCGCGCATCCTCGATTTCCTGCAGCACGCCTTCCAGGTCCACGGCCTTCTCGATCCGCGCGAAGCGACCGGTGAGTGGCGTGTCGGGCGTGAGTTGCCCGGCCTCGAACAATGCCCATATCTCGCGGCCGTAATCGGTGGCGAGCAATTCATGGGCGAAGCGGCCGAAGTAATTGCGCAGGTTGGCGACGTCGCGCTCGAGCATTTTCGGCGCGTGATTGTTGCCGGCCGCATCCACGGCCTGCGGCAGGTCGATGATCACCGGACCATCGGCACCGACAAGAATGTTGAACTCGGAGAGGTCGCCGTGAATGACGCCGGCGCAGAGCATCCGCACGACCTCGCGGACAAGGCTTTGGTGATGCGCGCGCGCCATCTCCGGCGTGAATTCGAGGTCGTTGAGGCGTGGCGCCGCTTCGCCGTATTCGTCCGCGACCAGTTCCATCAACAGGACGCCCTCGTGAAAATTGTAGGGTTGCGGTACGCGCACGCCGGCGGCAGCCAGTCGATACAACGCATCGACTTCGGCGCTTTGCCACGCCGCTTCCTGCGCCTTGCGCCCGAAGCGGGTGCCCTTGGCCATCGCGCGAGCCTCCCGGGTGTTCTTGGTCTTGCGGTTCTCCGTGTAATCCACCGCCTGGCGAAACGCGCGTTTGTTCGCCTCCTTGTAGACCTTCGCGCAGCGCGTCTCCTCGCCGCAGCGAACGACGAAGACCATGGCCTCCTTCCCGCTCATCAGCTGCCGAACCACGCCATCGATCAGCCCATCCTCGAGCAATGGCTGGAGCCGCTTGGGTATCTTCATGGCAATGGAATCATTCGATCGAACGGGTTCATGCGTTCATGCTGCATGACGAGCAATACGATCCGGTGCCAACCCATCACCGTGGGCGAGGTGTCTGGATGTTTCAATACATCCGCTCGATCTTGCCGGAATAGAGCACCGGCCCCTGCGGCGCGCCGGTCGTCGAGCCCCCGGCGGCCTCGAGGCTGACGGCCAATGCGGGTACGTTGGCGAATGCGACGTCGGGAAGGCTGGGCAGCGTGATCGTGGCGACGGCGCCGCGGGCAAGCAACCCCAGCGAGCGTGGCGGCTGTCCGGTGGGCAGCATCCACAGTTCCAGTGTCTTGTCTGGCGGCACCACGGCGGCATCGATGGACTTCACCGTCAGCACCCGATCGGCGCGGGCCATTGTCGCGATCAGGGCCGGCTTGGCGTCCTGCCCGGCGAGGATCGCGACGATCGCCTGTTCTGGTGCGGCGGTCTTCGGCGCGAGCAGTGAAAGGCCCAGACCAAAGGTGGCCACGAAGCCCGCCAACGCCAGCCCGCGCCAGAACGCCACTCTGTTCCACCAGGGTGCGGGAGTCGCTGCGCGCACCGGTTCGAGACCCAGCCGCAGCGCGACCACCTTCCACAGGCGCGGTGACGGGGTGACCGGTGGCGCGCCCTCGGCGAGCGGGGACAAGCGCTGCTCCCAACGACGAATGGCAGCGGCTACGACGGTATCGGTCTGCGCCATCCGCGTGATGCGGCTGCGCGCGCGTGCCGACAGCGTGCCCAGCGCATATTGCGCAGCAAGCAGGTCGAGGCGGTGCGTGCGATCGGGGCGGGAGAGGTTCATTCGGAACGGCCGTAACCGGCGCGGTCTAGGCAGGACTTCAGTTTTTCAAGGCCGCGCCGGACCCAGGACTTGACGGTGCCCAGGGGTTCGCGCAGTTGCTGCGCCAACTCGGCATGCGACATGCCGTGGTAGAACGCCAGCGCGATGGCCTGCCTGGGTCCCGCGTCGAGCTGGTCGACGCAATCACGGACCGAGCGGGCCTCGGCGCCGGCCAGGAGCATGGCGGCGGGTGACGGCGCGTCGGAAGGCGGATCGTAGGCGGGGGCATCGTCGTCGGAGGCAAGGTTGACCGTTTCGAGCTCCCGCCGGCGCAACTGATCGAGACAGCGGTTGCGGACGATCGTGGTGAGCCACGTCAGCGGCTGGCTCTTGGCGGCTTCGTAGGAGCCTGCGTGGTGCCAGACGTTGACGTAGGCCTCCTGCAGGATTTCCTCGGCTGCAGACGGGATACGCAAGATACGCAGAGCCACGCCATATAGATGCGGGGACGTCTTTTCGTAGAACTCGCCGAACGCCGCCTGGTCGCCAAGGGCGATGCGGGACAGCAGTGCCGTCAGCCGGACGCTCTTGTCGGTAGGGGCGGCCACGGCCATGGCAGGGTCAGCCGCGCGCGCGGTCCTTCTGCCACAGGACATCGGGGGTGCCGGCGCCGCGATTGACGGCCCGTGCCAGCACGAACAGAAGATCGGAGAGGCGATTGAGGTACACCCGCGCATTGGGCGTTACCGGGCCCTCGTCTGCGGCACTGATCAGTGTCCGTTCGGCGCGGCGGCAGACCGTGCGGGCGACATGTGCCAGCGCGGCAGCGCGCGTGCCTCCCGGGAGAATGAACTCTTTCAGCGGCGGCAACGCAGAGTTCAGCCGCTCGACTTCGCGCTCGAGCCGGTCGATGTGGGCTGGCGTGACCATGGCGGCGCCGGGTATCGACAACTCGCCGCCAAGATCGAAGAGATCATGCTGGACGGTGAGCAGGGATTCGGCGATGGCCGGCGGCAACGGCTCCGTCAACAGGAGGCCGATCGTGGAATTGAGTTCGTCGACCGTACCAATGGCGTCGATACGCGGCGATGTCTTGGCCACGCGCGAGCCATCGCCCAAGCCGGTAGAGCCGGCGTCGCCGGTGCGTGTAACGATTTTCGAAAGGCGATGACCCATGGCAGCAACCTGATTGCGAAGTGCGCCGAGCGTAGCGAATCCGGGGCACAGGGGCAAGCGGCGATTGCCGCATTTGCTACGATCATGGCTACAAGAGGAAAGTTCAGGAGAAAATTGCTCATGACCGCGTTTGTCGAGGGACTTGAACGCAACGCCGCCAACCATGCACCACTGACGCCATTGTCGTTGCTGGCGCGCACCGCCAGCGTCTGGCCGGAGCGCGTTGCGATCATCCATGGGGATCGGCGCACCACCTGGCACGAGGTCGATCTGCGGTCGCGGCGGCTGGCCAGCGCCCTGGCGCGGCGGGGGATCAAGCGCGGCGACACGGTGGCAGCGATGCTGGCCAATACCCCCGAGATGATCGAGGCCCACTTCGGCATCCCGATGCTGGGCGCCGTGCTGAACACGCTCAACACGCGTCTCGACGCGGAAGCGCTGGCGTTCATGCTCGATCACGGCGAAGCGCGCGTATTGCTGACCGACACCGAATTTTCGCCGCTGATGAAGGACGTGCTGTCGCGGGTCAAGCATCGTCCGCTCGTGATCGACATCGTCGATTTGTCCGGTCCCGGCGGGGAATTGCTGGGGGACGCCGACTACGAGGCGCTGTTGGCCGGCGGTGATCCAGCCTACGAGTGGCAACCGCCCGTTGATGAATGGGACGCGATATCGCTCAATTACACGTCGGGCACCACCGGCAATCCGAAGGGGGTCGTCTACCACCACCGCGGCGCCTATCTCAACGCGATTTCCAATATCGTCGACTGGGGCATGCCGCGTCATTCGGTCTACCTGTGGACGCTGCCGATGTTCCACTGCAACGGGTGGTGCTTTACCTGGACCATGGCTGCCAATGCCGGCACCAACGTCTGCCTGCGCAAGGTCGAGGCCGGCGCGATCTTCGATGCGATCCGCGAGCACAAGGTCACGCACTTCAGTGGCGCGCCGATCGTGCACTCGCTCCTCATCAATGCACCGGATGACATGAAGCGGGGAATCACGCACCGCGTCTCCGGGCTGGTGGCGGCGGCGGCACCGCCTGCCGCAATGATCGAGGGCATGGAGCGCCTTGGCTTCGACCTTACGCATGTCTACGGTCTCACCGAAACCTACGGGCCGGCCGCGATCTGCGCGAAGCAGGACGCGTGGTCCGCCATGGATATCGGCGCCCGGACGGAGCGCTACGGCCGCCAGGGCGTGTGTTACACGCTGCAGGAGGGCATGACCGTGATGGATCCCGAGACCATGCGCGAAGTACCGCGCGACGGCGAAACGATGGGCGAGATCATGTTCCGCGGCAACATCATGATGAAGGGGTATCTCAAGAACCCGACGGCCACGGCCGAAGCCTTTGCCGGCGGCTGGTTCCATTCGGGCGATCTGGGCGTGCTTCAAGCCGATGGCTATGTGAAGGTCAAGGATCGCAGCAAGGACGTGATCATCTCGGGTGGCGAGAACATCAGCTCGCTCGAGGTCGAGGACGCGATCTATCGTCACCCGGCCGTGATTGCCGTGGCAGTGGTTGCGCAACCCGACCCCAAGTGGGGCGAGACGCCGTGCGCGTACGTCGAGTTGAAGCCTGGAGCAACGGCCACCGAGGCCGAGATCATCGAGCACTGCCGCGGTCTGCTGGCGCGCTTCAAGGTCCCGAAGCGGATCGTGTTCGAATCGCTGCCGAAGACGTCCACCGGCAAGATCCAGAAGTTCGTCCTGCGCGCGCGCGCGAAGTCCGCGACGGCGATCGAGTAGGTGTTGTGCGCACTGGCGGTCGCGGCAGCTTGTGCGTTCTGCGAACAGGCCGCGCTGTCGGTCGTCGCAGTTTGGCTGAGTTCTGCAGGCAGGCCGCGCTGGCGGTCGCGGTACCGCTTTCCAGTTGAAGTCGGGGCCAAATCGACGGCCCCTCCAATTCACCTGGAAAGCGGTCCCCCGCCCACCATCGCGGCCGACGACTTGGCGATACGCTTGCAGATCATTCGGGACAGATCCG
>JANNKR010000328.1:0-1555 GCA_031396395.1 Betaproteobacteria bacterium
GCGCGCATCGCCGCCGACCTGGGCATCGTGGCCGCTGGCGCAGGCGCGCTGACCGGTGCCAACCTGGACGCACTCGATGCGCCAGGCCTGGCCGCGGCGGTGCACCAGAGCAGCGTGTTCGCGCGCGTGGCGCCCAAACACAAGCTGCGCATCGTCGCCGCGCTGCAGGCCGAGGGTCACATCGTGGCCATGACCGGCGACGGCGTGAACGACGCTCCGGCCGTGAAGGCCGCTGACATCGGCATCGCGATGGGCATCGCCGGGACGGACGTGACCAAAGAGGCGTCCGACATGGTCCTCACGGACGACAACTTTGCGTCGATCGTGAATGCCGTCGAGGAAGGTCGCGGCATTTTCGACAACATCCAGAAGTTCGTGGTTTACTTGTTGTCGTGTAACGCCGGCGAAGTGCTGCTGATGTTATTCGCGGCCATCATTGGTTGGCCGGTCCCACTGCTGGCGATTCAGATTCTGTGGATCAACCTCGTCACCGACGGGCTGCCAGCACTGGCCTTGGGCATGGAGCCGCCCGAGCGCGACATCATGACCCGTCAGCCGCGTCCACCGCTCGAAGCCGTGATCACGCGGGAGCGCGGGCTGCTCATTCTGTTCCAAGGCACGCTGATCGCGACCGTCGCGGCCCTGGGTTTCTGGATAGTTTACCAGGGGGATGAAACGCATTTGGGCCGTGCTCGGACAATGACCTTTTGCATCACCGCCTTTGCTCAACTCTTCTTTGCCATCGGCTGCCGTAGCCAGCGCTTCACCATGCTGGAACTGGGCCTGCTCTCGAACCCGCATCTGCTCGGAGCGATTGTCATCTCCGGTTTACTCCACCTGACTGTCGTGACGCTCCCGTTCGCTCAACCGGTCTTCGAGGTCACCGATCATCCCGCGTGGGAGTGGCTGCTGCTCATTCTGTTGTCGCTGGCCCCCGTCACGGTCATCGAAGTCAGTAAGCTCCTGCGTGCATTCTTCAAGAAAGAAAAATGAGGACGCCATGTCTTGGAAACGCCTCTGGATTCAGCTGGGTATCTCCGGGGTTGCACTTGCCGCGTTGGTCGCCGCCGTTGCGTTCTGGCCGCGCGGGGATTCGCAGGCAGCGACCAAGTCGGACGTGTGGACCTGCTCGATGCATCCGCAGATTCGGTTGCCCTCTCCGGGGAATTGTCCCCTCTGCGGCATGCAGTTGATACCGATCTCGAAGCTGCCGAACGCACGCGACGACCTGGAAACGCGAGCCGGCCTTGTCACGGAACCGGTCGTGCGGCGAGAGCTGTTCAAGGAAATTCGCACAGTCGGCAAGCTCGACTACAGCGAGCGGCAGGTGGCGTATCTGTCGTCGCGAATCGACGGTCGTATCGATCGGCTGTTTGTGGATTTCACTGGTATCGAGGTCAAGAAGGGCGATCATCTCGTGGAGATCTACAGCCCGGAGTTACTGGCCACGCAGAACGAACTGCTGCTCGGCCTCGACGCGGTCGAGAAGGAAAAGCCGTCCTCGCCACCCGTGAAGAGCTTTGCCCACTCGCGGTTGGAATCGGTTCGCACGAAG
>JANNKR010000332.1:0-1776 GCA_031396395.1 Betaproteobacteria bacterium
TCCGGGCGCGGGCGGCAAAAAAGCGGATGGTCGTGTTTTGACCATCCCCTTTTTTTGCTACCCGCGCCTGAACACACGCTTGCGGCGACGAAGCCCGCGCCAGGCGGCTCGCCCCGCCCCGTCCCCCGACGAACAGCCTAGATTTTCAGCGGCGCGCCGTATCCGGTCAATTCCAGATAGCCACGACCCACAACCCGGCCCGCCACGCTCGCGCGGACCGCGCCTTCCCAGTAGATGGTGCCGACGCTCGCGCGCGCGTCCAGTTCCTGGTCGTCCATCAACGGCTCGACTGCAAGCACGATTTCACCGGCGCGCACGCGCATTGCCACCGGAAAGGTCAGTCCCGTACGCGGCGACCGCCACTCGCGGACGGCATCGAACGCGACATCATCGGGCGCCAGCGTGCGCACGGCTCCACTTGCGGCGCGCCACGTGCCGCCCGCCCAGTACACCTGGCCGTTGCTGGCACGGATGCGAAAGACCATCAGTGCGCTGCCGTCGTCGAAGTTGATGCCCAGCCAATCCCAGCCGCGCGCCTCCGGCGCCAGGTACTCGCTCGACCATTCGTGATCGAGCCACGCCGTGCCCCGGACGGACAGCCTGCGCGTCCCGATACCGATGTTTCCGGTCGTCGCGAGTTGCGGCCGACTGTAGTAGAAACTCGCCTGCTCGGCGCGTGGACCCTTGCGGCTTACGCCCTGCGTGCCCTGCAACAGCGGCACCGCCGGCGCGGCGAAGGCAAGTTCGAGGCTGAAGTCACGCGCGTCGATCTTCGCCCCATAGCGATCATCGGCCAGTACCAGCGACCAGCCGTCGACACGAAGGTCGGTTGTCGTTTCGGCGGCCTCCGCCAGCCCCCAGCCCACGCGCGACGCGCGCTGATCGTGCCGCAGGCGCCCGTGGGCCGGCTCGGCAATCGCGGCGTGGGCGAAGAGCAGTTGCGAAGGTGCGAAGCGACTCCTGCTTGACTCGCCGATTCCGGTTCGGCTGCGGAAGAACGTGATCTGCACGCCAAACTCGTTCCTGGCCTCATCCGTCACCCAACCCGTGATGTACCACCACTCGGTGCGAAATGCGGGATGGCTGCCATGGTCGCGCGGAAACGACAGTGGGACGCCGGCTTCGACCTGCGGAAACACCGGCGCGGCGCCCACGCCCGCGCCTGCGAATGCAAGTGGCGTCAGCAGGAATTGTCGGCGTTGCATGGGGGATTCGTGCGCGCAGGGGCGCGCCTCACCAGTCGTCGCGAACGGCGCGCACGGTGTCGTCGGCGATGGCGGCGCGCGCGCTCGCCTGGGTGGTGGCCACGGCAAGTGCCAGCAGCACGAAGGCGAGCGCCGCCAGCGGCCCCCATGGCACATGCAGTTCCATGCCCCAGTGGAAGGACTGGCGGTTCACGACGTGGATCAGGATCAGGCTCATCACGAATCCAAGCAGCAGCCCGACTGCAAGCCCGATGGCGCTCACCAGCAGGCCTTCGGTGGCCAGCATCGCGCGGATCTGGCCGCGGGTCATGCCCAGATGCCGCAACATCCCGAACTCGCGGCGCCGCGCCAGCACCAGCGCACCGAACGCCGACGACAGTCCGGTCAGGCCGATGGCGATGGCGGCCGCCTCCAGCGCATAGGTCACTGCAAACGTCCGGTCGAAGACGCGCAGCGAAAGCGTGCGGATTTCTCCAGGCGTTGCCAATTCGAGCCGCGATGCCTCGGGCCACGCGGCATCGAGGCGGGACCGGAAGTCCGCCATGGACACGCCCGGTTTCAGCCACACCGC
>JANNKR010000349.1:0-2978 GCA_031396395.1 Betaproteobacteria bacterium
TGCCGGTCGCGGAAGTCGACGCTGTCGGGGACGACGTTGCGCTTGGGCGGCACCGCAGGCTTGGCGGGCGTTGCCGGTTTGGCGGCGCGGCTTCGCGTCGGCTTCACCTTGGATGGGGAGGAACGGGACGCACGCTGGGCCATGGCGGTCTCCTCTTGGTTGATCGAGTACTTGCAACAACCTGCTGGTGCCCAGGGCCGGAATCGAACCGGCACGGCGGAATGACCCACCGGGGGATTTTAAGTCCCCTGTGTCTACCAGTTTCACCACCCGGGCATGGGGAGGATTGTACGCACCCGTTGGGTCAGACCGCACGGTGATATGGTGTCAGGCGGCTGGCGCAACCCGCAGGAGTCGCAACGCGCGGTCCACGATCGGCTTGTCGATCATGCGGCCATCGAGTGTGATGGCGCCGTCGCCACGCGCAGCGGCGGCCAATGCGGCGGCTTTCACGCGCCGCGCCCACGCGATTTCCTCAGCGGTCGGCGAGAACGCCTCGTTCAGAATCGCCACCTGGCGCGGATGGATCGCCATGGCGCCGGTGAAGCCGAGTTCACGCGCGGTGCGCGCCGTGGCGGCATAGGCGACGGGGTCGTCGATATTGCCAATGCCGGCGGCCGGGCCCCAGCACTCCAGGCCTACCGCATGGGCGGCCATCGCGATCATCTGTGCGGGCAGGGCAAGCGCGTGCGGCAGCGGTGCGATGCCCATCGCGGCGCAGTAGTCCTCGGCGCCAAATGCCAGCGCGCTCACGCGTGGGTGCGCCGTGGCGATGGCGTTGGCGCGCACGATGCCACGCGGACTCTCGACCAGCGCGGCAATGCGCACCGGTTGCGTAAGCTTGAGGCTGGACTCCAGGGCCTCCAGACGCTGCGCGAGTGCCTGGACCTGCGCCGCATCGTCGACCTTCGGCAGCATGATCGCGTGAATGCAGTCCAGAGGCGCGTGCGCGAGATCGTCCTGCAGCCATGCGGGATCGCTATTGACCCGCAGCAGCACGGTGATGCCCTGTGCCGCGAGCATCCCGCACGCATCGGCGGCGAGCGGACGCGCGGCCGCCTTGCGCTCGGGCAGCACGGCATCCTCGAGGTCGATGATGATCGCGCTGGCACCACGCTCGCCGGCTTTCGCGAGGAATTGCGGAGCCGTGGCGGGGATGAACAGCAAGGAGCGCAACATGGTCAGGTCATTCTCGCAGAACTTCGCGATGCCCTGTAGGCAAGGTCAGCATTGCCGGGTATCGCATCAAGTCCGTAGGCAAGGCTTCAGCCTTGCTGGTTCAAAGTAACGCCGTGCCTGCGAGGCTGAAGCCTCGCCTACGGAATCACAGGGCGGTTCGGCTGCTGGGCACGTTACCCCAGCCCGGCGCGGGCACGCGCCAGCGCTGTGGTCGTGGTCCAGTACTTCGCCAGCATATTGGGTACCTCCCATTCGGGCAGCGCGCCCGCCTTGACGTAGCCCAGGAACTGGTCGACCACCTGGCCGAAATGCGCCTCGTGGCCGACGTGAAACACCGCCGGCACCTTCACATTCCAGCCGCGCTCCACCGGTTCCACCGCGACACCGGGATACGACTCCTGGATCTGCGGCATCGCCTGCTGCAGCGCGCGCTGCAGGTCCGCGCGGTCGATGCCGGGCAAGGGCTCGATGGTGAGCGTGGGCTGGTGGCCTTCCGCCTCACCTTGGCGGATCACGAGATTGGCGCGCGAGCCGCGCAGCACGGAGAAGTGCGAGTCACCGGCGCCGGCAGGCGCTTCGAAGTTCCAGAGCACGGACACCCGTGCATGCACGCCCTTCACCCGATAGTTGATCTCGCCGTTGGCGAACACATGGAGGTTGCCGTCGGCCCCGACATAAGGCTGCAGGAACAACGGGAAGTCGTCGAGCTGCGTGACATGGCGGAACTGCGCGTGCGTGAGCACGGTGGCCCAACGCTTCGCGCCGAGGATCTCGATGTCGTCGTGGAAGTCGATGACCTGGCCTGGAAAGCACTCCCACTGGACCAGATCGACCAGGTGCGTGGTGATGTCGACGAGGCCCTCGCCCTGCTGGGCCACGTCGAAGAACCACGCCGGCCGCTTGATGGGCGCACCGGAAACGAGCTTCGAGAAGTGATGAACGCTTTCCTTGGTGACGGCAGGATCCTCGACGCTGCCCGAACGCAACTGGCCGAATACTGCCGGTATCAGGGCAAAGGCCTTCTGCAGCATCGTGGTGATCTCGTGCCGCTCGGTCATGATGTCGTAGAGCAGCACGCCTTGCTCCGCCGCCGCGGCAAACGCGTGCTGCAGACGCTCGAAGCCGGCGCTGTCGATCACCATCGGCTTGTCGGCCAGCACGTTGAAGCCGGCGTCGATCGCGCGCGCCAGGTACTCAGTCTTGCGCTGATTGTTGCCGGCGATGACCGCCACCGTTCCGGCGCGGTCGGCCAGGAATCGTTCGAAGAAGTCGGCATCGGTGCATGTCTCGACCTGCCAGTGGGTCGGATCGCTCGCGCGCGCGTTGTAGCTTGCGATCTTCCGCATGTAGTCGTCGAGGTCGGTACCGGGCGGCGCGTAGACGCGCACGTTCCGGTCCACGCCGGGATAGTCCTTCTTCTGCAGCAGCGCCGCGTGAAAGTGGCCCGGGTCGAGCACGGTCAGTTGCATCGGGGAGTTCCCTGTGTCGTTGGCATGGGTATCGTAACGTGGTCGTCAGCGTAGCAGCTTCGGGCGCGACGTGTCCGCGGCGGTGCAGGGCCGACGGCAGTGGCCTGTATTAGGGCTAGCCAGAACGCTACCGCGTGCTCAGTTACAGGACAATAGTCCGCGGGCGGCAACTCGCGATCGTGCCAGCGCGCCGACGGCGAGATATAGCGCGACGCCCGCCGGCGTGATCAGGACCAGCGCGGCAAAGAGCCGGTGCCGTCATGCGCGCAACTCGGTCGACGCGCGCCACCATGGTGGACAGTGATTCACACAGCGCGGCAAACTGCGCGC
>JANNKR010000355.1:0-32896 GCA_031396395.1 Betaproteobacteria bacterium
CCGCGCAGTGGTCGGGGAACAGGACCAGGGCAGGAACATGACTATCCGCAAAATATTGATCGTCGACGATTCGCCGACTGAACGACATGTACTGAACGATATGTTGACCAAATCGGGGTACGAAGTGGTCGCCAGCGACAACGGCGAGGACGCGATCCAGAAAGCCAAATCCTTGAAACCGGACCTGATCCTGATGGACGTCGTGATGCCTGGATTGAATGGTTTCCAGGCCACGCGCGCGATCAGCCGCGACCCGGAGACGCGCTTGATCCCGATCATCCTGTGCACGTCGAAAAGTCAGGAAACGGACAAGATCTGGGGGATGCGGCAGGGTGCCCGGGATTACATCGTGAAGCCCGTCAACCGCGACGAGCTTCTGGAAAAGATCGCGGCGATCGGCTGAGCGCCCCGCAATTCCATGGCCCGCGCCGCAAAACTCGACCTCAGGACGTTCCAGAAGGAACTCGCGACCCGGCTTGCGACCAAGACCGCGGCGCAGGTGGAGTCGTCGCGGCTTGGCCTTGCCTGCGGGGGCGAGCGCTGGTTGATCCGGCTGTCGGACGCCGGCGAAGTCGTGACGCTGCCCGAGATCATTCCGGTGCCGCTGACGCGGCCGTGGTATGTCGGCATCGCGAACATCCGCGGCAATCTCTACAGCGTCATCGATTTCGCGCGCTTTCTCGCGCGGGACAGCGCGCTGGGCGGCGGGGTCTCGCGGCTCGTCGTGTTCGGCCCGCGCGCGGGCGGCATCAATGCGGGCATCGTCGTGCAGCAGGTACTTGGCCTCCGCAACATTGCCGAATTGGCACCGACGGCGCCGCCGGAGGATGCGCCTGCATGGTATGCGCAGCGCTGGATGGACGGGGATGGCCATGCATGGCAGGAGATCGACCTCGCAAAATTAGCCCAGGATCCCGCATTTCTGCAGGTCGGGATCTAGGCAGCACAGGGCATCGGAGAACAAGAGAATGGCGCTGAAACTTTCCAATATCTTCGGCGGCGGCAAGAGCAGGCCCGCCGACATCGAAATCGACATGCCGACCACGCAGGTCAAGATGGGGCAGCCGCAGGGGGGCTACGACCCACTGGCGTCGGTTTCCATCATGGAGCAACTGCGCAGCGCCACTGCCAACATGGCGATGCCGAAGAAGCTGCCGTTCATCGGCGCCATGCCCGTCGTCAAGCAGTTCCAGACGCTGGGCGTGCTCATGGTCACTTTTCTCGTGTTCGCGGCGCTGATGGTGTTTCTGGACGGTCGGCAGTCCAGTCAGAACGCCGCCGCCGCGGCCACCGCCACGGAAATGCAGATGTTGTCGCAACGGCTCGCGCGGGGCACGGCGCTGGCCTCCCAGGGCCAGGCCAGCGCCTTTGCCGCGGTCAAGGACAGTCGTGATCGATTCGGCGCCGACCTCGACGCGCTGCTGACCGGCGGCACGGTCCGTGGCGTCAGTCTCGATCTCTCGCAGGACGAGGCGACGCTGAAGTTGATGGACAACATCAAGACACGCTGGGCGCGGGTGGACAAGGCCGCGGGCCAGGTGCTCGACAACGAACGAAGCCTGACTTCTCTGGCCAAGGGGCTCGAATCGCTCAATGCCGGCAACAACGCCGTGCTTGAACTCGCGCAGCTAGCGGCGCAACAGATTGCCCAGGGTGGGGGCAGCCCGCGCGAACTGGAGTACGCCAACCAGCTGGCCGTGCTGTCGCAGCGGATTGCCAAGAATGCCAACACGCTGGCCTCCTCCGACGTCATCGAGCCTGACGTCGCCTTCCTGCTCGGCAAGGACACCGGTACCTTCCGCGACATCCTGAACGGGCTGCAGCGCGGCAGCGACGCCTTGCGGTTGGCGCCGGTACGGTCCGAAGATGCGCGCGCCACGCTCGCCGATCTGCAGAAGCGCTTCGGCGCGAACGAGGGCAGCATCAACGCGATCCTGGGCAGCATGAAGAGCCTGCTGACCGCCAAGGAAGCCGCGCGCAGCGTCAACGTGGACGCCGAGCCCCTGCTCATCGACACCACCGCGCTTGCCCGCGAATACGAAACCGGAACGACCCGCAAGTGGACGCTGGGCGTGGCCATTTTCTTCGCGCTGCTTGCACTCGCGACCCTGGTGCTCCTGGGCAAGGTTTTCCTCGATGACGCCCGCGTGCGCGCATTCGACAGCGAAGGCGAGAACAAGCGCAACCAGGAGGCCATTCTTCGCCTGCTGAACGAGATGGGCAACCTGGCCGACGGCGACCTGACCGTGCAGGCATCGGTGACCGAGGATGTGACCGGCGCGATTGCAGACTCCATCAATTTCACGATCGAAGAGCTGCGCACGCTGGTGCGCGGGATCAACTCCGCAACCGACCAGGTGACCAAGGCCACCCAGGAAACGCAGGCCATTTCGAACCGCCTGTACGAAGCCTCGCAGCGGCAGAACCGCGAAATCCAGCAGGCCTCGGCCTCCGTGCTGTCGATGGCGCAGTCGATCAACGAGGTGTCGCAGACCGCCACCCAATCCGCTCGCGTGGCCCAGCAATCGCTGGCGGCCGCCGAAAAGGGCGGTGTCGTCGTGCAGAGCCAGATCGCCGGCATGAACGAAATCCGCACGCAGATCCAGGACACATCCAAGCGGATCAAACGCCTCGGTGAATCGTCGATGGAAATCGGCGAAATCGTCGAACTGATTTCCGACATTACCGAGCAGACGAACGTGCTGGCATTGAACGCCGCCATCCAGGCGGCGTCCGCCGGCGAAGCGGGCCGCGGCTTCACGGTGGTGGCCGAGGAAGTGCAGCGCCTGGCGGAACGCTCCGGCGAGGCAACGAAGCAGATCGAGGCGATCGTGAAGACCATTCAGGCCGACACCCAGGACGCAGTGGCTGCCATGGAAAAATCGACGGTCGGCGTGGTGGAAGGAACCAAGTTGTCCGACGCTGCCGGCCAGGCGCTGACGGAAATCCAGAAGGTTTCGCGCGACCTTGCGGACCTCATTGCCCGGATCTCGGCGCAAACGCAGATGCAGTCGACTTCCGTGACCGACGTGACGCGAGGCATGCAGGGCATCCTCAAGATCACCGAGGAAACGACCGAGGGCACCAAGCAGACCAACGTTTCCATCGGCCAGCTGACCAAGCTCGCCGCGGAATTGCGTTCATCCGTCGCAGGTTTCAAGGTCTAGCGCGCCGGGGCGGGGATGATCGCGGTTCGTTCCGCGGCCGTCCCGCCTTCGACCCCGGCGCGAAAATTGCTGTACGTCCCTGCATTGATCTTTCGCGCGAGGAGCGTGGCAAGCCGTGGCAACCGAATCCAACTCCGAATTCGACGTCGGTCCGCTGTCCTGGGTACAGGGCGAAATCGACCAGGCGCTGGCGCGCGGCATCGAGGCGTTGGCCACGTTTCGCGCCCAGCCGCAGGACACCGCGTCGCTCAAGCATGCGCGGATGCACGTGCACCAGGCCGCTGGCGCGATCCAGATGGTCGGGCTCGACGCAGTCGTTGCCTACACCGATGAGCTCGAGCGGCAGTTGCTGCGTCTCGAGGAAGCGCCTCCCGAGGATCCCGCGGCATCGATAGGCGCCATCGACAAGGGGTGCCGCAAACTCCAGATTTTCCTCGACGAACTCGTCAATGGCGCGGCGCCGGTGCCGCTCAAGCTCTACCCCGAATACGAGGCGATGCAACTGGCGCGCGGCGTGAAGGCAGCGGCGCCTACCGACCTCTTCTATCCCGACCTGTCGACGCGGCCGCCGCGGATCGCGCCGCGCGACGTGCTCTCGCCCAATCGGCTGCCGTCCCACCTCGTCAAGCAGCGCCGGCACTATCAACGCGGGCTGCTCGCGTGGCTGCGGGGCGACGAGACCGGTGCGGCCACGATGCGCGATGCGATCGCCGGCATCGAGGATGTCACGACGCAGGGCAACCTCCGTGCCTTCTGGTGGACGGTTGGCGCCGTACTGGAAGGGCTGGTCGAAAACGGACTCGACCGCGGTTTCGGTGTCAAGCAACTGACGGCCCGGATCGATCTGCAGATCCGGCGCGTGGCCGAAGGCAGTGCCAAGGTCGCGGACCGTTTGCGCCGGGAAGTGCTCTATTTCGTGGCGATCTGCGCGCCCGTGGGTCCGCAGGTGCAGGCAGTCCAGCGCGCGTTCAATCTCTCCGGACTCATTCCGTCCGCGGAAGTGCTGTCCGCCGACGTGGTGCGCATCCAGCCGCTGTTGCGCGAAGCGCGCGAGCAGCTGTCCGGCGTCAAGGACGCCTGGCTCAAGGCTGCTTCCGGCCGCGCCGAGAACCTGCCGAAGCTGAAGCACACGCTGGCGTCGGTGCACGCCAAGGCGGCCGAGATCCACAACGGCACGCTGATGAAGCTCACTGCGGCGCTGGTCGAGCGCCTGGACAAGATGCCAACGACCGGCGTCAGCGAGCCCGTGGCGATGGAGTACGCCACCGCGTTGCTGCTGGCCGAGAGCGCCTTCGAAAACTATTCGACGCTGTCCACTGATTTCCCGCAGCAGGTCGATGCGATGCTCGCGCGTCTCGATGCAGTCCGTCAGGGCCGTGTACCGACCAGCGAAGGCGTGGCCATGCTGGACGAGATGAGCAAGCGCGCGCAGGAGCGCGTGTTGCTGGCCCAGGTCGGACGCGAGATCCAGGCCAATCTGCGGCATATGGAGCAGTTGCTCGACGCATTCTTCCGCGATCACACCAAGCGCGCCGAACTGGTCACGCTGGCGAAGGACAGCGCCCAGATTCGCGGCGCGCTGCAGATCCTGGGTCTGGCTGAAGCCGACCGGCTGCTCGAACTTTGCGAGCAGCAGATCGCCACGTATGCCGATCCCGCCACGGTGGTGAACGACGAAGATCTCGAGTTGCTGGCCGAGTCGTTGTCCGGGCTGGGCTTCTACATCGAAGCGGTCGAACAGCAGCGGCCCGAGCGCGATCGCCTGATCGCGCCGCTGATTGCCAAGCGCCTGGGTGAAGCCCCGGCGCCGGCCGCTGCCGACGGCGATTCCGTCGAGGCTGCGGTGGCCGAGTTGCGCGCAGCGTTGCCGCAACTGGTCAACGAAGTGCACCTGGCGCCGGCGGATGCTTCCGCCCGCGAGGCGCTGAAGCGCAAGTTGGTCGGCCTTCGCGACGATGCGGAACTGATTGGCGATCCGGATCTGGTGGCGCAAGCCGAGGCGGTTCTGGCCGAGCTCGATGCGCGTGGAACGGCCAATCTGGCCGCGGCCATCGACGCGATTGCCGAGACGTCGGCACCGGCACCGGCAATCTCGGAGGAAACTCAGCGGCTGCTCGCCACCGATGCCAGCGGACTTGACCGCGAGCTGCTCGAGATCTACCTGTTCGAGGCGGTCGAGGTCCTGGATGGCGTCGTCGAGCAACAGCGGGCGCTGGCAGCCAACAAGGGTGACCGTGAAGCATTGCAAACGATACGCAGGTGCTTTCATACGCTGAAGGGCAGCGGCCGCATGGTCGGCCTGACGCAGTTGGGCGACCTTGCCTACGAAGTGGAGCACATACTCAACCGCCTGCTGGAGGAAGAGCGTCCCGTCACCCGCGCGGTGCAGGCGATGATCGGCGTTGCCGAGTCCTGTTTCCGTCGTTGGGTGGGGGCATTGACCAACGAAGGCCGGCTGGAAGCCGACCCGCGAGAATTGCTGGATGCGATCGCCGCCGTCGAGCGGGAGTTGCCGAACACAGCGACGACGACCGACGTCGCGCCCTCCAACGTCGTCGATCTGGTGCGTGTGCCGGCCTCGGTACCGACAACGGCTCCGCCCTCGACCACCGAAGGTACCCCGGCGGCAAAGCCGACACTGACGCTCATTGATCTTCCCGAACTTGGATTTGGCAGCGACGTCGGCGCCACGATCATGCCGCTGGAACCTGAGATTTTCGAAACCATTGACATGCCGTTGCCCACCGAGGCGCCGAGTGATGCGTTCCCCGCGTTGCGGCTGGTCGGCGATGCCGATGACACCGGTGTGCTCGTGTCCGCTGCCGATGTGGAGCGTATCGAAGCCGCGCCGGACGGCATGTCTGCCGATGACGTCACGATCGGCAATGTGACGTTGTCGCGCATGCTCTGGACGATTCTGTGCGACGAGGCCGTGCAGCACGTGGCGGTACTCGAGCGCGAGCTGGCCACGCTTCAGTTCGATCCGTTCGCCGTGCCTTCTGCCGCGATGGTACGTGCGGGCCATACGTTGTGCGGCATTCATCGGACCGGCGGATTCCCGCTGGTGGCGACCACGGCACGGGCGCTCGAGCAGTCGCTTCTCGCGCTCTCCGAGCGCGGTCCGCCGCTGCCCGGCGCAACCCAGCCAGTACTGGCGCGTGCCGTGGCCGGCGTGGCCTTGCTGTGCGGCAGGGTTCGCGCGCGTGAAGCCTTCACTGCGGGTGATGCGAATGAGGCCGCGGCGATCCAGCAGGAGCTGGACGAATTGCGGCAGAACGCCGCAGGCGACATGGGCATCGTCGATGCCGAGGCGGCGGCGGCGCTGCTGGCGCAGATCGAGGAAGAGGCGGTCCTCGCCAGAACCCATCCGATCGCACTCGTTGCGCCACCAAGCAATATGCCGCAATCGATGGCTCGCCCCGATACCGACGTCGCCGGTTATGCCGCGACCGATGTGGCCGCCGAGCGCGTCACCGCGGAGACTCTGGACCAGATCGCCGCCCTGGCGGCGACCGTTGATCCCCTGGAGGACGTGCAGGATGACGTCGATCTGCACGTGCTGCCGATATTTCTCGATGAAGCGGCGGAACTCTTTCCGCAGGCCAGTGAAGACGTCCGGGCCTGGCGCCGCAATCCCAGCGATGAGCAGCCGGCCGCGCGGTTGCGCCGCACGCTGCATACGTTCAAGGGTAGTGCGCGGATGGCCGGCGCCATGCGACTGGGCGAACTTGCGCACCTGATGGAATCGCGCCTGCTCGACGGCGATACGCCGATACTCGGCACCGTGGAACTGTTCGATGCGCTGGACGCGGATCTCGATCGAATCGCCTTCGGACTCGACGCCCTGCGGCGCGGCGAACTCAATGCGCCCATGCCTGCCATTGCCGACGATCAGGCGACCGTGCACGTGCCGCCTGTTGTTCTGGCCACGCCGGTCCCCGCTTCGGCGCCCCTCGACCCCATCGAACCTGCCGCCGGGCAATCGGTCACGCCGCCGTCCGAGCCAGCTGGAATCAAGGGTGCGCCCGTCGTGCCGGCATCGGTCCTGACGATTCCGGTCGAGCCTCCCGGCACCGTCCCCCTGACCCCGTCTGAAGCGAAGTCCGCGCCGAGCACGCCGGCACCGGCACCGGTCGTGCCCGCATCCTTTGTCGCGCCCACGCCTTCCCCGGCGCCCGCGGCAGGCGTCACCACCGCTCCGGCACAAGCCGATCCGGCGCAAGAACTCGAAACCGGCGCGCGGGCACAGTTGCGCGTGCGCGCCGACGTCATCGATCGGCTGGTCAACGAAGCGGGCGAGGTTGCGATTGCACGGGCCCGGGTCGAGGGCGAATTGCGCTCGCTGAAGTCCAACTTGCTGGAACTGACCAACAGCGTGATCCGGCTGCGCACGCAGATGCGCGAGATCGAGATCCAGGCCGAATCGCAGATCCAGTCGCAATTGACGCTGAAGAACGACCAGACGGATGACTTCGATCCGCTCGAATTCGATCGCTACACGCGCTTCCAGGAACTGACACGGTCCCTGGCGGAAGGCATCAACGACGTGTCGACGGTGCAGCAGGCGCTGCTCAAGAACCTCGATGACGCCGATGCGGCGCTGCTGGCACAGGCGCGCATGTCGCGCGAAGTGCAGCAACGGCTCTTTGCCATCCGCACCGTGCCGTTCGGCAGCTTGTCAGAGCGCCTGTATCGCATCCTGCGGACCACGGCCCGCGAGTTGGACAAGCGAGCCAATCTCGAAATCAACGGCAGTCAGGTCGAACTCGATCGCTCGGTCCTGGAAAAGCTGGTCGGCCCGCTCGAGCACCTGCTGCGCAATGCGCTCGACCACGGCATCGAGTCGCGTGAGGCGCGGAGCAAGGCCGCCAAAGCCGACACCGGTGAAATTGCGCTGACCGTGCGCCAGGTTGGCAACGAAGTGGTGATCGACCTGGCCGACGACGGCAATGGCATCGACTTCACGCGGGTCGGCGAGCGGGCGCAGGCACTGGGCCTCGTTCCCGCGGGGACCACGCCAACGGAGGCGCAGCTCACCGAATTCCTGTTCCATCCCGGATTCACTACGGCGGCGAAGGTCACCCAGATTTCCGGACGAGGCATCGGCATGGATGTCGTGCGCAGCGAGATCGCTGCGCTGGGCGGACGGGTCGAGGTCGCGTCGGCACCGGGCAAGGGAACGCGCTTCACGTTGACGATGCCGCTCACGCTGGCCGTGGCGCAGGCCGTGCTGATCCGTGCCGGTGGCCGCCTGTGGGCGCTTCCGGCGCCAATGGTCGAGCAGGTGCAGCAGGTCAAGGCGCAGGCACTGCTCGACATCTACATCCAGCGCAAGGTCGAATGGCAGGGCAGGGTCTATCCGTTCCACTACCTGCCGCGCCTGTTGGGAGACACCGTACATAACCCGGAGACCGGGCGCTACAACTCGGTGCTGCTGCTGCGCAGCGGACAAAGCTACGCTGCGGTGCACATCGACGAGATGCTGGGCAACCAGGAAGTCGTCGTGAAGAACATCGGGCCGCAGCTTTCGCGCGTGTCCGGGATCACCGGCGCGACGGTGCTCGGCACCGGCGAGATCGTGCTGATCATCAATCCGGTGCAGCTCGCAAGCCGCGCTGATGTGCCGCATTTCGATCCGTCGGACCAGGATCGCGCGATGGGCGACCGACCGCGCGCCCATGTAGCGCCGGTGTCCACGCGTCCGACGGTCATGATCGTCGACGACTCTCTGACCGTGCGCAAGATCACCAGCCGGCTGCTCCAGCGCGAAGGCTTTGCGGTCACCACGGCCAAGGATGGCGTGGACGGCCTGCAGGTGCTGAGCGAGACGATGCCCGACGTGATCCTGCTGGACATCGAAATGCCGCGGATGGATGGCTTCGAGTTCACCAAGACGATCAAGAACGACGCCCGGTACGCCAGCATCCCGATCATCATGATCACGTCGCGAACCGCCGAGAAGCATCGCAACATGGCGGCGGAACTCGGGGTGGACATGTATCTGGGCAAGCCGTATCAGGAGGAAGAATTGCTGCGGCACCTGCGTGATATGACCGGCGTCGGCGCCACTGCCTGACGGGCTCTGGTGCGATGAATTCCGCGACGGCGCGTGCGAACGCGCCGTCGTGCTTTGGGCGTGTACCATTCAGGCATGAGCCCGTCGTTGCCCCGCGCCGGGGCGCCTGCCTGTACCCGCGAAGCGGCCATTGCCGCGGCGCATGCCTGTTTCGACGACGGTCGCTTCGCCGTCGACCTGGGGCGCCGGGTTGCCTGCCGCACCGAGAGCCAGCGCGAAAACGCGGGACCGGACCTTGACGCCTACCTGGCGAAGGAAGTGGCCCCGGCGCTGGCGGCGCTTGGCTTCACGTCACGGCTCTTTGACAATCCGGTCGCGACCGGAGGTCCGCTGCTCGTGGCGCGGCGCGACGAAGATCCCGCGTTGCCCACGCTTCTGACCTATGCGCACGGCGACGTTGTGCTCGGCTACGACCGTGAATGGCGTGCCGGATTGTCCCCGTGGACGCTCGCGATCGACGGCGATCGCTGGTATGGCCGCGGCACGGCCGACAACAAGGGACAGCACAGCATCAATCTCGCCGCGCTCGGGAGCGTGCTGGCAGTACGCGGTTGCCTTGGCTTCAACGTCAAGGTCCTGGTGGAAACCAGCGAGGAGACGGGGTCTCCGGGGTTGCGCGCATTCTGCGAGCAGCATGGTGAAATGTTGCGCGCCGATCTCTTCCTCGCCTCCGATGGGCCGCGCCTGCGGGCGGACCTGCCGACGTTGTTCCTGGGCAGTCGCGGTGCCTTCAACTTCGACCTGACGGTGGCGTCGCGCGCGGCCGGTCATCATTCCGGCAACTGGGGTGGATTGCTGGCCAATCCCGGAACGATCCTCGCGAGCGCAATCGCCTCCGTGGTCGACGCGCATGGGCGCATCCTGGTGCCGGCATTGCGGCCGCCACCCATTCCCGCCGGCGTGCGTCGCGCGCTGGCAGAGGTGATTCCCGGCGAGCCCGGCGGCCCGGCCATCGATGCGAACTGGGGTGAGGAAGGGCTCACGCCTGCCGAACGCGTCTTCGCGTGGAACAGCCTCGAGGTGCTGGCATTCAAGACCGGCAACCCCGAACATCCGGTCAATGCGATCCCGCCGCGCGCAGTTGCGCACATGCAGTTGCGTTTCGTCGTTGGCACCGACCACACGCAGCTGCTGGCGGCACTGCGCGAGCACTTCGACTGCGCCGGTCTGCCGCAGGTCGAGGTCACGACGGTGCCCGATACGATGATGCCGGCAACAAGGCTCGACCCGGCACATCCGTGGGTGCAGCGTGTCGCGGATTCCATCGCGACCACGACGGGGGCGCGCCCGGTGATACTGCCGAACCTCGGCGGTTCGCTTCCCAATGATTGCTTTGCCGACGTCCTGGGCCTGCCCACCGTATGGGTTCCCCATTCCTACCCGGCGTGCGCGCAGCATGCCCCCAACGAGCACCTGCTGGGCTCGGTCGCGCGTTCGGGCCTTGGCCTCATGGCGGGCATTTTCTGGGACCTGGGGGAACCGGCCGGCACAGCGAAGGTTGCGGCACATCAACGCATTGTTGCTTGATTGGACTAAATTGACCGTTCAAACCTGAGGGAGGAACAATGGCGAATCACGCCACAGAACAACTTCGCACCATTGCATTGGTGGGGCAGGGCGGCGCCGGCAAGACAACGTTGGTGGAGGCGCTGCTGGTGAAGGCGGGCGCGATAGCGGTTGGCGGCAGTGTCGAGCGAGGCACCACGGTCAGTGACTTCGACCCCTTCGAAAAGCAGTACCAGCACTCGCTGCGCAGCGCGCTGCTGCACCTCGAAACCGGCGCGGCGCGCGTGCATCTCATCGATACGCCGGGCTTTCCCGATTTCATCGGGCAGGCGATCGGTGCGCTCGATGCCGTGGAAACAGCGGCGGTGGTGATCAACGCGCAGGCAGGTATCGAGATGGTTGCCTCGCGCATGATGGAGCAGGCCGCGCGGCGCCGGTTGTGCCGAGTCGTGATCGTCAACAAGATCGATGGCGACAACGTGGACTTGCCGGTACTGCTGGCGGCCATCCAGGCGGCCTTCGGCAAGGAATGCCTGCCGATCAATCTTCCGGCCGACGGTGGCAAGCGGGTCGTCGATTGTTTCTTCAATCCTGCCGGCACCGCCGATTTTTCCTCGATCGAAGCCGCGCATCGGGCGCTGGTCGATCAGGTCGTCGAGGTCGACGAAGCGCTGATGGCGCTCTATCTGGAGCGCGGCGAGGTGGCGCCGGAGGAATTGCATGCGCCGTTCGAGAAGGCGCTGCGCGACGGCCACCTGGTGCCGGTGTGCTTCGTGTCTGCGCGCACGGGTGCGGGTGTCGGAGAACTGCTGAACATCTTCGAGCGCCTGCTGCCCAATCCGACGGAAGGCAATCCACCGCGCTTCACCAAGGGCGAAGGCGCGGCAGCCGTCGAATTTCATTCGGAACCCGATCCGCGGCAACACGTGCTGGCGCACGTGTTCAAGGTCGTCATGGACCCGTTCGTCGGCAAGCTTGGCATCTTCCGCGTGCATCAGGGCACGGTGACGCGCGACACCCAGCTCTTCGTGGGCAGCGGGCGCAAGCCGTTCAAGGTCGGTCACCTGTTCATGCTGCAAGGCGGCAAGAACGTCGAGATCGACCGGGCCGTACCGGGCGACCTTGCCGCCGTGGCCAAGGTCGACGAGATCGAATTCGATTGCGTGCTGCACGACTCGCACGACGAGGATCACATCCACATGCAGCCGCTTGAGTTCCCCACGCCGATGCATGGCGTGGCGATCGAACCCAAGCGCCGCGGCGACGAACAGCGGATCTCGGAAGTGCTGCACCGGATGACGGCCGAGGATCCGACGCTGGTGGTGGCGCACGACACCACGCTCAACGAGACGGTGCTGTGGGGGCTGGGTGAACTGCATCTGCGCTCGGTGCTCGAGCGGATGGCGGGCCAGTTCAAGCTCGAGGTCACCACGCGTCCGCCCCGCATTCCATACCGCGAGACGATCACTGCGTTTGCCGAAGGCCACAGTCGCCACAAGAAACAGACGGGTGGCGCGGGCCAGTTCGGCGAGGTGTACCTCAAGATCGAGCCGCGGGCGCGTGGCAGCGGCTTCGAGTTTGTCAGCACGGTCAAGGGCGGCGCGATTCCGACGTCGCTGATTCCGGCCGTGCAGAAGGGCGTGGAACACGTGCTGGCGGCCGGTCCGCTGGCAGGCTTCCCGCTGCACGATGTGCGGGTCAATGTCTACGATGGCAAGTACCATCCGGTCGACTCGAAGGAAGTTGCGTTCGTGGCGGCAGGCCGCAAGGCGTTCCTCGATGCGATCGCCAAGGCAAAGCCGATCGTGCTCGAGCCGGTGGTGGGCGTCGAGATCAACTGTCCGGCATCCAACATCGGCGACGTGACCGGCGACCTGGCCGCGCGCCGCGGGCAGGTGACGGGAACCAAGACGCTGCAATCAGGCGCACTGGCGGTGACGGGGCAGGCACCGCTGGCGGAACTGGAAGGCTACGCGGCGCGGATCAAGTCGATGACCGGCGGACTTGGCGCGTGGTCGATGGAGCTGTCCCACTACGAGCCGGCGCCGCCGTCGTTGCAGCAACAGCTCGCGACCGAGCACGCGAAACATCGGCGGCACGAGGAGGATTGATCCCCGGCCGCCGAGAGGTAGCGCAAGTTCAGTTGAACCAGTGGGGTACGCACATCGCCACGCCGTCCGGTCCGTAGCCTTCAGCTACCCAGCCCTGCTCGATCATCGCATCACGTTCGCTGCGGCTCGTGGTCAACCGATGATTGGTGTCGGCCCTGGCGTTCCACAGGCGGTAGACCGGCGCGAATTCGAAACCGCCGATTTTCACGCGCAGTTTGGGACAGGCCCCGGTGGCCTGATCTGGCAGCCATGCGTAGAACGCATTCGACGATTCGAACACGAACGCCGGATAGGTTGCCGCGACCACATCGCATTCGGCTTTTGACGCCGACAGGAAGTGCGATGCCGGCGGAATGAAGAACCTGCACACGGGCTGCGACTGTGCATTTTCGCCAGCGACATGCAGCGCCTTGGCCGCAAAATCGAAGGCCATGAATGCCGGCGTGTTGCTGTCGCGCCGCCAGTCGCCGGTCGTGAGCGCTTCAAGCTGCGCAATCTCTGTGGCGTTGCCCGTGACGAAGTAGTGGCTCGTCCCGGCGTTGTAGTACTCGTAAACCGGAACGGGATGGTCGTTGACGTCCGGGACATGTTCGAACAATTGCAGCGCACCCGCAGATGCCATCGTCAATGCGGCCACCAGACCGGTGAATGTGGCCAACAGCTTGCATGTTTTGCGCGTCTCCATGATGTCTCCTCGGTATGGTCCGCGTCACCCCCTCCTCGGGTGTCGCTGGCCATGGTTCCAAGGTAGGGCCCGGACCACGGAGCGTCAACGCGAATAGTCCGCGCGCGTCCTGGCGACTTTCATGCACGCTTGAAGAGCTGCAGCGCCGCTGCCCGCGCCTGTGCGTGGTCGACCACGGGCGCTGGATAGTCGCGGCCGATCACTATGCCCTTGGCCTGCTGGATCGTCGGCGGCACCAGCCACGGCGCATGGATTTCCTTCGCGTCAAGCGCTGCCAGCTCTGGTACGTAGCGGCGTATGAACTTGCCCTCGGCGTCGAAGCGCTGCGATTGGGTCACCGGATTGAAGATGCGGAAATACGGTTGCGCATCGCACCCGGTGGACGCCGCCCATTGCCAGCCGCCGTTGTTGGACGCGAGGTCGAAATCGATCAGCGTGTCCGCGAAGTACTTCTCGCCCCATCGCCAGTCGACCAACAGGTCCTTGACCAGGAACGACGCAGCGATCATGCGCAGCCGATTGTGCATGTAGCCGGTACTGTTCAGCTGCCGCATTGCAGCGTCGACGATCGGATAGCCGGTGGTTCCCGCGCACCACGCGGCGAAATGCGCGGGGTCGTTGGGAAACCGCAGGTCGACGTAGTCGGGCTTGAAGCTGCGGTTCACCACCAACGGGTGATGCCACAGGATCTGGGCGTAGAAGTCGCGCCATATCAGTTCGTTGAGCCAGGTCTGCGCGCCGGCACCGTCGGGTTCGAGCGAAAGCCGATGCGCATACGCGGCAAGTTCGCGTACTGAAACTGTGCCGAAGCGCAGGTGCACCGACAGGTAGGACGGCCCCTTGACCGCGGGAAAGTCGCGCGCATCGCGATAGGCATCAATGCGGCTGCGGAAATCCCGAAAGAATTTCGAGCCACCGGCCATGCCACACGCAACCCCCAGCGCAGCGAGGTTGGTACGCGCGAAACCCATTGCCCCCAGCTCCGGCGGCGGGGCGACGTCGGGTGCGGGTGCCAGGTTGCCGCAATACTTCGCGACGGGATAGGACTTGAGATGATACGGCGTCACCTTGCGCAGCCACGCATTCTTGTACGGCGTAAACACGGAAAATGGATGGCCGGTTTGCGTCAGGATCTCGGCGCGCTCGAAGATCACGCAGTCCTTGCTGGTGTGGAACGCGATACCCCGGTCGGCAAGCGCGTGCGCCACGGCGGCATCGCGGTCCTGCGTGGCGGGCTCGTAGTCGTGATTGGCAAAGACCGCGTCGACCTTGAGCCCGGACGCCAGCTGCGGAATCGCGTCGCGGGCCACGGCATGACGGACGACCAGCCCGCCACCGCGCTTGGCCAGCGCCGCGGCCAGTTGCACGACCGATTCCCAGATGAATTCGACCCGGCGGTCGTCCGCGCGGGGCAGGGCGTCGAGGATCTCGCGGTCGAAGACAAAGACGCAGTGGACGGCGCGGGCGCGGCGCAGCGCGTGGTAGAGCGCCGCGTGGTCGAAGTCGCGCAGGTCACGACGAAACCAGACCAGCGCCCGGTCGTAGTCGGGCCCGGCGAAAGTGGGCGCGGAGGTTGGCATGGATGAGAGCGGGGAATGGGGCAAATGAGTGCCGGACAAGCCCGCTGATTGTGGCGCACCGTCCTACCGTTTACAATTCGACGCCATGGAAGATTCCGTCAATCTTACCGACCACTTCCTGATTGCCATGCCCGCCATGGCCGATCCGCGTTTCGCGCATACCCTGACCTACGTATGCGAGCACAACAAGGATGGCGCGCTCGGCATCGTGATCAACAAGCCGATCGACATGACGCTCTCGGCGTTGTTCGAGCAAATTGACGTCCCGCTGGCCGATGACATGCTGCGCACGGCGCCCGTTCATTTCGGCGGGCCGGTCCAGAGTGATCGCGGCTTTGTCCTGCACCGGCCCCTAGGCAACTGGCAGTCCACGCTGGCGATCAGCGACGATCTCGGCCTCACCACATCCAAGGATGTCCTTGAAGCCGTCGGGCGGGGCGATGGCCCCACGGACGTGTTCGTTTCGCTGGGTTATGCCGGGTGGTCCGCGGGACAGCTCGAGCAGGAGCTCGCGCAGAACGCCTGGCTGACGGTAGCCGCCGATGCCGCGGTGCTGTTCGACCTGCCGGCCGAACGCCGGCTGCCAGCCGCGATGCAGCTCCTCGGCATCGACTTCTCCCGGCTGTCCGAAGACGTCGGGCACGCGTGATCCGGGGTCGTGACGCTTCCTGCCGCCACGGTGCTGGCATTCGATTTCGGCACTCGCCGCATCGGCATGGCCATCGGCAACACGCTTACCGGCGGTGCGCGGGAATTGTCGACGATCGACGAGCCGCGCGATGCACCGCGTTGGGCGGCGATTGCAACCATCATCAGCGCGTGGGAGCCGCAGATCCTGGTGGTGGGACTGCCGGTGCACGCCGACGGCACGCCGCATGCAATGACCGCGCGTGCCGTTGCCTTTGCGCAGCGGCTGCGCAAGACCTTTGCTTTGCCCGTCGAAACCGCCGACGAGCGCCATACGACGCAGTCGGCACAGGTGGAAATCGGCATCGCGCGGGGCGGGCGGACGGCTCGCGCGACGCGCGATGCGGTGGCGGCCAGACTGATTCTGCAGGGATGGCTCGATGAACGCGCCCGCGCCGATTCCTGACGCCGAAGTGCTGCTGGAGCGCCTGGCGGAGCGCATGCGCCCGGCGGTGGCCTTCGACGCCGCCTTCGTCGGCATCTATTCGGGTGGTGCGTGGCTGGCGGAGCGCCTCGGCGCCATGATCCCGGGCAATCATCCGGTGGGTTTCATCGACGTGTCCTTCTACCGCGATGATTATTCGACCACCGGGCTCAAGGCCAAGAGCCGGCGCACGGAACTGCCCTTCGACGTCGACGGCGCCACGATCGTGTTGATCGACGATGTGCTGTTCACCGGCCGCAGCGTCCGCGCGGCGATCAACGAGCTCTTCGACTTCGGCCGTCCGGCAGCGATCGAGCTGGCGGTGCTGGTAGACCGCGGTGGCCGCGAGCTGCCGTACGAACCCACGTATTGCGGCGAGCGCCTCGCCGTGGCCCGCGACCTGTCGATCGTCCTCTCGCGCGATGGCGAAGTGTTGCGTCTCGCGGTCGAGGCGGCGCAATCATCATGAGCGCACGCCGCCAGGGCCGGCAATGAGCGCCACGCGCAATCCGCAGCTCGATGCGCAGGGAGCGTTGACGCACCTGTTGACGCTGGAAGGCTTGCCCGCGGAGGTGATCACCGGCATCCTCGACACGGCGGAGCCCTTCGTGTCGATCGCCGAGCGCGAGGTGAAGAAAGTGCCGCTGCTGCGCGGCAAGGCGGTGTTCAACCTGTTCTTCGAGAATTCCACGCGCACGCGCACCACATTCGAGATCGCCGCCAAGCGGCTGTCCGCGGACGTCATCAATCTCAACATCGGCGCCTCGTCCACCAGCAAGGGCGAGACGCTGCTCGACACCGTCGACAACCTGGTGGCGATGGACGCGGATATCTTCGTCGTGCGGCACGCCCAGTCGGGCGCGCCGCATCTCATTGCGCAGCACCTGAACGCGCACGGCCGCAACCATGTGCACGTGGTCAATGCGGGCGACGGCCGGCATGCACATCCCACGCAGGGCCTGCTCGATCTCTACACGATCCGGCATTACAAGCGCGACTTCCGCAATCTCACCGTGGCCATCGTCGGCGATGTGCTGCACTCACGGGTCGCGCGCTCGCTGATCCATGGCCTCACCACGCTTGGCACGCCCGAGGTGCGGGTCATCGGCCCCAGGACGCTCCTGCCCACGCGGGTGGAGGCGCTGGGCGTTCGCGTATTCCATGACATGCGGGAGGGACTGCGCGGATGCGACGTGGTGGTGATGCTGCGCTTGCAGAACGAGCGGATGAAGGGCACGTTGTTGCCGTCGGCGGGCGAGTACTTCAAGCACTACGGGCTGACGGACGAAAAACTTGCGGTGGCCAAACCCGACGTGATCGTGATGCACCCCGGGCCGATGAATCGCGGCGTCGAGATCGATTCCGCCGTGGCCGACGGCGCGCGCAGCGTGATCCTGCCGCAGGTCACCTTCGGCATCGCGGTGCGGATGGCGGTGATGAGCATCATTGCGGGCACTGGATGAGCGCCGAAGGGCCGCCCCGAGGCGCTCGCCCCCTGGGGGGGGCGGCGCGCAGCGCCGCTCGGGGGGATAACACGCCATGAAAATCGAAATCGTCAACGGTCGGCTGGTGGATCATGCGCACGACCTCGATCGTGTTGCGACGCTGTACGTGGCGGCTGGCCATATCGTCGGTGCCGGGGATGCGCCGGAAGGCTGGCATGCCAATCGCGTACTCGACGCCAGGGGACTCGTCGTCGCGCCCGGGCTGGTCGACCTGGCCGCCCGGTTGCGCGAGCCGGGCTTCGAGTACAAGGCCACGCTGGAATCCGAACTGGGTGCCGCCGTGGCGGGGGGGGTCACCAGCCTTGCGTGTCCGCCCGACACCGATCCTCCGCTCGACGAGCCGGGCCTGGTGGAAATGCTGAAACTGCGAGCGCGCTCGCACAACCGGGCCCACGTGTATCCAGTGGGCGCGCTGACGGTGGGGTTGCAGGGGACGACGCTGACCGAGATGGGCGAGCTGTCCGAGGCCGGCTGCGTCGCGTTTTCGCATGCCGATGTGCCGCTGCTCGACACCCAGCTCCTGCGCCGCGCGATGCAGTACGCATCCACATTCGGCTATCGCGTGTGGCTGCGGCCGAGCGATCCGCACCTGAGCCGAGGTGGCGTCGCGCATGACGGCGAAGTGGCAACGCGCCTGGGCCTGCCGGGGATGCCGGCCATCGGCGAGACCATTGCACTCGCCACGATCCTGGCACTTGCGCGCGAGACGGGCGTGCGCCTGCACGTGGGCCGGCTTTCCGCCGCCGCCAGCGTGCAGATGATCCGCGCCGCCAAGGCGGACGGTGTCGCCGTCACCTGCGACGTGGCGATCCATCACCTGCACCTGTCCGACCTCGATATCGGATGGTTCGATGCCAATGCGCACCTGGTGCCGCCGCTTCGCTCCACCAGTGATCGCGCGGCGCTGCGCGCCGGCGTCGTCGACGGCACCATCGACGCGATCTGTTCGGACCACGCGCCGGTGGACGACGACGGCAAATTGGTACCTTTCGGCGAGGCCGAGCCCGGCGCGACGGGACTCGAATTGCTGCTGCCGCTGACGTTGAAGTGGTCGCGGGAGGATCGGGTTCCGCTTCCTCTGGCGCTGCGGCGGATCACCAGCGTTCCGGCCGGCATTCTCGGCGTCGAGGCGGGCACGCTGGCGCCGGGCCAGCCGGCGGACCTTTGCATCTTCGATCCAGAAGCCTGGTGGAAGGTGGAGCGCGCCGCCCTGAGAAGCCAGGGCAAGAACACGCCGTTTCTGGGACTCGAGGTCCCCGGGCGCGTGCGCTACACGCTGGCCGGCGGCCAGATTGTCCATGAGGCGTGACGCCGCGGATCTGCATTCTCCCGATATGATTGGATTGAGTTTTCTGGCGCTGCAACGGGCGCCTCAATCACACCGGAGAATTCCGCTTGAACGACGTAATCAGCTCCGAATTGAAGAGCCTGCTGGGAGAACGCAATGTTGACCGGCGCACGTTCATCGTGACCACGCTTGGCGCCGGATTTGCCGCAGCAGTGCTGCCGGTGGCCGCGCAGACCATCACCACGTCCGCCGAAGGCCTGGTCGCAGGCGAGGTCCAAGTGCCGACCAAGGACGGCACGATGCCCGCCTACAGGGCGATGCCCGCCACGGGAACCAACTTCCCCGTCATTCTCGTCCTGCAGGAGATCTTCGGCGTGCACGAGCACATCAAGGACGTCTGCCGGCGCCTGGCCAGGAGTGGCTTCTTTGCGATCGCGCCGGAGCTCTATGCGCGCCAGGGCGATGCGTCGAAGTACACCGACATCCCCAAGCTCATTGCGGACATCGTGGCCAAGGTGCCCGACGCGCAGGTGATGGCCGATCTCGACGCCACCGTTGCCTTTGCCAAGGCAACAGGCAAGGTGGACATCGCAAGGCTTGGGATCACCGGATTCTGCTGGGGGGGGCGCATCGTGCACATGTTTGCCGCGCACAATCCCGGTGTCCGCGCCGCGGTGGCGTGGTATGGCCCGACGGCGCGCGCCTATGCGGCCGGCGACAAGATGCCGCTTGACGTCGCCCCGCAGATCAAGGGCGCGGTGCTGGGCCTGTACGGCGGCGCCGACGCCGGCATCCCCAACGACACGGTGGAAAAGATGTTCGCGGCGCTCAAGGCGGCCGGCAACACCAAGTCGGAGTTCGTCATCTATCCGGACACGCCGCATGCCTTTCATGCGGATTATCGGCCAAGCTATCGCAAGCAGCAGGCCGATGATGGGTGGAACCGGATGCTGGCTTGGTTCAAGCTGAATCTGGCTTGATCGGCGGCACGCGCCCCATCACGAAGAACTCGTCGTTGGGGCGCATGCCGATCATGTTGGCCATGCGGTTTGACAGCGCAAGGAAGGCCGCGATTGCACCGATGTCCCAGGCATCCTCGGCGCTGAATCCATGAGCCGTCAACGCCGCGTGGTCATCATCACCGATTAGTTTCGTCGATTCGCATCGCACTTCGATCACGAACGGGGTGGCGCGAGTGACGCGTGGTCGACGGCCACGCGGCGGATGGCCAGCACTGCGTCCGCCGGCAGCAACCGCTCGACATTGTGCTCCCACGCGCGGGTGTGCTCGGGCAGGTGCAGCGACCCGTCGGCGTCCTCGCGGATGAGTCCCGTCTCCAGCAGCGTGTCGATGTAGGACGCGAACGTCGAGCGCTCGTAGAAATCCGGCGGCGCGAACTCGAACAGCAGCGACAGGCGCTGGGTGAGCATCTGCATCAACTCCTCGAGGCGCTTGCGCTGCAACGTGCCGGCACCGACGCGGGTCAAGAGCGCGATCGTCAGGTAGTTCCGGCGCAGCAGATGCCGCAGCGAACGCGCGAGCAGCTCCAGCCCGGCATGCTCGGGACTGTAACGATCCACGGCGCGCACCGCGCCCTCCGTGCCCGCCCGCGCGAGCCCCATCTCCACGAACAGCAGCGCAAGGCGCTGCGACTCCGCGACGGCCTCCTCCGGCGTGTGGTACAGCGTCAGCTCGGCGCGCAGGAAGGGCAGCGCACCCTCGGTGAAGTCGGCGATCCGGTGCGGAGTGGCTTCACGCGTGCCCACCAGCACGTTCGCGACCAGCGCAGGCAACGCATAGGCGTGCAACGCGTTGTTGCGCAGGTAGTTGAGCGCCGCGACCTGCGTGTCCGGCACCGTGATCACATCGCCGAGCGGATGCGCCACGCGGGTTGCGAAGCCGAGCTTTAACGCATGTGCGATCACCGCCGCCGGCTCCAGCCGCGTGAGCACGGCGGCGGGCGAATACGGAACGCGCGCCGCGATGGTCGAAAGCCAGGCGATCTGCTGCGCCAGCGCGCGCTCATCCAGCGCGTTGCGCGGACTGGGCACGATGGCCAGCGCGAACAGGTTGATCGGGTTGATGACAATGGCCGCATTGATGCGCTGTGCCATTTCGCGTGCCAGCGGCACCGTGAGCCGCCGCGCCGTGTCGCGCTGCTCGTCGCCGGTAAGCGCATGCCAGCCGGGCGCCTCTCGATCGATGAACTGGTCGAGCGACAGCGGCGGCCCGAAATTGACGTACACGCGGCCATAGTCGCGCCGCAGGTCGCGCACGACGCCCAGCAGCGCGCCCAGCGATTCGCGCCCCTTCGGCGCGCCTTCGAGTTCGGCAACCAGCGTGCGGCCCTCCAGCAGCTTCTCGTAGCTGAAGTTGACGGGAACCAGCAGCAGCGGCCGCGGATGCTCGCGCATGAAACTCTCGATGGTCATGCCCAGCAGGCCGCCCTTCGGCACCAGCGTCCGCCCGCTGCGGCTGCGGCCGCCCTCGATGAAATAGGCGATCGGAAAGCCCCTGGCCAGCATTGCGTGCAGGTACTCGCGGAACACCGCCGCATAGAGCGGCACGCCTTTGAAGCTGCGACGCAGGAAAAACGCGCCGCCGCGGCGGAGCAGCGGACCCACGACCGGAAAGTTGAGATTGGCACCGGCCGCGATGTGCGGCGGCGCGAGCCCCTGCGCGACGACCAGGTAGGACAGCATCAGATAGTCGATGTGGCTGCGATGGTTGGGCAGGTAGACGAGTCCCTTGCCGGGGGCGGCGCGGGCGAGCTCGTCGCCGTGGTGGACCTCGATCCCGTCGTAGAGGCGCTGCCACAACCGCTTGAGCAGGATTTCCCCGGCACGCACGACCGGATAGCTGAAGTCCGACGCGATCTCCCAGGCGAACTTGCGCGCATGGGCTTCGGCCACCTCCGTGGTCACGCCAAGGCGCGTGGACTCCGTCGCAATTTCCTCCTGCAGCGCTGGCGAGGCCAACATCGACCGGATCAGGTTGGCGCGGTGCGACAGGTCGGGGCCGATCGCCGCCTCGCGGGTCCGGCGAAAGTGAAAGCGCAGGAAGCGGTTGGCCTTGCGCACCGCCGTGGCTTCATCGGTCTCCTCGTCGATCAAACGTCGCAATGAGATCGGGTCGCCGAAGGAGACGCGGGTCTGGCGGCCGTGCAGCGCGATGGTCAGCAGCTGGCGCAGCGGTCCCATCGTCGCCCACGCGTCGGCAAACAGCGCCTTGACGAGCGAATCCTGCGACCCCGGCGCGCGGCCCCAGAGCACCGTCACGGGCATCAACTGCGCATCGAGCGTCGGGTCGCGCAGCACGGCCGCCGTCATCTGCGCAAGCGCGGCCGATGGCGCCGAAGTTCGCATGCTCATCGGATTGCGATTGAGGATCACCGAGAACACCGCGCGCTCGATGCCGGGAAACTCGAATCCCAACGGAACCAGCGCGGAAGGCAGGCCGAGCTTTTGTGTCTCCTGCTCCAGCACGAGCAGGCTCGACAGGTGCCGGTCCTGAAGAACGTAGCAGAGCGGCAGGCGGGAATCGACGCGCAGCGACGCGGCCTCGTCTGGCGTGACTTGCGTGCGCACGACGAGGTACAACAGTCGGCGCAGCAGTGCAAGAAGGAAGTTGCCGAGGCGCACCGCGCCGCGCGGGCGCGGCGTCTGGCGGACCGCTGCCTCCATCACCGGCGCTTCCGGGCCGGGGCCGCTGCTCTGCTCGTTCTCCACGCTGGCGGGTGCGAAGCGTTCAGGCGGCCTTTACGGCGCGCCTTCCGGTCCGGCGCGGTGTTACGGCTCGCTTGGCGGTGCTCGTCTTCGGAGCCGGCAACGCGCGCTTCGCCCGCGCGGCAAGCGCCAGCTTGCGCACGCGGCGGATGTCCGCATCGGAGAACGGCCCATTGACCCCGGAAATGGCCGCGAGCTTCATGCCATGCTTGCGGCCGAGTCGATAGATCTCGCGCACCTTCTCCCACTCAATGTTGCGACCGACCGTGAAGTTCTCGAAGCGTCCGTCCAACGCAAGCACAATGGTCTCGGCAAGGCAGGCATAGACGACGTTCTTCGGCAGCCCGATGTTCTTCATCGATGTCGTTCCGGGCAGCAGGATTTCGCCCGATTCGATCACCAGCACGTCGGGGCGCTTGGCGACTTCGTCGGGCGGCAGGTCGAGCGGACGCGCAACATCGGTGATCACGCACCCGGGCTTGACCTTCATGATGTCGAGGACCTTCTTGCCCGCACCCGATGTCGCGGTGACGATCATGTCCATGTCGGCGATATGCTTGTCCGCGCGCGAGGACAGGAACAGCTTCGCCCCGGGTGTCTGCTTCAGGATGGACCCCTTGAGCGACAGCAGCTTTGCCGTTTCCGGCGACACCATGTAGACCTCCTCGGCGACCATCGCCAGCAGGCGCGCGCACACCGAGCCGATGGCACCGGTGGCGCCCACGACCATCGCCTTGAACGGCGCTCTGTTGCCGCGCGCCGGCGCGCGCACCAGCCCGAGGCGCAGCACTGCGTCATGCGCGGCCCAAAGCGCGCCGGAGGCACTGTAGCTGTTGCCCGTCGTGATCGGCAGCGGTGCGCGCCTGGCGACGGTGAGGCCGGCGTCGCCGACCACCTTGGTGAATGCGCCCAACCCCATGATCTGCGCGCCGAGCCGCTTGGCCATCCGCGCGGCATCCAGCAGGCGGCGATAAGTGAACTCGGGGCTGTGGCTCATGATCTCCTTCGGCGTCCCGCCGACCGAGATGAGCCAGCCCTCGGCCTCGACGCCGGTGGGCGACTTGATGCCCGTGATCTTCGAATAGACGAAGGGCGGCGCATAGGCCATCGCCTTCTCCAGCGTATCCATGAACACGGGCGGCGACACGTGCGACAGGAGCTCGATCGGCTTGATGTTCTTGAAGTACTCCTGCGACAGCGGGTGGATGACGAACGCAAAGCGATTGACGCGCTTGAACCCGTTGGGATAGATGATGCGCGGCTCCAGCTGGAGATCGGTGATGATCTCCAGGTAATCGTCCTCGAGGATGTCGTCAGGGGCCTTTCCGGTCCCGGCGATGATCATCGCATCCAGCAGACTCGGATCCAGCACGTGGTCGAAGACCACCGGCGAGCCGTCGATCACCAGGTGGACGCCCTTGTCCTTGAACCGCGCGATCCGCTGGTCGTTGACGGTCGACGTGATGATGGTCTTGCCGGCCAGTTCTTCCATGCCGAAACCGTCCAGCTCGTGCACGGGGGCCACGACCACCGTCGCATCCTGCAGTGCCCGGCGCAACATGAACTGCTTCCATTCCCTGACCGGGGCCGAGGACATCACGCTGTCCGGCGCCCAGTCGAGCACGTGGTGCGCACCGCTGGCATAGAGCTCCAGCATGTCGAGCGACGTCAGCATCTTCGGCACGCCGAGTTGCAGCAGCGGATCGGCGAACTGCAGGTTGCCGGTGAACTCCGAGATGGCCAGAGCCAGCTTGTAATTCGTCCGCCCCGAAAAGAAGAGGACGTTGGCGTTGTTGAAATAATTTCCCAGCTTGTTCTGGACGTGGCGCAGTGCCCATTCCTGCAGGATGTCGTTCAACCGGCCGCCGGTGGTGACGGGAATGCGCGTCACCGCACCCGTCATCCTCGCGCTGTCCTTTTCGACGTAGCGCCGCCCACCGACCACGTAGCCGTCCTTGACGACGCCGAGTCCAATGGCGTCGGCGTGCTGCTCCCAATGCTTCAGCAGCTTCACGGCCTTGGTCGTGCTGCCGTTGGTACCCAGGCGACGCACATCGAACGGCTGCCTCAGGAACCTGGCACTGAACCGGAAATCCTGATCGCCTGCACCCAGGCTGATACCGACCACATTTTTCATTGCATACCCGCGGATTTGCCATGAATTCTAAGGCAATAAGGTCGCAAATCCGTCAACGAATCCGCTGGTGTTTGATCCTGATCGACAAAACTGGTCGGGAACCTCTTGGTTTGGCACCGCAGTTCGGTGCAAGCTAGCGGGGTCGAAGGAATCAATGAGGGAGCGGACGTGATGGAGATGCCGGGTGTGGTCAGTGACGTGGTGCGCTCGGTCGGACTGTCGACGGCGATGCGTGCAGCGGGTGTTGTCACGGGATTGTTGCCGATTCCCCAGCCGATGCTGCTGGTCGGCCCAGGCGCAAGCCGGCGGTTGGGGCAGGCCCTGTGCGGCCTGGGTCACAAGAAGATCCTGATCGTGACGGATCGCGTCGTTGCCGGGATGGGCCTCCCGGACGCGCTGATCAAGGCTCTTTCCGAGGGTGGCATTGCGCATGTCGTTTTCGATGCGGTAACGCCGGATGCGCCGATCCCGATCATCGAGAAAGGCATCGCGTTCTTCCAAAAGCACCGCTGTGATGCCATCGTAGCGTTTGGCGGCGGCTCGCCGATGGATGCGGCAAAGACGATCGCGCTGGCCGTCGCCAACAAGAAGCATCCCAGCAAGCTGGTCGGCTATTTCAAGGGGTTGCGCGCGCCGGTGCCGATTTACGCGGTACCGACCACGGCAGGCACCGGGTCCGAGGTGACGGTGGCAGCGGTGGTTTCGGATCCCGCGACCAACCGCAAGCTGGTGATCGCCGACACGCGTCTGGTGCCGACGATGGCGGCACTCGACCCGACGCTGATGATCCGGCTGCCCAGGCATGTGACCGCGGCCACCGGCATGGATGCGCTGACCCACGCTATCGAAGCGTTCGTCGGGCACTGGTCGAACACCCACACGGATCGCATGGCGCTGGCGGCTGTCGGCATGATCTACGGCAACCTGCGCATCGCCTACCGCAATGGCAGGAACCTGGCGGCGCGCGAACAGATGTCCCTGGCGGCGACCTACGCCGGCATTGCGTTTACGCGCGCCAACGTGGGGTATGTCCACGCCATCGCCCATCAGCTGGGTGGCAAGTACCACACGCCGCACGGCCTGGCCAACGCGATGGTCCTGCCGCACGTGTTGCGGTTCCTGAGTCCGGCCATCACGAAGAAACTGGCCGTCCTGGCGGTGCGCGCGGGCGTGGGCAGGGAAGGGGAGCGCCCGGCGGTACTGGCGAAGAAATTCCTTGACTCGGTCGACGCGCTGAACCGGGATCTCGGCATCCCGCTGCATCTGGACACGCTGCGCGAAGCGGACATTCCCGAGTTGGCCAAAGCTGCATGTTGGGAAGCCGACACCAACTATCCGGTGCCCCGATACATGTCGCCGAAGACCTGCGAGGGGATTCTCCGCCAGATTCTGCCCAAGGCAACCCGGCGCAAGCGCGGCTAGCCCCCTCGCGTCAACCCGCGCGCCCCTGCGTTGACGGCGCGCTGCTCGCTTTGCAGGGTCGACATCGATGCAGATTGTTTGATCGAGGTCATCACTCCGCCGGCCTTTCCGCTGTCTGGTGACGTCCCGCCGGTATAAGATTTTGATGTCGGTGGCGACCGGTTCGCCGTCGACGGGGATGCCTGTCGACAAGAGGGACGTCATGATCGAGTTGCTGCCACCGTATTGGTTGATCCGCGTGGCCGTAGCCGGCGTGTGGTTGTACGAGGGACTCTGGTGCAAGCTCCTGCGCGGCCAGCCGCACGAATTCGAAGTCGTCAGGGCCGTGCCCAACTACGGGCCGCGCTTCGGCGTGCCGTTCCTCATGGCGCTCGGCGTGGTCGAGGTCGCGCTGGCGGCGTGGACATTGAGCGCCATTGCACCGGTCGCGTGCGCCGTGGTGCAGACGGTGCTTCTCGTTACGCTGAATGCCAACGGCCTGCTGTGGGCGCGCCATCTCATCCACGATCCGGCGGGGATGGTGGTCAAGAACTTCGCATTCCTGATCCTGGTATGGGTCAGCGCCAGCCTGCCCGGATGGTCATGAGCGCGGGCGGCGCCGAAACGGTATGGGAGCACGGGCGCTTCGACGCGCGCGGCGGTCCGGGCAAGGTGCTGTTCGGGCGCATGTACGAGGACGCGTCGATCGAGGTCGAGGCGTTCCGTCCCGGTGGTCGCGTGTTCTGTATCGCCTCGGCCGGGTGCACGGCGATGATGCTGGCACCGCGCCACGATGTGGTGGCGGTCGACATCAATCCCGTTCAGCTCGCCTATGCTGAGCAGCGTTTTTCCGGTGAGCGCGGCGGCCATGGGACGGCCGAGCGCGTGATGGGCTTCGGGCGTTCGTTGGCGCCGTTGGCGGGGTGGTGGCCGTCGCGGGTGCGCGCGTTCCTGGATCTTGACGATCCTGCGGAACAGATCGAATTCTGGCGGCGGCATCTCGACACCTTACGGTTTCGCGCAGCCATCGACGGGCTCATGTCGCTTACTGCGCTCCGCGCGGTCTACGCCGCGCCCTTTCTCGACTTCCTGCCGCCGCGTCTGGGCGCCGTGATGCGTGCGCGCATGGAGCGGTGCTTCGCTCGCCATGGCAACCGGACCAATCCGTATGCGCGAGCGCTGCTGCTGGGCGAACTGTCCACCGCCGCGTCGCCCCCGGAGGCCAAGGATATCCGGCTCGTGCATGCCGACGCGGCGACTTGGCTCGAGCGTCAGCCTGCGGGAAGCGTCGACGGGTTTGCGCTCTCCAACATCCTGGATGGCGCGGACGGCACCTACCGGTTGCGGCTGTTCAATGCAGTGAAGCGGGCTGCCGCGCCGGAAGCGGTCGTCGTGCTGCGAAGTTTCCGCGAGCCACCTGTGGCACTTTCGACCAACCGCGCAGCAGCCGACCGGGCGATGCTGTGGGGCATCGTCGACGTGCGGCCGGCGGACACCCTGTGCTGAACTTCCGGAACGGACATCGATGAGACCGCTTGCGCCACAATCGGGTATGCATCCGGCCGACGGCGGCGGGATGGATTCGCTCGCCGTCGCATTGGCCGCTTCGGCCACGACGATCGTCACGCGGATGAATTTCACGGCCGCGCCAGGGCAGGTTTGGGATGTCCTGATGTTCTACGAGGAAATCGAGGTACCGCCGCCGATGTTGCTGCGCTTGCTGCTGCCGCTGCCCATCCGCACCGAGGGTTCGAAGCGCGCAGTGGGCGATGTGGCGACGTGTGTTTATCAGGGAGGACACCTGCGCAAGCGCGTAACCCACATCGACCCGTGCAATTACTATGGCTTCGAAGTCGTCGAGCAACATCTCGCCGTCGGTAACGGTCTGCTGCTGACCGGGGGCTGCTACACGCTGCGCGAATTGCCGTCGCGCGGCACCGAGGTTGCAGTCACGACGCGTTACGTGAGCCGCAAGCGCCCGGATTGGCTATGGCAGCCGATCGAGGCGGCGGTGTGCCATATGTTCCACCGTCACCTCCTCAATTCGATGCGACGCAAGATCGAGTCAGGCTGACGGCGGCACGTAGCCCTGCGGCATCTCGGCGCCACCGCCGAAGAAGTGTTTCTCCATCTGCTCGGCCAGCCACTTGCGGGCGCGCACGTCGGCGAGGCTCAGGCGATTTTCGTTGACCAGCATCGTCTGGTGCTTGAGCCACGCGGCCCACGCTTCCTTCGACACGCTTTCATAGATGCGTTTGCCAAGTTCGCCGGGATAGGGCGGGAAATCGAGTCCTTCGGCCTCGCGGCCGAGCTTGATGCATTGGACCATGCGGGCCATCGAATTGCTCCTTACAACGGTTTGCGGTACACGAGCGACTTGCGCTGGAAATTGTAGAGGGCCTGTTTCTGTTGCGGCAGATCGGCCACGGTGGCGGTGCGAAAGCCGCGCTCGAGAAACCAGTGCGCGGTCTTGGTGGTGAGCACGAACAACTCGGTCAACTTCAGTTTGCGGGCGCGGGCTTCGACTTCCTGCAGCAGCGCTTCGCCGTACCCTTCCCGCCGAAAGTCGGGCTGCACTGCAAGGGCGGCCAATTCGCCGAGCTTGTTTTCAGGAAACGCATACAGCGCCGCGCAGCCGACGATGTGGCCGTCGTACTCCGCGACGACGAATCGTTCGATTTCGCTCTCGAGGCGCTCGCGCGAGCGGCGGACCAGCACGCCTTGCCCTTCCAGCGGCTCGATGATGGCAAGGATTCCGCCAACGTCATCGATAGTCGCATTGCGGATGTGCGCCAGAGCCGTGGCGGCGATCATGGTGCCAACGCCGTCGCGGGTGAAAAGCTCGAGCAGCATCGCGCCGTCCATCCGGCGGCTGATGAGGTGAGCGCGCTTGACGCCGTTGTTGCACGCCCGGATCGCGGCGGGCAGGTATACCCGGACATCGGGGGCGAGCCTGCCATTTTTTGCCAGCAGCGCTTCGGCGTCGCTGGTGGAGAGTTCGGTCAGCAGCTGCCGGCGGCCGTTGCGCACGCCATCCGTATCCATCAGGAAGATGAGCTTGACGGCTTCGAGACGCACGGCCACCTGGGTGGCCACTTCCTCGACCGTGACGTTGAAGATCTCGCCCGTGGGCGAATAGCCGATCGGCGAGATCAGCACGATATCGCCATCGTCCAGCCGCTGCGCGATGGCCTCGCTGTCGACGCGCCGAATTTCGCCGGTCAGCTGCATGTCGACGCCGCCCAGGACACCCATCGGCTTGGCGGTCAGGTAGTTGCCGCTGGACACGCGGTTGCGGGCACCGGCCATCGGCGAGTTGGCAAGGCCCAGCGACAGCAGCGCCTCGATGCGCGCCCGCACCTGTCCGGCCGCTTCCAGCACGCAGTCCATCGCGTCGACGTCGGTGACGCGCACGCCGTGCGCATAGTTGCTGGGGATGCCCTGCGCCTCGAGAATGGCCTCCACCTGCGGGCGGCAGCCGTGCACGACCACCAGGCGGATGCCAAGGCTGTGCAGCAGGTTCAAATCATGGATGACGCCCAGGAATTCGTCGTCGGCCACCACCTCGCCGCCGAAGGCGATCACGAAAGTCTTGCCGCGAAACGAGTGGACGTACGGCGCGGCCGACCGGATCAGATGCACGAAAGCGCGCATCGTGGCGGAGTTGGCGGCGGGGGTGGCGGGGGGGGCGCGGGGCATGGAAGATGGCCGATCGAATGCGCGCGATTATAGCGTGGCATCGCGCCGAGGCGGCGCAGGCAAAAATAGGGTCGGCTATCATGCTGATTTGGCGCAGTGCATCTCATGGCATCGAAGCTCCTCGAGCACCTCAATCCCGAACAACTGGCGGCGGTTACGCTGCCGCACGCCTCGGCGCTGATCCTGGCCGGCGCCGGCAGCGGCAAGACGCGGGTGCTGACCACGCGCATCGCGTGGTTGCTGGCCACCGGGCAGGCCGGTCCGCTGTCGATCCTGGCCGTGACGTTCACCAACAAGGCGGCCAAGGAAATGCTGATGCGCCTGTCGGCGCTGACGCCCGTCAATACGCGCGGCATGTGGGTGGGCACCTTTCACGGCCTGTGCAACCGGATGTTGCGCGCGCATTTTCGCGAGGCGCAGTTGCCGCAGCTCTTCCAGATCCTCGACACGCAGGACCAGCTGTCGCTGATCAAGCGCCTGTATCGCGCGAACAACATCGACGAGACCCGCTTCCCGCACCGCCAGTTCCAGTGGTTTGTCGCGGGGGCCAAGGACGAGGGCCTGCGGCCCAATATGGTCGAGGCAGGCGACGAGCACACGCGCCGGCAGGTGGAGCATTACGCGCTCTACGACGCAATGTGCCAGCGCGAAGGCGTGGTCGATTTCGCCGAGCTGCTGCTACGCAGCTATGAATTGCTGGCCGGTCACGACAGCTTGCGCAACCACTACCAGCGGCGCTTTTCGCACCTGCTGGTTGACGAATTCCAGGATACCAACACGCTGCAGTACAAATGGCTGCGGATGCTGGCCGGACCGCACACCGCCGTTTTCGCCGTCGGTGACGACGACCAGTCGATCTATGCGTTCCGCGGTGCCAAGGTCGCCAACATGCAGCAGTACGAACGCGACTTCAGCACCGCCGAGCAGCCGGTCAAGCTGATCAAGCTCGAGCAGAACTACCGGTCGCACGGCCACATCCTCGACGCCGCCAATGCGCTGATTGGCAACAATCAGGCACGCCTCGGCAAGAACCTGTGGACCAGCGAAGGCAAGGGCGAGCCGGTGCGCGCGTTCGCCGCGCCGTCGGACCACGACGAGGCGGCGTTCATCGTCGATGTCGTCAAGGGGTTGGGTGACGACGGTGTGTCCCTCGACGAAGTGGCGTTGCTCTATCGATCCAACGCGCAGTCGCGCGTGCTGGAACACGCGTTGTTCGGCGCGGGCATCCCATACCGCGTGTATGGCGGGCTGCGCTTCTTCGAGCGTGCCGAGGTGAAGCATGCGTTGGCCTATCTGCGCCTCGTTTCGGCCACGCAGGACGATGGCTCGTTCCTGCGCGTGGTGAACTTCCCGCCGCGCGGCATCGGCGCGCGTACGCTCGAGCAGCTGCAGGACGCCGCGCGCAACGCCACAAGCTCGCTGTGGGAGGCCGCAGTCGCAGGCACGGTTGGCGGCAAGAGCGGCGCGGCGTTGGCGCAGTTTGTCCGCCTCATCGAAAAACTGCGCGTGGAGACGCGCGACCTGCAGCTGCCGGAGGCGGTCGAGCACGTGATCACGCATTCCGGACTGCTGGCGCACTATCAGGCGGAGAAGGACGGGCAGGACCGCGTGGAAAATCTCGAGGAACTGGTCACCGCCGCCACCAATTTCGTCCGCGAGGTGCAGCTGAACGCGGATGCCCCCATTCGTACGGACGCCGTGGCCGGCGACGTACCGCTGGCGGCACAGGACCTCGCCGCCATCGACGAGGGCGCCACCGATCCGCTGACTGCATTTCTCACGCACGCGGCGCTGGAGGCCGGCGACACCCAGGCGGAAGCGGGCCGCGCGGCGCTGCAGTTGATGACGGTGCACTCCGCCAAGGGCCTCGAATTCCACACCGTGTTCGTTACCGGGTTGGAGGAAGGTCTCTTCCCCCACGAGAACAGCCTCTCCGAAGCCGATGGTCTGGAGGAGGAGCGGCGGTTGATGTACGTGGCGATCACGCGCGCGCGGCGGCGCATCTACCTCACTCACGCGCAGAGCCGGATGCTGCATGGACAGACGCGCTATGGCATTCCGTCGCGTTTCGTCAACGAGTTGCCGCCGGACCTGGTGCAGTGGCTGTCGCCCTTCCGCCGCCGCGCGATCGACGTCGACGACGCCGAATGGGGCCGCGTGACCGGCGCGCCGCAGGCAACGCCTGCCGCATCCGGATGGCGAATCGGCCAGAGCGTGAAGCACTCGCGTTTTGGCCTTGGCATCATCATCGATGCCGAGGGCCGAGGCGCGGATGCCCGCGTGCAGGTCAACTTCCGCGACGAAGGCGTGAAATGGCTGGCGCTGGAGTACGCGAAGCTCGAGGCGGCGTAGCATCTGGCCGCCGCGGCGCATGGCGTCGTTTTGTTGCACTGGCGGGCCGTGCTGGTAGTCGCAGCAGATGGGCTGAGTTTTCTAGACAGGCCGCGCTGGTGGTCGCGGCAGTTGGGCTAAGTTTTGTGGGCAGGCCGCGCTGGCGGTCGCGGTACCGCTTTCCAGTTGAAGTCGGGGCCAAATCGACGGCCCCTCCAATTCAACTGGAAAGCGGTCCCCCGCCCACCATCGCGGCCGGCGACTTTGCGAGGCGTTGGCAAACCACTCGATCCTGTTGTACTTGTTTACGGGGTTTTTGCGACATTGAAACCTCGCCTACATTGTGCGGATGGGGCAATCGCCGGACGTCGTCGAAGGCGCGGTTTCAACCGCGCGCATCGCCACAAATTGCCTGTAACCCACCAACTCCGGATGTTTCCCTGCGCGCAAAACGAAGCTCGCGCCGTGGCGTGGCCACCTGTGGTGTGTCATCCGCGTCTATGTCAAGGCGGCAGCCGGGCGACAACGGCTGAACGTGCTGGGAGCCTGGAATGCCGTCACGCACCAACTGGTG